>CP064993.1:605748-908622 GCA_016699955.1 Candidatus Saccharibacteria bacterium | reverse complement strand
CTTCTACGTCCATCATGGCGTTAAATATATCGGGGTTATTATTTGCCTGTTTAAACTTATGCTTTGCGTTATTCGTCCGTGCATAAGCGGCACGAAGCACCCGTTCGCTTAGAGCAGTGTGTCTAAAAATAATCGGAAATGGCGGAATTGAAACAACTTCTGCAAGATATTTATAAAATCTATATCGTGCCGGAGAAAACTTGAAATTATCCCGATGCATAAATCCCATAGCGCTAACAAGCACTTCCACTTTACTTGCTAGTTCTGGATACCGCTGCAGCATTCGGGTGGCGACTAAGAATCCGAATGAGATGCCGACAATGCTAACTTTTTTCCGTCTGTACCGCATCTTGATAAACGCAGCCATATAGTCGGCATAATTATCTAGTGTCGCCGGCTTGCCGATAGTATAAAAGCTGTCCATGCCACCAAACCCAGGTAGATCGGGGACGGTCACTGCTCCGTAGATATTAAAATTTTGCGACAGTCCCCACCAGCGCTCGAGCGAAGAATGATGGCCATAAATAACCAAAATATTACGCGCATTTTTATGACGAGCCGGTAAAAACATCATTCTGCCGCGCATACCGTTTATATGCAACGGCTCAATGTAGTCAGCTGCAGACGTTTTGTTTGTCATGACCCCTCGTTTTAGTAATCTTATCTGTTATCATACGTTTTTTGGCGCCCACTGACAAGCCCCTATAATCTTCGCGAACAAATAGTTGCTGGCAAGCGCACACTAGCAGGTAATCCAAAGTCATCCATCAGGGATTCAAGAGAACTGTTTACTGCGGGGGAAAAGCAACTTCTACTTTGGTTGGCGTGAGTCGGGTATACTAGTTGGTATGAAGAAACAGACCTGGGCAGTAGTACTACTTACTTTGGTAGCCCTTGTACTGGGTGGGTTAACGGTCATATCAGCACCAACTACAAAGAAGCAGCCAGAGCAGGCAAAAACTGCCGCTGCGCCATCCCCTGTAAAACCCACATCTGTCAAAATACTCATCCCGGGTGAAGCTCCTTTCGACGCACTCCACGAAGACTACAACACACCGAGCAGCCTTTGGGTGCTCGTAAGCAAGGCGCATCCCCTCGCCGACCCCAACTACGTTCCAGCAAACTTAAGTGTTCCAGATGTTAAAACTCGTAGCGACAAATCTGTAGCAGAGCAGTCACTGCGCTCAGATATTGAGCCCTCGGTAAAAAACCTCTTTTCTGCAGCTAGTACAGCCGGACACGACATTATGCTTGCCAGTGGCTTCCGTTCGTATGCTCTGCAACAAACATACTTTTCAAATTACTCTCGTCTTTACGGTGAAGAGTCCGCAAACAAGTTCAGCGCTAAACCAGGGCAAAGCGAACACCAGACAGGGCTTGCTTTTGATATAAGCCTTTCCTCGCGCGTCTGCTACCTCGAAATCTGCTTTGGCGACACCGAAGCAGGCAAATGGCTAGCCGCTCACTCCTATGAGTACGGTTTCATCTTGCGCTACCCGGCAGATAAAACTGCGATTACGCAGTACCAATACGAACCATGGCATTTTCGCTATGTCGGTTATGACCTCGCTAGCGCTCTACATAAAAACAACCTGACACTGGACGAAGCCTATCCCTACCTCCAAACAGCCTTAAGTGAACTAAATAAAACTAACACTGCCCCCTAACACAATTATTCTGCTTAACCCACGACTGGTAGTTTATTGTCCCGAGTATGATAACTACCGAGCTCCGGCTGGTTTTCAGCACCAGTGCTAGCACCTTGAGGAAGCGGCGGCTATGGCGTAATGACAACAGCCGCTTCAGTTCCTAGCGTAGATCGTACATAACTCTCCCGTTCGGCCTGCGTATACTGCGAACCGAACATATTCACGGACGTATCTCCACTATCTCTGAGCGTACGAAGTTGCAAATTTGACCGCGTCTCAAGCAGCTGAGCCGTTTTGTCTGCCGCTGCCCAATCGTAGCTCATAAACGTAATCTGTGCAGTTGGAGAAGACACAAGCACACCGCCATCCTTTTTTTGCGTGAGTGTGAAACCTGCAATCACGCCAGTTAGCTCGTTAGCCTTCAGTTGTGATGAAAGCATATTGCCTATGCTATACCACACAAGTGTTTTGCGTCCATCCGCTGCGGCAACTATTTTTACAGGCTGTAGCACATGAGGACCAGTCCCTATGACCACATCGGCACCGCTATCAGCAAGCAGTTGCGCCGCGGCTGTCTGGTCAGCGTTTACCACATTTGCATCTTCCGTCCCCCAATGTGCTGACACAATCACTGCGTCGGCATTTGCTCGGGCTTCGCTGAGCAAACGTTTGACCAGATCGGTATTATGGTAAATATTTACCCCATAGGAAGTAAGGTTTTTGTTATTGCTATAGTCAGCAAACGCCACAAACCCAACTTTGACACCATTTTTAGTAAAATACTGCACTTTGGCCTGTTCTTCTGGCGAACGGTTTGCGCCGCTGAAAGCCAACAAATGCAAATTTTCCCACACCGCTACGTTGGCATCAATAGCCGTTTGGCCCTTGTCATTCATGTGGTTGTTGGCCAGCCCAATCACGTTGCAACCCGCGCCCTCGACAAGGTCACGAGCAAATTCTGTCGGCGCGTTGAAAGAAGGGTAGCCACTCACGCCAAATTGCGCGCCAGTTGTCAAACCCTCGGCATTACAAAAAACAGCGTCGGCACTTTCATACAACGGACGAATGCCTGCAAAATACGGCTTAAAGTCATATGTCTCACCACGTTTCGCCTGCGCGATCACACTATCATGTGCTAGCATATCTCCCATTGCCGCAAACCTCAGCACACCACTCGGTTCGGGCGGTTTTAGCTGTGTTTTTTGTGTCGCAGTTATAACTGTTTCAACTTTATGAGATTGATCCCAAGCGTAGAGAGAACCTAAACCTAACGCTACAGCCACTAGAACCAGCAAAAGGTATATTTTTTTGCGGCCAAGTTGCTTCATGGTAAAAGTATAGCGCGTTGTCTTATACAAAAGAACTCCAAACCGCGTGGCTCACAATGACTCGCATTTTCTGCTCTAACGCAGTTCAAAAGTATCGCAGCAGCCCAACAGGGCATAGGCGCAGATGATGTACTAGGTCATGGGTAATGGGTAATGCGTGATGAGCTTAAATAAGCCAGCAGTGCAACAGGGCTCTGCCGGTAAGCAGCTGACTTGTGCGATATGGGCGTTCTAGAGCGCTTGTATTTGCTCAATGATAGAAGTGGTCGAGGTGTCTAGCTGCGTTCGCTCTAAAATGATGAATTTAGACTTGTCCATTAAATCGACGAATCTAGGGTCTGGGCCATCAGTCACATAATAGTCTGGCTGTAGTTTCCGGAGGATCTCGTGGTGATTATAATCAGTTACGTTCGGGTTTAACTCTGAATTGTCCACAATAACATAGTCAACTATCTTGAGACTATCCAATATGCGCGCCCTGTCTACTTCAGGAATGATTGGTCGGCTTGATCCTTTTCTGCCCTTAACTCTACTGTCACCGCTGAGTAGAACAACCACCACATCGCCGTACTGCTTCACTTGCTCAAGATAACTCAAATGGCCAACATGAAACAAATCAAACGTACCGCTGGTGAGAACAATTTTCTCACCACGGTGCTTGGCGCGTATTTTTGCTAAATCTTCGTATTTTAATATCATAAACGTCACTTTCTTTGTGTTGTCTTTTACTGAGAATAACTGCCTGTACCTGCACGGTCAATGCGTTTTTGTAAGTTTTGGTTTACGAAATAATAAATACAGTATCGGTAATATACCCAAGCTGTTAATAATTATAATAACAACAAACCACACCTGATCGCTATTTCTAGCAGCTTTCCAGAGGGCAAAGCCCTTCCATACCATGTCCCACACGAGAGCTACCGCCAATAATACGGCCTGCGTTGTTGTTATGCTATCTAAGTTTACCATCTTCTATTTAGTGAAAATTATCATCTGTGGTACGTATGAGCAATGATCTTTATCACACAAACATAATGTGAGAAATTAGTTTTTTTTGGCTAGGTAAACACGTATAGCGCTTAGGAACATAAAGTAATATTATTAGATTAATGAAAGGTAAAGGTACACTGAAACTTGAGCGGCTTTACGATCTTATACTGTCTGCTGGTGGAACTACAGGGTTAATAGCCATGGCTTGGCAGGCCAGCGAACGGGTGCACATGCTAAAAAATCCTGATCTTGCCTTGGGTTGTAACTTAAGCCCAATCGTAAACTGTAGTGGGGTGCTCGGCGATCGACTAGCCGCAGTCATGGGCTTTCCCAACGCATTCTTAGGGATGGTGTTCTTTTCAATATTAGCCACAAGTGGCTTAGTGTTATTGTCCGGAGGAAGGTTTTTGGGTTGGTATCGTCATTTTGTAATGGCTGTCTCATTGGTTCTGATTTTATTTAGCGTTTGGTTCTTTGGGGTCAGTTTGTACGTTTTAGGAAAAATCTGTATTTTCTGTGTCGTAGGCTGGGTAGTTATCGTGCCTATATTTTGGTATGGCCTGCTGTACTACTTGCAGTCAGCTACGGGAAGGTTTAAGCAGTCTACACTCCAGTTTACAAAGTTTGGACGTAAGCATCATGTTGATGTAGTCGTCTTTGTCTATGCAGTTATGATTGTGCTGTTTATCCTACGGTTCAAAGATTACTACTTCAACTAACTCACAGCTAGGCGTGGACGCTGCTGCTTGCGCCTGCAGATGTAGATATGGGTGCGATGCGGTTAAAACAGTTGGATGTAGCGAGCCCCGGAATTTGGGTTGCTCGGTGAGGTGCCACGACCACGAACAGTTGGCCGCTGCATTGTTGAGTAGGTCGTTCCAGTTGATTTCTTTTTGCTGTGAGCCAAACAGGCGCTCTTCTACCTTGTCGCGGAAGCTGGCACTCTCGATATCTTGTGACGTGCTGAATTTGCGTTCTTCTATGAGTGCGGCACGGATCTGCTTTTCGGCGTCAAAGTTGTTACCGGTGAACTGGAATGATATCTCGGTTTTGTCGAGCCGATCGCCGCTGTTGTCGCCCCGAGGGAAGTACAGCGTGATGAATGTTTCACGGACTGCCGAGGTGATTTGGATGTAGGTTTTGTCGCGTTTGTCGATGGCTTTTTTGTACTGCGGGTCGCTTTCGGAGGCGCGCTCGTCGATCATGACACTGATGACAGTGTTGACGGCTTTTAGTTCCTTGAAGGCTTCGATCAGGCTATCCCACGTTTGACGTTCGCCACTCATGAACAAAAAGCGGTTTTTGTATGAGTGTTCGCTCCAATACTGGCGGACTTCGTGCGACAAGCCTTCTTCGAAGTGGCTTGGCTCGGTGACGATGAGCGTCACTTGCTTGGCATTGATATCGAACTCTTCGATACCGGGGAAGACCTGGACTTTTTGATACAAGTCGCCAACGGTCGGTTTGAGCTCACTCTCTAGGTAAGCGCGCACTTCTTTGCGGGCGCTTTCTTCGTCGTAACTCTCGACCAATGCTTTGAGCTGGGCGTTCAAGTTTTGGTTTTGCTGGAAGAACAGGCGGTTGTCTTTGTCGGTCGCGAGGTACCAGGCTTCGCCGTATAGCTGCTCGCGTGCCGAGCGGATGTCTGTGACCTTGACGCCTGGACGGGCGATAATTGCCGTAATCTCGGTTTCATTTAACCCTTTGAGGCCGTTTGGGACAGACGAAAGTGACGATACGAGGAGTAGTCGGGCGACGTCTTCGACAAGCACATCACCGCGCTTGGCACTGTTGAGCTGCGCAACCGAGTTGCCGTCGAGGTTGTGGATGTCGTGACGAGTAGCAGGAGCCAGCGACGGATTGAGCTGCTCTATTTCGGTACGGAGACGTTGGTTCGACAGGTTGATATCTTGCGGTGAAATAAGTTGTAAGTTTGCTTTAGTTTCGTGGATATCCTGTACCATACTGCGGACGAGGCGGATAACGCCGCGCGTCTGCTGGAAGCCTTCGTTTTCTTTGAACCGGTTATACAGGTCGATGAACGATGGGTGAAACGGATAGTTTTTAACAATGAGCGATGCAAACTGGGCTGGCTCGACATTAACGAGGCCCATTTGTTTAGCTTCGGTCAGCACTTTTTTGTATTCATCTGCAACTTCGCGAATTGCATCCTCAGAAGGCATAACTTCGATAAGTTTAGTCTTAAGTATCTCTACCAGTTCGTTTGATTGGTTATTAACAGGCGTAAGGTCGAGTGACACACGGCGCATTTCACTGCCGAGGTTTTTTATCACCTCTTTGATCATCTCGCTACCTTCGGCGTGACTACCAGCGAGGTCGGCGACAACGATGAGGACATTCGCAAGGCGGCTGTCGTTGAGGGCATTAAAAAGGTTCGAGAGTGCGATACCGGTGACTTGGCTGAGGTCGGAGTTGCCGACAGTTTTTGACTTGGCGTTCACGAGGTAGGGAGGGATCTCGTCGAGCAAAATAAGCGTTGGCGCACCCTGGAGCATGGTAATCCAGGCTTCGGAGCCAGGTGCAGCAAATTGTGGATTGTAGTATTCTTTGAAGTCTTCTTCTTTGCCGAGCTGTTTGGCGAGTTCGCCCCAGATACCGAGGTTGGTGTCGGTTTGACGGCCGGTAAAGCCGATAACTCGTACGTCGCCTTCAAATGAGTTGTCGCCGAGGAATCGCTTGCGGTGTTCGGGGTGTTTTGCAAGCAAGCCCAGGGTAATCATGCTGTGGGTTTTACCACCACCCATGTTTTGGGTGAGCTTTACGACACCGTGGTCGTCCTGACCGGCAAAGCGGGCAAAGGCGGTTTTGAGCAGAACGTCGATACCTTCGGTAAAGTAGCTTTCGCTAAAAAATCGTTCGGGGTCGATACTGTCTCGGAATAAATGGCTGATTTCTAGGACGTCGTCTTTCGACGAGTTATCGAGTGCTGACTGACGAAATTTAATAAGATCCACAATATTTTTGCTCACAATACCCCTCTTTCACTACATATCATTACTTGTATTATAGCCGATAAACCACTGGTTCGTATCTGTTCGCGTTTTATATGTTTCATAGGCTCAACGGTCCTCGCCAAGTAGCCAGTCAATGGCATTTAGCTGTCGTATGCCACTATCGCTATACTCCCCGGCGTCCATGGTGAGGATGAACTTTGGAAAGTGGTCTTTGATGTTTTGGAGGGGACGGGTCTCGCGGTCGCGTGTCTCGGGACCTAGCATCGTTTCGGCGACTTGGTAGTATTCGGTATCGCCGCTATTGGTCTGGACAACAAAGTCGATTTCGGTATCGTTGTTTTTGCCTATCCAAACGTGGCGGTTACGGCGCAGCAGTTCCAAAAAGACGATATTTTCGAGGATATGCCCACGGTCACCGCTCATGGTTCGTCCCAGTATCATCTGGCGCAGGCCGATATCAACCAGGTAGTATTTACTATAGCGCTGCAGGAGTTTTTTGCCCTTCACGTCGTAGCGATCCACTTGGTACAGCAAAAAGCTTTTGGTCAGGGCATTTAGATATGAGTCGACGGTGGGGTGGGATATCTTGTCGCCGTTGCTGGTCATCGTGTCGGCAATTTTGCGCGGCGAGGTGGTGTTGCCGATGTTGTCCATGGTGAATTTGACGAGATTGAGCATTTTGGTCTCGTCCTCAGTGTTTAGCCGAGCGATGATATCCTTATACAGAACCGTTTCGTAGATGCCTTGCAAATAGGTGTCGACCGCTGCTTCACCTTCTTTGAGAAGGGTTGGGACATACGGAAACGAGCCGAAGTTGACGTAGTCGCTGTAGAGTTTTTGACGGTCGGTTTGCTTTGGAAATGCCGTGGCGTACTCGGCAAGTGATAGCGGCAGCATTTTGATCTCGATATAACGCCCCGACAGCACGGTCGAAAGCTCAGATGATAAAAAGTAGGCGTTTGAACCGGTGACGTATAGGTCGATATTTGGCTCGACATAAAGTCCGTCGACGAGTTTTTCAAACTCTGGTACGGTTTGGATTTCGTCCAGGAAGACATAGGCATGTTTGACGCCCTTTAGCCGCTCGGTGATATCCTGCCAGAGGTCACGCCAATTGATGTTTTCGAGCATGTAGCGTGGCGACTCGAAGTTTATGGTGATAATCTGGGAGTCTTTGACACCTGATTGACGAAGTTCATCCTGAAATAACGCAAATAATGTTGACTTACCACAACGGCGCACGCCTGTGGCAATTTTGATCACGTCTTTGTCTTTAAACTGACGTAGTGTTTGCAGATATTGTTCGCGTGGGATCATACTATTTACTATACTGCTAACTAAAGTTTTGTAAAGGGCGTTTTCCAAACATACTATTTCGTTATGATTTGGAAAGAGTGGTACTTATGGATACAAGCTGCGCTTTGCGCCATTTTTTAGTAAAGAAGATTCCTGTTCTCTCGCAAGCGTTAGAACACGAATCTTCTAACTAGATTATAGCAAACTCTATTTTTCGAGGTCTTTTATCCGATTAACTTCTCTAATGACTTCCTCGTCAGAGACATAGGCGGCCATAACATTCTGTTTCGGCGCTACAACTGATTCGGCAAATATGAGGCGACCTTGCCCTGTAATTTTTTCTGCACCCGAGTCGCCTAGTAGCCATTCACTGTCAGAAGCAGACGCTACTGCAAATACAAGTCGGCCAGATACGCCACCCATCAATTCACCTGGAAGCACATCCTCGCTTGGACGCTGTGTTGCGATATACATATGAATTCCAACTGCCTGGCCCAGCATCCAGATTTTGTTGAACGCATCACCATAGAACTTGTTATCTACCATCATCAAATCAGCAATCTCGGTGCAAAGTAGGATGATAAACGGGAGCTTGTCTTCGGTCTTTGCGTTGTACTCAGCAATTTTGTTCATTTTAGCATCAGCAAATAGTTCGAATCGTCTATCCATCTCTTCTATCAAGTCGGTTACTGCAGACTTTGCATCTTCGGGCGTAAGAGATAGCGGTCGCCACAAATACGAGATACCCTCATATGGAGTCAGTTGTACTTGCTTAGGATCAATCATGACGAACTGCAATTCATCAGGTGAGTAGTTTTGTAGCAGATTTGTGACGAAGGCTGCTTCGTCGTAGCTTGCATGCCCTGATCCCACATGTCCAGACGATATAAAGTGACCTGATTTTTTAAAGTCTCCGTAAACTGTTTTGCCGTCGTCGGTAGTGCCTACGAGGAACTGAAGGGTCGTGTCATCATTCATATCTAGATTATAGCTGAAAATATCATGTTCCTTTACGTACTGCCTCATTATACGTACCGAGCAAACCCGTCAAGGTCGTTCGTCCCAATGGTAAACGTCAAGGGGCGCTCCACCTTGACAGATTTGCCATGCGGCACCGTGTTTTAACTCCGTTACGTAAAGACCTCATATATTAAGTCAACACATTAATCCCAAAAACTGAGGTCGTAATTTTTCTCGGTGATCCATACCGCTCTCGCAATAGTGAGGAGCTTCCGCGCAACAACGCAGTTGGCGACCGTGTACCGCTTACCCTCAGCTCTTTTCTTGTCATACAGCGCCTGGAAGTATGGGTCGTGTTGTCTGGCTATGTTAGCGGCTATGAATAAGCTCCGTCTAAGATAGCTGGAACCGCGTTTCGTTAACCGCCCCGTGCTGTTTAAGCTTTTGCCGCTTTGCTTAATGCGAGGGTCGAGTCCAGCATAAGCAATAATAGACTTGGTAGTAGTAAAACGTCGCATGTCTTGTACCTCACCAATAATACTGGCAGCTACGTACGGTCCGATGCCCGGTATAGTTTGAAGCCGGCGAAAAACTATACCATCCGCCGAAACCGCTAAGTCTTTGTAGAGCTGCGCCCGTGCTTCTTTGATGGCTACCTGAACACCGTCAAGCACTTCTCTCAGCTCATCGCTCATTGTATCGTCAACGAGCGCACTGAAGTGGTTTTTGTATTGCCGGAACGAGCTGTTCAACACAGATAGTCGTTGGCAGCCACGACCATAATACTTGGTGGTTTTGTACGGATCGGGTGTATATGGCCTACCTTCGCCACGTAGTCCTAGTCGGGCGATCATGAGAGCGTCGGTTCGATCGGTTTTCTTCCCTCGTACCGATGCTCTAATCTGCTGTTTAGTAATGAGTGGATTGTAAACGCGACAGACGATACCGAGATCGAAACACGCATCAGCAAACGCCAAGTGGTAGCATCCAGTAGCTTCCACCACACAGACGAACTCATCGTCGGGATACGCACCAGAAAGCGTCAAGAGCATAGTAGCGACGTCTCTCGGTTCGTTTAGTATGGTTGCTGTTAACTCGGGCATTTCACGCCCCACAGAATTAACCACGGCGATATCTAGCTTCGCTTTAGCCGTATCACAGCCAATAAAAAAGGTCATAACAAATAACTCCTCCGGCTCACATAGTGAGCCCCAAGATTATGTAGTGGTAAAAGATATGGCGGCATCCGCTTCCCAAAAAAGGTGCAATGGGGATACAATAGACTTGTTCGTTATTGACCGTAGAAGAGCCTTGGTACACCTCCTGTCTGTGTCGACATACACGTCAGAACAGAGGTGAAACACCAAGGTTTTTCTCGTATAACCTCATCATAGATTGTTATCTCCAGAATGCAGGAAGCAATAGACTTTACGACGAGATGCTGCCGACTGAGGCAACTCCCAAGTAAGATAGCGATTGTCCTCCATACCATCCTTTAGTGTAGCCCTTAACAGATGTGAGGGCTAGGTATGAATATACAAGTAAAGGAGAAATAACAATGAACGTAGCAGAAATGCAATCACAAACTGTAGTCACCGAGTATAACGGGTGGAGTAATTACGAGACATGGCTCGCAAATCTGTGGCTCACGAACGATGAGTCAAACTATGCACTTTTGCAAGAAGCACTCAGCAAGGACATGTGGCGGACATATGAACAGGCGGAGTGGCTTGAGATGATGCTACGATACGAGCTTGACGACCAGATTGACGAACCGTGTCTGTGGCAGGATTTGCTACGAGCCGCTTTCGGTCGAATCGATTGGAGTGAGATAATTGAGAATAATATCGAGTAACTTTTCCAGTCCTGAGCATGACGATAAAAGGCTCGTTAAGAATTCGATTCAGAATGTGCTTTATCAGACGGTATTTTGCCTTCATGGGCATATTTATACAGTATCGATTCCGCCGAATAGCAGGCGTCGTAAATACTCTTCTGAACAGCTCTTGCTGCTGCTTGAGCAATCACATCGACATATAGTTTGTACCAATCGCCATCTTCAATTACCGCACCAATGTGCGAAAGATGTGGAGCAAGTTCTTCGGTCGAGAAAGCGAATACCGTATCGCCATCTAGCGAAGTATTGACCGGGTTGATAGCTCGCACCTGACCGTGTGTCGCGATCTCGGCAACGCGCCGTAAGTCTTCTTGTGTGTTTAGTGTAACGTTTATACCAACGATGGAGATTGTGGTATTTGATTTTTCTGTAATGTAGTTGCTAAATCCTTCAAATGTCCTGTATTTTGAGTCGTCATTGTCATGCCTATTGCCAGCGATGATAGCACCATCTTCGCCAATAATGTTTCCCATGGCGTTTACTACAGTCAGTGCCGTAACGATGACGCCGCCGCCAAGTTCAATTTTTGCTGAACCAACTCCGGCCTTCATGCACATGTTGACTCCGCCAGGGTTAAATGAGAACTTACCGACTGTCGTACCAGTACCAGCGCCGACATTTCCAGATTGCACAGGCTCGGTTGTTGCGTTATTGACTGCATCGATACCAAACTTTGGATTTATTTTTGCTACGTACATGCCGAGCGACTGAACGCATGCGCCAGAAATAGACGGTATGATGTTTTTACCAATCGTGTAGCCAACATTACGATCACGTAGTGCTTCTGCTATGTACGCAGCAGTTTCCAGGCCAAGGTGCGCGCCATCGGCGATGAACAAAGCATGCTTCCGATAAAATGATTTACCTTGTTCAAGGGTTGTCGTGTCGTACGTTCTAGGTGTGCCGCCATTGGATGTATAGGCGACGGGATAGTCTTTTTCGAAGAGAACGACCGTGCAACCCGTCAAATTATCTACGTCTGTTGCGTGACCAACTTTCACGCCTTTAATAGCTGTCAGAGTTTTATTATCCATAACTCAATCATAGCAGAGCTCATTATGATGCGAATATAGCATTGATTCAAAAAGCAAACTCAACATGTTGCAATTTAAGGTTCTTCCTTCTTCTGTATTCCTCATTATAAGAGCGCACGTCCCGTGTCAATATCGTTCGTCCCATTGATCAACGTCAGGGGGCTCCTTATTTGACCCGCTTTCGCGAAATTAAACTGAACCACCCACACTTCAACCCCCACCCCAGAGCAGCAGGCCATAGGCCTGGTGTAATTGTTCAAGTGCACTTCTAATCCAAGAAGTGCGTTTCTTGGGGTTCGGGTGTTGGTATTGTTTGCTTGGTTTGGTAGCTATGTACAGCAAGGCAATGCCAAGGAACATTAGCCACAGGATAACTTTTAAACTGTTGGGTTTGTTGAGGCGGGTACGACGAAACTCAAGGACATGTTTGAGGTCTTTGAAACTCTCCTCAATCTCGAACCGATGGTAGTAAATCCGGACAAGTTTGGTGCGGCTACTGGTCATGTCATTGGTCAGAATGTACCAGGGTTCGTCACTCTTCCCGTCCTTACGCGAGCGGACAACTCGCAAGCTGAGCCCATACAACCAGACAGTGGTGTCTTTCTCCGTTAGGTCTTGGATCTTCTGTCTCTGGCCGTCAAACTCGACATACCTGCCAGCTTTGACCCGTATGTAAAAAGTGGCACCCTCAGCAACCAAGTGGGTCACAATCGATTCGTTACCGAACCCTCGATCAAATACCAGCTTGGGCCAGAAGCCCAAGCGGTCTGCAAAGTCTTGGAGGGCATCAATAGTATGGCCAGTCAGGCTCCGAAACTGGCGTTCCTCGGCTCTAGCTTTTCGCAATGCTCGCTTCCTGGGTGAGGCATCTTTTCGTGCACTAAGACGGTCAGAGTAGGTGGTTTCCACAAAGCAAGGAATGGCTCGGCCAAGCCTGGTTTGCAGCGCTCCCACCAGCGCCATGAGACCGTTCATGTCAGAGTGGTCGACGTTGACCAGACTACTTGGCTTTACCAAGCCCAGACAGTCAAATACCCTACCGAGATGGTTAGCTAAGTTCTGGTTGGCAAGCAACCGCTCACTCTTGCGAGCAGCTGTATTGACATTAGTCTCTACTCGACGGGCGTTGCCCGTCGCACTTTGGAACGTCTGTAGACTGTATGCTTGTAGGCCAAACTGAAACTGTTTATGCCACTTCTTGGGCACGTTCGAGAGCAGTTTGTTTTGAATGATAGTACGCATGTCACGTACAATATCTGTTGACGGCATATATTTTCCTTGTTTGTTTTAGTGGATGACCAAGAAAAAGTATGCCGTCTTTTTTATCTACAAACAAGTTGCCCGGCTTACGCCGGGTTGAAGTGTGGGTGGTTCAGGAAATTAAACTTGAATGATTTGAAGGATGATTGTATCATAGTAGACTGGAAAGAATATATTTTAACATAAATGATAAGTCTTATTAACTTCGGTGCTTCTCCCTTCAGGATACTATTCTCTATAGTATTCGGCATTTTTATTGCTGTTATTTTTGTTAACATTGTGGCCTCTATGATTCGATTTTTTGTAGACTATCGCACAATACAGCTCGCAAAGAAGAGGGGTCTATGGCAAGATCTAAAATAAGAAAGATAAAAGACTTCACAGTGCTAGCAATCACGATGGTAGCAATCGGAGTCATTACTCTCATCGCTACTATCAATACCTCTGAAGTGATCTTCCGGCGCGACACACCACTCTCTGACGTAATAATCAACGTAGATTTAACAGATGATGCTCTGGCCAACAGAGAACTCATCACACAAGAATCTAAGTCATATGAAAAAGGAAGCTTCGGTATCCCTAAAAAAATTAAGTTTCCTGAAAGCAAGACCCACTATGACATTGTCGATTCACGAGTCGAGAATGGCGAGTGGAAGGCTACTAAAGGAATCGCGCATACCTTTATCACTGAGGAGCCAATACAAAAAGTGTTCGGCGAGGCAGTGATCTATATTAGAACCAATACGCCGACTACCCAAAACATTGGAGATATCATGAGTGGTGATCTTATAAACATCGTCACTACCGAAGGCTGGCAGCTCGGATACAAGGTAAAGGATGCGAGAGTTAATATACCTGAATTATCAGCTAAAACTCGTTCAGCCTCTACGATCGTAAAATCTCACCCCAAACGCGACTTTCGTAATACTTTCGCTAATTCCAGTGTAGCAGTCTCTGGGCTTTCTGCGTAGTAGCGCTGAAACTGGGCTGGGGTCATGAGGTCTGGTAAGCCCATGTGCCAGCGCCGGTTCATGTAATGTTCGGCGTACTTGTCGGCCTGTTTCTGGAGCTTTGGTATGTCAGATTGTTGGTAGTCACCCCGAGGAAAACACTCGCTTCTCAGTGATTTGTTAAAGTTCTCAATGTGCGATTGTTCGTTTTTCTTGTAGGGTCGGCTGTAGCGGTGTTCTGCGACAGCCTCGACGGCCTCACGAAAGGTCGTCTGAAATTCGCTACCGCCGTCAGACTGGTGCAGTAGGGTGCGACCATAGAACTGGTGGTGCTTGGTAAAGGCAGTGGCACCAGTGGCCATCTCTAGGTTATTACCGATGTAGACGCTGGGCTCCTTGGAAAATATGTCAATGGCGGTGTAGGCGTAGACGCCACCACCGAGATCGACGGTGTCATGCTCGACCACCTCACGCGGTGCGTGAGCCGTCACTAGGGCTTTGTGCTTCTTGTAGCGCTGCACACTAATAGCAGCTTTGGTAAAACGTCTGTGGAGGTACCGGTATACGGTCGAGAGGGCTAGGCTAATACCATGGTTTTCTTTGAGCTCTTTACGTATCTTGGCTCCACACCAACCAAACTCGTTACGAATGTCGACAATCTTCTGGATGACATATTCGGGAGTCTGAGCCCTAGGGCGACGCACCTTGCAGGCTGCTTTGCGACGGTGGAACTCACGGATACCAATCTGGCGAATCTTTGCCAGCCAGCGGTAGACGGTAGCCCTGTCCTTACTGACCACGATTGTTATTTGTTCCATGGTTGAACCAGCTCGGGACATATTCCAAGCTACTTCGTAGTGTGTTAGTGTACGCATGAGCGAAACTCCTTCCTTTGTTTAGTTAGTCCTAAACGAAAGTATACGGGTGTCGCTCTTTAGTTAGCTCCGCTTTGTCGCATTGTTAGTGGGAATTTTCCGCGATAGTAGTCATTTTGATAGATGATTTAAATGCTAAAGTCCGAACCGTTGAGGCTTCGTTGGCTAAAGTAGGAGAAAGAATTTAAAGTCATATGGATAACGAGTTAATATATACACTAATTCGTGACCTCACCAGAATATTCGCAGCAATAATGCTGTTCAAATATACCATATTTTTATTGACCGCACCTTTTCATCAAGTGAAGGAGTCCGTACGAAGATACAAGATTGTGAAGAATCGTAAACAAGAATTCGAACCCTTGGTATCTTTAATCATTCCTGCATGGAACGAAGAAGTCGGGATTATCAACACTGTGAAATCTGTTATTAGCAACACTTACCCCAACATAGAAATAATCGTTGTAAATGATGGGTCAACGGATACTACACACGATATAGTCACGCAGTTTGTTAAGAATTTTAAGAGACGAAAACGCAACGACAAGAAAAAAATCGTATACCACAGCAAGAAAAATGAGGGTAAAGGTGTCGCGCTAAACCACGCTATCGAACGAACTAAAGGTGAAATAATAATTACGATGGATGCTGATTCGATTGCAGATCAATTTATGGTTGAGCGGATCGTTGGATATTTTGAAGATCCATCAATAGACGCAGCTGTTGGCAATGTCAAAGTCGCCGGAGAATTTGGCTTCATAAACTTATTACAGAGACTAGAGTACTTGTTTGGTTTTTACCATAAACAAGCTCATTCCTTATTAGGCGCAGAGTACATATACGGTGGTGCCTGCGCAGCGTTTCGAAAGGAAACAGTCTTCGATAAAATCGGCCTTTTTGACACTTCAAGCATCACTGAAGATATAGAGATGTCCATGAGAACACGCGCTAACGGTCATAATGCGGTATACGCTGATGATGCTTTATGCTACACGGAAGGTGCGAGTACAATAATGGGTCTGATCAAGCAACGAACGCGCTGGAAAAGAGGGAGATTTGAGGCTTTTGGAAGGTATAAAAAGCTGTTTCTGTCTACAAAAATGCATCACAACAAATGGATGACGTGGTTTATTTTGCCTTTTGCACTACTAGCAGAGATACAACTCCTCTTTGAGCCAATAGGTGTCACTCTACTACTCATTTACAGTTACATCACTGGTGACTATAGCTCACTGCTTCTAGGCGCGTTATTCATGGGCATAATGTACTTGGTCGTTGGGCTGATGACAGAAAAAGCTAAGAACTGGTGGATTGTTCCTCTGGCACCATTTACTTGGATGATATTCTATATCCTAGTCTGGGTAGAATATATGGCTCTCCTCAAATCAATCGCGAGTCTCATAAGGGCGGAGGGTCTTACATGGCAACGCTGGCAAAGAAAAGGCATCAGTACTTCATCAAATAGCAACGGAGCGAAGATATGAAAATAAAAAACATAATTGTATATAACATAATTCTAGCAGTTGTAGTTTTTATAACGGCTCAGGTTGTCACTTTTCAGCTGACAGGTAGCTACATTCTCCAAAACAAGCCGGCATCTGCTCCAAAGTTAGCCAGTAAAAAATGTACAAACAATCCAATCGCTTCAAGAGGAAGTACCAACGACCCTCAGCTCAAAGCACTTGTTGAGTATGAAAATGTGTGCCAATCTGCTTTCGTAGATAACCTGATGGTGTTTACTAATATGCCCATATCGACCGAAGATGCAAACACTATGGCTGACGCAATGGCCGGAAGGCTGAAGCAATTTGACAAGTTCTCTGTTAAACCTATTGTGATTGTTGAGCCAGACACCGAGTGGGGACTTGTGGATTTTCATGAGTATGCAAACGGTTTTTATGACCTATGGATCAAAGACTATTTTGTTCGGCTAAAGAAAAATGGGGTTACAAATGAACAAATGGGCATCTGGATACCTTTTCCGGAGCCACAACAAGAGTTCTGGAACAACAATAAAGATCCTGATGATTTCGCTAATTCTGTCAACAGGTATTTTGAGACGCTTCGTACAGTATTCCCTGCAGCGCAAACAGGCATACTACTTGACTCACAGACGGGCGAGACTGATCAGGCTCCACAACTGCTTGCTTACACTCGGCTAGTCAAGGAAGGTCTTGTAGACTATGCCGGCCTCCAAGGCTTTCCGTGGCACCCTCGTGAAGAAAGCGATACACGCAGTAGCGTTATCTCCGCCGAAGTGTTTGCGCCAGCATACCTAGCAGAAGAAGTTGCTAAGTCTTTAAGAATCAACAAGATTATCCTAAATACTGGATCCTACCGACACAAGAAGGCAGAAAATGGGGGAGCTATTACGATAACTACTGACGAAAGGAAACAGACTCTTGACAGTATATTCACCGAAGCTTCTCGCCTTAAAGATGATAAATATGAGGTAACTGTCAATATATTTGCAGAAAATAAAATCGAAACCAAAGAAGGGGTAGACTGGTCTTACTGGCAGGCCGGTCTATATGAGCAATCGGATCATAAGCTGTTATTTACGAACTTAGTCTATGATTTGAACCAAAAGGGTATAAAGATCAGTATTTTCGACGCTCGGTAAATCATTATAGTCATCGAGCATGGGGTAATGACAAGAAAATCGACAAGGTGTTAAGGAAAGTTAGAGGGTGACACCAACTCGGCAATTTCCCATACTCACTGCTCCCAGTATCACTGCCAAGAATTTGCGCAGTGCCACAAACATCACAGCCACACTAATTTAATAAGTAAACGAAGGACAATTATGGGGAAAGTGCCAGACTAAACATAACCATCGTTTTAAGTAGTTGCCTCGTGATTTGAGATGAGTTTGTCGGCAAAATTATCTGGATTAATCGTATCAAATATTTGAGAAGGGTACATTTTGCTAAAAGCTAATGGGACACGTGCGGGTTTTTTAGTATTAAGCTTGCATTCGTAAGCTCGTATCTCTTCATTCTCTTCTTCGATGATATCGATTTCTCGCTGATCAGCGTTACGCCAGTAGTAAGACCGAACCCTGCGTTCTTCGGCCTGCAGATATTTAAGCCGCTCTATAACGCAAAAGTTCTCCCATAGAGCTCCAATATCATCTCTCGTTTCGAGCGGTTTAAAATTTTCAATTATTGCGTTACGGATGCCTAAGTCGGCAAAGTAGACTTTTCGTAAACGACCAACCTCAACTCTTTGATTCTTACGGTACTGATTCCTGCGAAAGATGATAAAAGCTTTCTCCAGTAAATCTATGTAGCGCATCACGGTTTCTTTACTCACAGACAATTTAGCTGCTAGTTCGCCATAGCTGACTTCTTGCCCAATCTGGTAAGCTAGCAGACGCAACAAATCGTTGATGACGGTCTGATCAAACATAACTTGGGGACCAAAGGCATCGCGATATACGTAATTGTTGGCAATGCTGCTCAATCGCGCGTGTGCATCTCGAGCTGAAAGATGCCACATCGCAGGGTATCCGCCCCTATCTAGCATAATGCGCCAGTTTGCATCCATCTCAACACGATTGCTTGATACTTCGTTAATACTTAGCGGATAGAGGATTATTTCTTCTGACCGACCAGTAAGTGGCTCTGTTATTTTATTTGCTAAGTCTAAGCTTGAAGATCCCGTCACTAAAATGTCAACTTCTGGGTAGGTATCATGGAGGAGTTTAATGGTTATGCCGATGTTTTCAACTCGTTGACCTTCGTCAATCACCACTAGGTCGGCGTTGCCGATATATGATTTTAGCTCGACTGCAGATTTGTTCGTAAGACTAATCACTACGTTTGGATCATCGCAGTTAAGATACAGTGAATTTGAATAATCTTTAGCAATTTCTTTTGCTAAAGTAGTTTTGCCGACTTGACGTGCACCATATAAAATAGCAACAAGTCCACTATGTAGAACTTTTTCTATTCGTGATTGTTCGTGTCTTGTGATGTACATGCGCGTATTATATCAAGAAAGTATGATTATCGCGAGTCAACATGCGAAAAAGTGCCATTTAAGGCGAACGCTTATGGTTTATATACTCAAATATTGATTAAAGTTGTGTAGGGTTACAAAATCTTACTATTACGTGCACGATACTACCTCATCCTATGAGCATTATTGGGGCAGCCAGGGCATGAGGGATTCAAACCTGAAATAACAGATGAGAATGTGACTAAAACCAAAATATGCCAATCTTTTGGCATATTTTACCACTGTTACTAAATTTGGCTGGGACGGAGTGTGAAGTTGCAAACACCTCAACCCCTGTTTTTGTGATAACCCACAAGACACTGAGATCCATCGAAAAACTCGTCGAAAACTTGAAGAAGCTCGGCGTCAAGGACGTCAATGGCGAGCTAGTCTACGACGAAGAGGAGGCTGGCTATGAGTATATTTGTTGAAAATATTCAGACTAGCTATACTTCTGTTTTTAATAACCAATCTACAACGTTTACCTTTTTGATACCCAAAAACTCCTCATTTATTAAATCTGTTGTCAAGATATACTTGGGATAATTATCATTAATCTTTTTGAATGGGGCGAGTTCTCGTTCAAGGGTTTTTTCGTTATCGTTGATCTGATAAGCCACCTGATAATACTCACGCTCCCCGCCTGGTTTTTGGACAATAAAATCGACTTCACTATCATCTGTTTTACCAACCCAAACTTCTCCCTCATTACGACGCAGCAGCTCAAGATATACGACGTTCTCTAGCCGATGTCCAATATCAGAAACCTGTGAGCTGCCTAGCATTATCTCTCGCAATCCCAAATCAACCACGTAATACTTATCGTTAGTAGTGAGCAATTTTTTACCCTTCACATCGTATCGGCTGACCGGATAGATTAAGTAACTTTTAGTTAAATATTTTAGGTATCGGATAACAGTCGCATGATACGTTTTGTTATCCTGATTAGTGAGAGCCTTTGCGATACTAGTAGCGGATAACGGGCTTCCTATGCTATCAAAGACAAATTTTACAACTCTCGTGAAGTCATCCTTGTCTCTAACCTCATACCTATTTGAAATATCATTGTTGACAATTGTTTCATATAAATCTTTCAAGTATCTGTTAGAAAGAGCGGGGTTCGTCTTAGATAAGGTTACTGCTTCAGGAAATGCGCTAGAAGATAGATATTGAGCTAATAGCCTATCATTACTTCGAGTATCGGGCATCGCTAGCCGGTATTCGGCGAATGAAAATGGTAAAACGTGGATAGAGATATACCTTCCCGTCAAAAGTGTCGCTAGTTCGCTTGATAACAAGAACGCATTTGAACCAGTCATGTATATATCTACGTTACTTTTCACAAATAACGAATTGACGACTCGTTCAAAATTATCTACAATCTGGATTTCGTCGAGGAACAGATAATTCATTTTGCCATCAACTAGCTTGGACTCAATGCTGTTGTGCAAAGAAAGCCAATCTGTGAGATCGACATTTTCGGCTTCTTCGAAATTTATTGATTGGATCTGGCGCTCGGCAACACTAGACTCAATAAGTTCTTCCTTAAACGATTGGAGCAACGATGACTTGCCTGAGCGACGAATGCCAGTAATGACCTTTATCAATCGCTGATCTTTAAGTTGTCGTAGTGTCTGTAGATACTGTTGTCGTTTTATCATGATACTTACTATAATCGAAAAATATCTCAAATACAACTTTTCGACTATAGTTAACCTCAGCTCGACATAAGCGTCTCCTCGTTTCGTCTAGATAACAGGACGTAAGTCTTGTTATGCTTTGTTTGTACAACATAAACAAAAAAAGGAGACGCCAATATGGAACTGGTAGCTTTATTCTACATCATTGATGAATTTTTTCAGGAGTTTGAACCGAAATGGCGGGCCGAACGGATTAGCTCTGGGCTATGCCAACGAAACAAGCCAGGGCGTCTTAGCCTGAGTGAGGTACCTACTATCATTATCCATTTCCATCAAAGTAATCATCGGAATTCCAAACACTACTATCTCAATCATGTTTGTACCAATCTGCGGGCTGACTTCCCAAAGTTAGTCAGCTATACCCGTTTCTTGGGGCTCATGAGCGAGGTTAATGTGCCACTACTCACGTTTCTGGCATGCTTGCTCAGTGTCCCGACTACGGCGAACTATATCGACTCAACTAAACTGGTCGTCTGCCATAACCGACGTATACGCAGGAACAGAGTCTTCAAGGGTTTAGCTGAACGTGGTAAGAGTAGTATGGGCTGGTTCTTTGGTTTCAAATTGCACCTAATCGTCAATGAATGCGGTGAAATTGTATCGTTCTACGTAACACCCGGTAATACACCCGACAACAGTATTGAAACAGTTACCAGGCTTGCCGACCGTATACACGGTAAACTTTTTGGTGACCGAGGCTACATTTCGAAAGATTTGTTTGCTGCGCTCTGGGACCAGGTTACGCAGCTTATTACGGGTATTAGGCGAAACATGAAGAACAAACTGCTCCCACTGTTAGATAAGGTGATGCTCCGTGGTCGTGGCATCATTGAAGCAATCAATGATCAACTCAAGAACCAAGAACAGATAGAGCACAGCAGACATCGAAGCCCCATTAACTTTGGAGTCAATCTAATTAGTGGTCTCATCGTCTATCAGTTACAACCAAAAAAGCCCAGTCTTAACTTTACAGATTCTGAGAAAAAGCTACTGACGCAACCGCTACTGTTGGGTGTGTAAGGCTGAGGCTTGTGCCGAGTTGAGGTTAGTTAACGGCGCGTTCAAAAAAAACGACAGAAGCCTTAACGTGACCAATATTGACAAATCATATACATTTTTACTGTATATTTGAGCATGTGCCGTAAACGTAGTTTAGGTCGTTATATAGACTGATTGATTTTTGAAGTGCATCTGCGATTTTAAGCATTCTTTCTGTTTCGACAATAGCGTCGCCGTGCACCGCTACGATCTCATCACTTACGCCATCGTACACAATTGCGTCAGTATTTGTCTTTAGCTGCGAAAAGATGTTATCGAGAAAGGTTGATTTTACAAAACCTTCGATAGACGGGAAGGATATAAATTTGTATTTGTCAGCAAAATCTATCGTACCATCTATACATGCAAGTCGTCTGTTAGCCTCAGCGCATGCGTCCTGTAATCCATCATTGCAATCGATGCTGATTTTGTTGAAAAGGTCTAAAAATGATTTGTTGATCGTTACAAGTTGACCGGCTTCAGTTGCGGCTGAGTCACAATTATTTGATGTTGCTGGCTTTGTTGTTGTGTCATACTTCGTGCCGTCTCCATCGTACCACGGAGAAAAAACTACTGCACCACATATACCATCATTGGCCGGAGTTACTCCGCCTATCCAGGCAGCGAAGCTTACATCAACTAGACAATTTGGGCTTCTTAATAAGCGGTCCCAATTACAAGATGCCACCCCCTTGTTTGTCATTGCGTCGAGCGTTATCCCACGCGCAGACACCTGCCCGCCTATACTAGCAATGCCATAACTGAAATTATGAATACTTGATTCATATATAAAGGTTTTTCCACCCTCACTAACAACTCCAGTATGGCCTAGCCATAGTTCAGAATTCTCAATTATACTCTCACCATCAATGGCCACGAAAGCCTTGTTGGCATGTAGGATCATGGTCTTATAGAGTGCGATGTAACCGCCGTTGTTGATAAAGGCGGCCTTGTAGGACGTTGACGTATTATCGGTGACTCCATCGCCTAACGTATCACCTCCGACGCTGTCATCGCTCAATACAGTGACGACAATGGGTGAAGTAGTAGTACCGTTGCTTCGTATCTCTCCTGCGCCACTTGTAGTGATGCCAGATGCACCGTCAGCAATCTTGATACTTGTTCCTGGGTTAAAGGTAAGTTGCCCCCTGATCGTAAGATTATTTATTACGAGAGCTGGCAAATTATGCTCTTTACGTAGCGTCCAAGAAGAGTCATGGCTAAGGTAGCTATTAACAAACTGAACACTTAATCCATTTTGATTATCTTTAATTATTTTATTTGCTTCAACTCCGTCAAAGGAAAGAATGGCAATATCTGAGTTTTCAAGATATGCCGAAGGGTTTCCGACACCACTAACCACAGGATGCCCAACACCAGCAAAGGTGTTGCGAAAAATCGAGGTATCGGTCTTGGAACGATCACGGATGTTAACCGTGCCGCCAAAGTAATTATCACTAAGAGATAAGGTTCCTTGGCTTGCCCCAGAGATAATGAGATCGTTTTGCGCGTACTGGAACTCAGTATGGCTTATTCGTAGCCTACGTGCATTGCGTGCACTCATTGCCACCCTATAGTAGTCACTGCTTCTGCTGCTGAGTTTTGTAAATCTGATTGGCTTATCGGGCGATCCATCCATCTCGACAGTTCCATTTTCTGAGACATCAATACCATACGATGCCACGCAGTTACTGATGGTATCGCCGATACTTACTACTACACCTGGCTGGATAGACAAAATCCCACCACTATTAACTCCAAGCGCTCTTGATCCGCGACACTCGCTTAACATGTGAACTTGCATGTCTTGTCCAATCGAAAGTGAGCCATCAATAGAAATTAGTGAAGCTTCAAGCACCTGCACACCACTAGCGGGGTTTACGAACCATGATTTATCGGCGGGTAAAACAGACTGACTAACTTTAAGCTTAGCCGTACCTAATGACTCAAATGTGTTAGAATCTACCCCGTTAAGCATAAAAACACTAAGGTCAGAAATGTTATCAAGATAGGCATTATGGTCTATTATACGATTACGCTTAAATTCAAGATTTGATTCACCACAATAATTAGCATAAATATCGCCGTGAAATATGTTGTCTGAGATACTCACCTGGCTATCTACAAGGCTACAACGTGTATGCAAAGACTCTTCAAAATCACGAATATCAGTGTAGTGCATATCCAGTGACCCATTACTCATGATAGCTACGCGAACGGCTTCATTTTCGTTGCCACCATTTGGATCACTACCCCCAAGAGAATCATTATGTCCAAAAGCCATGTAAATGTGTCGCGTAGGGGTGCCATTCATTATAAGTTTACCGCCCCCGAAACCTCGATTCCAACCTGGTTTACGTCGTATTGCCGTACCTTCAAAATAACTCCAGGCTGGATAGTCAGGCTGCCGCCATCGAGTATACCAACGTTATTAAGCATGTAAATGCAATGATCATCCCAAACCTGAACATCGGATATACGTACAGTATCCATATAACAAGTTGGTTTTTGTTTGGTTTTGGCAACTATTTGGTTGTTGCTGACCTCAACGGTATTTGGATTAAGTGCCAGAAGGTTGGCGGAAAAAAACAGGCAAAATGACAGTGATAATAACGGCGATAACACCAAAAATTTAATTGTGTAACCACTACGGAACCCGAACAGGCTATTAAACCGCCTACTCATAGCGGCTTGCCCTCAAACTTCAGGTCAAAGTTGTTTATGCGAACCTGTGCTTTCATGTCGCTATCGGGTTTTATGTCGAGAGAAAGCGTGTAATTTCCACTGCGTGCTACACTACGGGGATCGCCCTGGACTCCTGCGTCAAGAGGGGAACACGGTAACTGCAACGAGTCACCGCTAGAGAGTTTCATTAGAGTTGCCGAAACGGTTTGCTGGCATTGTTCGCCAGTTACTTTCACGATGACTGAATCAAGTGAATCGATACCCGTTGAGTTAATCCGACGATCTGTAACAATGAGTCTGACCACGAGTGGTTTATCTGTTGCGTTGCGTAGGTAGATGGATGTTGATGCACCAATACCTGGGGTAATTTCAGTGGCACGAATACCTCGAGTGCTGTTGACCCAAGAGCCCTTGTCGTTAAGCACTTCCAGTATATTTGATTTTCGATTACTTTGTGCCAGGGTAAAAGCTGACGGTATTATTGCATATTCAGCTATTAATACGAGAGTCAGAAACACAGGTAGTGTGATAGTTCGCAGCTGTGGAATTCGCATAACTTAGTTTTTGCCTCTAAGCTACTCTTGTGCGGTCAATTTGAGTGCAAAAGGGTTTGAGGTTACCTCAGCCCCAGATGTAATCGCATCCACATCCATACCGAATGATACAGTACAGTTTGTTGTTGCACCTGCGGCAAGTTTTGTACTTGAAATGACAGAACTATTAACTAGTGCTGTGGCTGTACCGTTTGCGGTAATCGAAGAATCACTACAGTTTAGTATAGCGTTAAGTTTGTCGTTATTGACGGTGCCACCGCTAAAGCTGATTGCCTCTGCAAGGCCGAGACCAATCGCAAGTGGTTTCGAGGTTGTGTTTTTGATTGTAAATATCTCAGAAGGAGTAGCAGTGTCCCCGACGATGATATTAAATGTAAAACCACTCAATTGGGTGCCATAGGCTGACCCAGCTTTACTGATCAATAGGCCCGGTGAAGCGCTAATAGTGTTGCCCGATAGGGTCGCCTGAGCTGTAATAAGTGCGTACGCCACACCCACTGGTATGAGAGCGAGGCTAGCAAGACCTAATGTCAATTTATTGAATAATCTATTGCGTATCATAGTAGCTCCATATTCTATTATCTTCTGTTGGGTAGCATTATATCACAATAATTTATTTAATGGAGTCTATGCCTCGCTGCCGTTAACTTAAGCCCCCACCAATAAAACCACTGGCATTTTGTAACGCTCCCAAGATACAATAGTACCCACTAACATAGTGGAGTACTTATGAAAAAAACAGTTCATCTCGAGCGTACGCTAACACTCCTGCACGACAAAACATTCATAACTCGTTACAAACGCAGCGTGCAAGATTTCACCCGGTCACGGGTGCTTACCTTTCAGGTCATTAGTCTTATGCTCCTAGCTCAAGGAAAGAGGTCCCTACAGTTGGCGCTAAACGAAATCATCCCTAAACTCGGTACTATACAATGTAGCATTTTCCGTCTTTTTCCCATCGTCTTGCGAAGATGTCGTCGCGTCCACGGAAGAGTGACCTATACAGTGTGATTTTATCTTCGCCTTGTGTAGACATATCTTATAAATGCAAGCTAATTAATGTTGTCGACGCGCTCTAGTTGATGTTTACGTATTGCTTATCACCCAATGCCCCGTCTTGTCCGAACCTACCCGAGAAACGATTCCACGGTCTTTTAAACTGACTAATGCACGCTGAACAGTTTTAGATGTCTTTTCGATCTTTTGGGCAATCTCTTGGTAGGTAGCGTAAGGGTTGCTCAGGATAGTATCTAGTACCGCTTGTTCGGTTTTACTGAGTGGTGGTTCTAGCGGTGTGCCAACCGAGCCTTGATTGTTCTTGAACTCCGCTACAGCTTCTGCAAGCGCAGTTAACATAAATTCAGCGAAGATAGCACTGTCATTTTCTTTTGTTGAGCGCTGGATTGCATCATAGTATTGACTTTGACGATTCGCAACAATCGTTTCTACCGGCAACCACCCAAACACTGGGTTTTCTTGGTATAAAAGTAGCGTTTGCCACATCCTGCCCATACGACCATTACCGTCGGCAAACGGGTGAATAAACTCAAATTCATAATGGAAAATACACGATTTTATAATTTGCGGTAAATTATCAGTCTTTGCCCAAAACAATAGCTGCTCGACTAGTAGGGGAACCTGTTCCGCAGGAGGCGCAACATGAATTGGGATGTTACCAGCAAACACGCCTACCCCGTGACTACGAAATCGACCCGATTCGTTTACAGTGTCCTTTGTCATGAGTTTGTGCTCAGCTAGCAAATCTTTTAGGCTATATGGGTCGCAGTCCAAGAGTCTATCGTACGCTTCCATGGCGTTTTTTACTTCGTTGATATCTTGCAACGGGCCAACAACGTTCTTACCATCTATAACATCAGCTACTTGCTCTAGACTTAGGCTGTTTGCCTCAATATAGAGCGATGAACGAATAGTCTTGATACGATTTTCACGACGAAGGTGAGGCGTGAGAACTTGCTCGCGAATAATATTAATACGCTCCAAATCCTGTGCTATCTGGTACACCAAGCTGGTAATCTTAGATGTAATTGTATATACCGGCGCGTAGTCTTTCATAGTTTAATTATATCACACAAACTGATAAATGTCCTGGTAAATGTCTAGGTAAGTGTCCTAGAAAAATACTCTTGGGTGCTGGCTAGAACACAATCAGAATAGAGAGATACGGCTTAAGGGATTCGAACCCCAGATAACAGAGGTGGTGAAATCGAGAAAACAAAAAATGCACAAAAATGTGCATTTTTCTTCTCTATAAAACTTCATGGCTGGGGGTGAGGGATTCGAACCCCCGAATGCCAGGACCAAAACCTGGTGCCTTACCACTTGGCCAACCCCCATTATTGATAGATAAATTTTAAAATGTACATTGGCTGCGAATGGTATCCGACTCACCTTTAACGAGCCCGCAGCTTTCATACTAGCAGGCTAGCTGCAAATCTGAAAGACTGCCTTGCGACCCGCCGCAGACGGCTCTCACACTTGGCCAACCCCCAACAAATAGTATCAAATACCAGATGTTATTCTACTTGAGATGACTAGCCAATACAACTTCAGAGTAGCTTTAACCGGCGGCAGATCATAAGCGAGATAAAACCAGGCACAATCGGCACCCAGTAAGTTACCAGACGAAAAGAGAGCGCGATAGCAAGCGCGGTAGTGCCAGCTATACCATAGGCTAGAAAGCCGCCGACAAGACCGGCTTCCACACCGGCCAAACCACCGGGCGTAGGCACCGCAGCCCCCATAAAAACTCCTGCGGTGTAGACAACAAACAGTGAAGGTGCATCGAGCAAGACGCCAAAGCTACGAGTGGCAAGGTGTAAAATTAGTAAATTTATGAGCGTTAGCGCCAACAGTGCGAGCGCTGCATACGCTAGTTTGTGAGGCTGTTTTTCGTAGTGCTTAAAACTTACAAGCAAATTATGTCCAAACTGTTTTAGTTTTTTGCGCACCGGCGCAATCAAAAGTAAGGCGCCAACCAAAATTACGATCCCAAGTAAAATCCACCCCTGTTTAAGCTGCCATCCCAAACGAAATTGCCCAGCAGCACCTGACGCAATAACGGCGCATAAAAGCGACAGATGGATAAAAATGCCGAGCAGGTTATTTATACTAACAACAGCTGTCGCCTGAGCAGTTGAATGTTTGCGGTTATGTAAGTACAAACCGTGCAAGCCCAAACCACCAAGCCCAGAAGGAATCAGCCGATTTATAGCCGCTGCCGCCAGTTCAACCACAAACAATTCCCGCAGTTTTAGCCGGCGAAACGCCAAAAAACTATATGCCGCCGCAGCCAGAAAGAATGTCAACGTAAGAAGCGGAATACTGGCTGAAAAATCGCTATGCGGAACACTGCGCATAACGCGCACGCTGTCGACAAACTTCTGCCAGTTCTGAACCACAAATATAATGATTGCCGCCGTGAAAATCAGCGAAACACCTGGCCGAACCCAGTTCTTTTTTAATCGAACCATAAGTATATTGTACTCCTCCTAAAGCAGTACGTGAGACATGGCTAGAAAAAAACAGAGTGCAATAAGTACCTGCAATGATCGCTTAAAAACAAGCTGTGCTGTTGCTTCTGTTGCTCGGCGCCAGTTTGGGCTAAACATTGGCTGCAACCAGTATAGACCCATGGTAATCATGGCTAGTCCAAACATAAAACCAGCTTTTTCCCACCGAGCTAGCAGAAAACAAGCTACTATAAACAGTAGACCGTAGAAGCGCATTTCCCATACAGTTCGGCTTAAACCTTTCGCCAGGGGCAATATGGGCAGATTAGCTCGTTTATAATCTTCCATGCGAAAAATTCCTACCGCGTAAAAATGAGGCATCTGCCAGACAAACATAATAATAAACAGCAGCAGGGCGGCTCTATCCAATCTTCCGGTCGCAGCGACATACCCAGCGAGCGGTGGCGTAGCCCCAGGGAATGCGCCCACAAAAGTACCCCAGTATGTCCGCCGTTTGGCATGGTAATAGACCGATGTATACAGCACGGCACCCGTCAGTCCGATTGCTGCCGTGGGAATATTTGTCAGCCAAAGCATCAGCCCAAAACCAAGCAAATACATAGCGGCCGCATAGTACAGAGCAATCCGGTAAGGTATGATGCCTGTCACTGAAGCCCGTTTTGCCGTACGGTGCATGCGGCGGTCTATATCACGGTCGAGATAGTTGTTTAGCACACACGACGCCGCGATTATTAGAAGCGCGCCAAATACAGCACCAACAAGGGCAGTAAAGTGCACTCCGTCCACCGAACCGTACAAAAAGCCGCCCAAGACCGCTAGCGTATTCCCGACTACAATTCCCGGCTTTGCGACCAGTATAAAGTCTTTCAATCTCACGGCTGTCTGATGCTTTCTTCGTATTCTATGTGCTCTGTTTGATTTGTTGGCATCATGTTGTAGTCAAGGTTTTGCATAATCCAGATAGAACCAACTACCAGGCACAGGACTACAAATATTGTAAATATACCTCCGTAGAGGTTCATTTTTAGTCGTCGTTCAGTCGACATATGCAGGAAAAACAAAACCTGAACGACAATTTGGCTTGTCGCCAGCACGGCTAAAACAAGTAGCAGAAAACCACGACTAAATATTAATCCGTCAGATACACGGTAAGCCCAGACGAGCGCAAAAGCAGAAAGTGTCAAAGCGACTGAAAGTCCAAACCCAGCGAGGTAAGTTGCCAGGCTGGCTTCACGAAAGTTTGGTAGCCTCTGTATGTAACTAGGTAGCTTCATTATATAACCCCCACCAGATACACAATGGTGAATATGCCAATCCAAACAATGTCTAGAAAATGCCAAAACATGGTAAACATTGTCAGTCGTTGCAATAACCGTGGGTTAAAAGTCCGTTGCTTCAAATGTAGCAGTATCGCTGCCAGCCATATGAGGCCTACAGAAATATGAAGTCCGTGCGTCCCAACCAGCCCAAAGTACGAAGAAAGGAAAGCACTGTTAGTCCAACTATGGCCATCTGAGACAAGTTTGCTAAACTCGTATACTTCCATACTAACAAAAAGCAAACCAAGCATACCTGTTATCCCGAACCAGAGGAACACACCATGTCGACTACGTCGGTGCGCGGCCAACAGTGCCAACCCACTCGCCAGGCTGCTTGCTAGTAGGATGAGTGTTTCGGCAAGAACAAAGGGCAGTTCAAAAATGTCGCTGCCCCCAACGCCACCAGCCGTGTTGCCGCGCAGCACAATAAACGTCGCAAAAAGGCTGGCAAAAAGTATACAATCGGTCATTAGGTATACCCAAAACCCAAATAAACCTTTGCTATCCGCGGCCGGCAACTGAGACGGCAAGCTTCCTTTACTCATACGTCCGCCTTTCTGGCCTCTTTGTCGAGCCGTTTGGCTTCCGTGGCAGAAACATTATAGTCAATGTCATCTTCAAAGGTTCGCCGGATGAGCAGGTAGGCCAGCCCAGCAGCAGCCAGAAGCACTAGCCACCATAAGTGCCAAATCACTGCAAAACCAAAGAGACAAGCAAGACCACCGGTAAACACACCAATGCTAGTATTTTTTGGTAACTCAAACGCCTCATAAGGTCCAGAAAACAGCGCTTTTTTAGTCTGTTTTGCTTCCCAGAAGGCGTCGCGTGTGCCTACGACAGGCAACCTAGCGAAGTTATAATGCGGCGCAGGTGAGGGGACTGACCACTCTAACGTTCGCCCATTCCAAGGATCACCAGTGTTGTCCCGTAGCTCCTTACGCTTCCATATACTATAGCCGAGCTGAAGCAACTGAAAAACAACACCCAGCCCGATTATTAACGTGCCGATACCGGAAACGACAAACAATCCCTGCCAGCCCATGCTTGGATCGTAATGGTCGAGCCGACGGGTAGCGCCCATAAAGCCAAGGATATATATTGGTATAAAGGTGACAAAAAAACCAACCACCCAACACGTTACTGCCGCTTTACCAAGTCTCTCATGCAAACGAAACCCAAAAATTTTAGGAAACCAGTAGGCAATACCAGCTAGGTAGCCAAAGACCACACCGCCAATAATGGTATTGTGAAAGTGAGCGACCAAAAACAAGCTGTTATGCACCTGGAAATCAATCGCCGGAACCGCCAAAAGCACTCCCGTAGCTCCACCTATAAGAAACGTCGTTACAAATGCCATAAACCACCACATGGGTGTCATAAATTCAATCTTCCCCTTATACATCGTAAACAACCAGTTAAATATTTTAACACCCGTTGGGACGGCAATAATCATGGTCATAATCCCAAAAAACGCGTTAACGTTGCCACCGGCACCCATGGTAAAGAAGTGGTGCGCCCAAACTAGAAAAGAAAGAATCGTGATAATCATAAGTGCCCAAACCATACTCGTGTAGCCAAACAGCCGCTTTCGACTAAAGGTAGCAACAATTTCGCTGAACATACCAAATGCCGGTAGTACCAAAATATACACTTCAGGGTGCCCCCAAGCCCAGATAAGGTTTATGTACATCATGGCGTTGCCACCAAGATCGGCCGTAAAGTAGTGCATGCCCATAGTTCGGTCTAGCGAAAGCATAAACAGCGTCGCCGTCAAAATGGGAAATACTATAACCGTAAGCATCATTGCACCGAGCACACTCCACGCAAAAACCGGCATTTTCATAAGGGTCATACCCTTACAGCGTAGCTTCAAGATTGTCACAATAAAATTTATGCCACTGAGCATACTGCCCACGCCGGCTATTTGAATACTCCACAGCCAGTAATCAACACCGGGACCAGGGCTATAAGCTAGTTCAGAAAGCGGTGGATACGCCAGCCAGCCGACGGCACCAAATTCACCGTAGAGCAGCGAAACATTTACCAGAACCACACCTGCCAAGTAGAGATAAAAGCTCATGGAGTTGAGCGTAGGGAAGGCAACGTCCCGTGCTCCGAGCAGGAGTGGCAACACCAGGTTAATAATGCCAAACATCAAGCCCATCGCCACAAAGAAAATCATAATAGTGCCGTGAGCCGTAAATATTTGCTGAAAATGTTCACTTTCCAAGAAACCATCACTCGTTCCGCTCGCTAGTGCTTGCTGTAGCTTCATCATAATGGCATCGCCAAAACCGCGTAGCAACATTACGACGGAAACGGCAATATACATGATTCCAATCCGTTTGGCGTCTTGCGTCGTTAGCCACTCTCGCCACAACCATTTCCATTTTTTAAAATATGTCAAAAGACCAATCGCCGTAAGCAGCCCGAGCACCAATCCGGCCTGGCCACCAAACTGAACCCAGCCGTGCCAAAAGTAACTCCATTCCATCCGGCCGAGAAAATCTGCAAAAAACATCAGCTATTCCTTCCCAGTAAGCTGCACTCGCAGCAAGACGTACCATATTCAACAAAATGCAAAATGGAAGCTGAGACACTCATTAGTGCATCCCTTCTGATTGCATCATTGGCATATCATGAGTTGGTTTCACCGGGGATGATGCTTTTTCCTCTGAGGGTTTTGTTTCATTTTCAGCCGTCTGCGTCGTACCATGTTCAGTCATATACTTCATTATAACTCGGTCGTACAGCTTTGTTTCCTCGAGCAGGTAGTGCAGGGTTGCCGATTTACCTGGCCGAGCAAGGACTTCGTAGGTTTGTTGGTTGAGCTTCTTGCCACTGCCTTTTACCCCAGCGACCCATGCGTCATAATCAGTCGTTGACATTGCCCGGGCGTTAAAACGCATATCGGCAAAGCCCTTACCACTAATATTAGCCGATAAACCCGCATAGGTACCGACGCTGTCGGCTGAGACATGAAGTTTTGTCGACATACCGCTCATAACATATATTTGCCCGGCAAGTTGCGGAATCCAAAAACTGTTCATCGGCGCATCGCTAGTCATAGTAAATTCCACTGGGCGGCCGACAGGGAAGGCAACTTCGCCGACGCTCGCGATTTTTTCTTCGGGATAAATAAACAGCCATTTCCACTGCAAGGCAACAACCTGCACCTGCAGCGGCTTTTGCGTGGATGAGAGTGGTTTAAAAGGGTCTAGACTGTGAGAAGTAACCCAAGTAACCGCCGCCAGAACCACAATGATAGCCAACGGTACGCCCCACCACAATGTTTCGTAACCCTTGTGTGAATCCCAATTTGGTTTGTAGTCTTTTTTGTGTCCTGCGCGGTAACGCCAAGCAAACGTAAACAGCATTACGTAAACCGGCACAAGTACAATCACCGCTAATCCAGTCGCAAATAATAGTAAATCACGTTGTCGGTTGGCAATCTCCCCACGCGTTTGCAGCAACGGAAACGAATGGTTTAGCGACAACATAGTTAGCACAGCTACGACGACAAGAGCACCTCCAACCAACAACCACGTCATCTTGACTCGGGATAAGCGAGGTACAGCTGGCAGCTGTACCTCTGCTAGCTTTTTCGTAAGTTTCTGCAGCGCCCTCATCATGCTTACGCATCATTGTACATGAAAAACCTGCAATCCGTCGACGAAAAAGTGTGTTAGAAGTGCTCTCTTATGTGCGAAAAACTGTAGTCCCAGTCGGAGTCGGTTTTTTTGTGCGGGTTAAAGATGTTTTCGGGATCAAAAATGTGTTTTACTTCTTTGAACAAGGCAAGAACAATCTTGCCGAATTGGGCTTCCAGCCAAGGGCCCCGCACGAGACCATCGTTGTGTTCGCCGCTGAGTGACCCATTGTATTTCAGAACCAAGTTGTTGACTTCCCTTTGACTTGGCTCAATTTTTTTTCGTTCACGGTCATCTTCTATTTTCATGAGTGGGATAACGTGGAAATTACCATCCCCCATATGTCCGGCAATCGTAGCAAACAGCTTGTATTTTCTGATAATTTTTTGCAGCTGAGGTAAAAACGCTGTGAGATGTTCTGGCGGCACGGCAAAATCATCAATGTACGGCGCGGTGTGCTTGTCTTTCACTGTACTGCGCAGTATCTGAAAACTGTAGCGACGCATTATCCAAAACTTTTCGCTTCTTCCTTCTGTGGGCGTTTCTTCGAAGCCGTTTATTTCGTAGCGGGCGCGGTAACGACCCAAATCACGGTGCAGGGCAGCAACTTTGGCGCGGACTTCTTCTTCGGTTTCACCGTTAAACTCAATCATAAGAATTAGTTTCGGTACACCACGGAGCAACTGCAGACCATCGGGTATAAGGCTCCACAGTAAATGAACAAATTTTCTAAAACCAAGCCTTTTATAAAACGCGGGCATAAACCGAAGACTTAGTAGTAAAGTCTGGTCGTCAAAACTTTCAAACGTAGCTGGTTTGTGTTTTAGAACCGCGGGGATAATATCGCCCAGATGGTTAATGTTCTTCAAAAAAAGCACTAGCAAACCAGAGTGGGGTCGGTGTGGAACCAACCGAAAAGTTGTTTCGGTCACAAGTCCCAGCGTACCTTCCGAACCAACTATGAGCTGCCCAAGATCAAATACTCCAGTCTGACGATCCCAGACATTCCACAGCCCATAGCCCATGCTGTTTTTGCTCACCTTGGGACGCGCTTCCTTGATGATGTCGTAATGCTCCTCGCACAAGTTGAAAATACGCTGATATATTTTACCCTCGTAGTCGCCCTGGTTAATCTTGGCCGCAAGCTGCTTTTTGGTGAGAGGCTTAACGACGTACTCTTTTCCGTCAGCAAACACCACTTTTAGCTCAGTCACAAACTTTTCTACTTTACCGTATTCTAACGATTTTTCGCCACCAGAATTATTAGCCGTAATGCCACCTATCATGCACAGGTCGCGGCTGGCCGGATACGATGGCATAAGCACACCTTTTTTCAGAGTCTCACGCTCAAAATCTCGATAAAAAACACCGGGCTGGGCGGTTCCCGAAAAACCCGTTATGGAACCAATTTTTGTAAAATGTTTCGCAAAGTCGACAATAATTGATTCATTGATTGCACCGCCCGCCATGTCTGTTCCGGCGGCTCGGGCTGTCAAAGATAGGCCAGGATGTTTCTTTTTGTTTGACGAGACAAACCGAACCAGCCGCTGCAAATCTGCCGAATTTTTTGGCGCTGCTACAAGCTCAGGCCGCAGCTCGAACATACTGGCATCATGACTAAACAACTCTAGTGCTTCGGCCGTATTGTCTAGCTCACCTTCAAACCCATGTTTAACCAGTTTTTCTTTTAGCCCATCCATATATACCTTAAGCTTATCACATTGCAAGCCAGTCGGAATAGCCAGAATATTAAAGAATTCGGGCGTATATCCTGATTAGTTTCTACTTATGCTTACTGGTACAATTAGGTGAAGATGAAAGAAGATAAAAAACTTCCTCGTACTAAGTTGGTCGTGGTCGGAGGTGGCTTTGCTGGCGTCCGAGCAGCCATTGAGCTCGGCAGGCAACCCCATCTAAAGGTTACTCTTGTGACTGAAACGCTTGATTTCACCTACTACCCAACACTGTATGAAACGGCAACGGGGGGCAGTAGCGAGCAATCCTCTATACCACTTGAACAAATACTAGCCGATGACCCGGTCCAAGTTATTGTCGGCAAAGCAACAAGTCTCGATAGCGCGAAAAATACGCTAACGCTAGAGGGTAACAAAACCCCAATCAGCTACGACAAATTGGTACTCGCGCTCGGTACTGTAACAAATTATTTTGGTATATCAGGTCTAGCAGAGTATAGCTATAGTATAAAATCTGTCTACGAAGCAGAGCGTTTTAAGCGCCACCTGCACGCACAGCTTATCGCTGAGCATGAGCCAGATCTAAACTACATAATCGTTGGTGGCGGTGCAACCGGTATTGAGCTGGCTGGTTCGTTAGGCGATTACCTGCGAGAAACCATGGCCAAGCATGGGCTTCCCGAACGACCGATACACATTGACCTAGTTGAAGCAATGCCACACCTAATGCCGCGGCTTCCGAAACCAGTTGGGAAAACCATAGAAAGGCGCCTGCGTAAACTCGGCGTTCGTCTGTACCTCAACAGTAAAGTGGAGGGTGCAAGCGCACAGGAGCTTACTGTTTCCGGAAAACCTATCCGTAGCCATACTATAGTTTGGACTGCCGGCGCCATGAATAACCCATTTTTTACTGATAATAATTTTGTTCTGAGCGATCGAAAAAAAGTGGTCGTTGATGAGTTTTTGCGCGCTGAAGGGCAGAAGAATATATTTGTCCTCGGAGACAACGCTGAAACGCCTTTCAGCGGCATGGCGCAAACTGCGCTTTATGATGCCGACTTTATTGCGCACAATTTTAGAGCCGAGAGTGAGGACAGGCCAAAACTTGCCTACCGCCCCATGGAACCTGCCTATGTCACGCCAGTTGGCGCAAACTGGGCTTCACTGGTTTGGAAAGATGTGCATCTTCACGGGAGGTTGGCGTACTGGTTACGCAATGTCGCGGACCTAAAAGGCTTTGCCGAGCTCCTTCCTGCTCACGAAGCCACGGTACAATGGAGTAGCACGCTCGACAGAGAAAATCTCTGCCCGATCTGTAGCTAGTTTGCCTAAAACACCCCGCAAGCTACTTAGCCCGGAAAGGCACCGCTCTCGCTCGCCTAACGCTAACAGTGGCCCTTAACACCAGGCTGTGGTTCAGTAAGGTATTTATTCCGATAACTCGGACGCACATAGTTAAGTTACTGGAATGTTATACTGTGGGAAATGATGCTGCTACAGAATGAGGGAGCGAAGTGAGCAAGTTCACAGATGTATATAATCGATTAAATACGGCGCAGCGCGCAGCAGTTGACGCGGTCTACGGGCCAGTCCTTGTCATAGCCGGGCCAGGAACCGGCAAAACACAGCTCCTAAGCGCCCGCGCAGCGCACATTTTGGAAGTAACAGATGCATTGCCACAAAATATATTATGTTTGACGTTTACTGAAAGTGGCGCGCAAAATATGCGCGAGCGATTGCTGTCTATTATCGGCCAAGCTGCCTACGATGTGCAAATAGGGACATATCATGCGTTTGGGAGCACAGTGATTAACCGATTCCCCGAGTATTTCACCGAGCTAAGGCTTGAACGACCAGTCGACGAACTCGGAAAACGTCAAATACTTTCAGAAATATTGGAATTAACCGACTACCGCAGCCCAATTAAACAAGTTCGACACCATCTTGGCGATTTGGTAAGCACCATCAGCGAAGTGAAACGCGGGCTGCTGAGCGCCGACAACCTGCGAGCCATTGCCGCCCGAAACCTAAAAGTCATCGAAGCGACCGCACCAGCCGTTGCGTCGACGCTCGCACCTTACCGAGCGCGAATGCCAGGGAAGGTAACGGTTGCACGGCCGCTGTATCAGTCAATTGTTAGCCTACTTGAAAGTGCAAAAACCCCGAACCAGAGGTTACTGTCGGTACTATTGAGGATATAGCAAAGCTCGCACAATCTGATTTGCTGCGGGCGCTAGAGCAAGCCGATGACGACAACTCGACCAAACCCCTGACTGCCTGGAAAAACAAATGGCTCGTAAAAGACACCGAGAATCAGTTCAAAATAGCGGGCGAGCTGGAAGCAAAACGTATTATTGCGCTCGCAGATGTACTTGAGCAATACCAGGCGCGGTTGAGTAATAAAGGGCTTTACGACTTTGACGATATGATTTTGCAGGCAATAAACGTGCTCGAAAACAATGATGATTTACGCTTCACACTTCAAGAACAGTACCAATTTATTTTGCTCGATGAGTTCCAAGACACTAATGCGGCGCAGTTTAAACTCGTGCGGCTGCTAACTAGCAACCCCGCGCACGAAGGCAAGCCAAATGTGTTGGCGGTCGGTGATGATGACCAAGCAATCTACGCGTTTCAGGGAGCTGAGTACAGCAACATGCTAGATTTTTATCATGCTTTCCGTGACGTCCAGGTAATTTCGCTAGAGGAAAATTATCGATCCCAGGTGAAAATTATAAGTACTGCTTCAAATATCGCTGAGCAAATTGAAGCCCGCCTTCATCATCATTTTGAGGGTGTCACAAAGCACATCCTCGCGGCTAACTCTGCGCTGCCTGAAGCATCGCTGTCGCGGCATGCATACCGAAGCGCCGTAGCAGAACGAACAGCAGTAGCAGATCAAATTGCCCAGCTAGTTCAGCAGGGGGTTAAACGGTCGCAAATTGCCGTACTGGCTCCAAAACACAAGTATCTAGAGCCACTCGTACCTTACTTGCAAAGTCGCGAACTGGCAGTGAGTTACGAAAAGCGCGAGAATATTCTAAGTGCGCCAGTTGTCCGTGAGCTTCTTACCATGAGCAAACTCATCCTAGCTCTCCGCGAAGGTAATCACGCCCGAGTCGACAGCCTTTGGCCGGAAGTACTGAGCTACGATTTTTGGGATTTCTCAACCTCCGACATTTGGCAAATGTCTTGGCAGGTAGGTAAGGAACAAAAAACCTGGAGTGAGCTACTGTTAAAAAGTCCTGAGTTTAAGCATGCCGCCTTGCTACTACTGACGCTCGCCGGCAAAGTGGAAACCGAATCAGTTGAGTACCTGCTGGATGCCCTTATCGGAACAACCGATGTTTCAACGCATGACCGCGAGCTGCCAAGTGTACGCAGCCCGCTTCGCGAATACTACTTCAAAACCCGCGGCGAAACAGTGCTGTACGAGACTGTAACACAACTGACTGTACTGCGCGCTCGTCTGCGCGAACATCAAACCGGAGAAGGCCAAGAACTAAAACTTGCTGATTTACTTATGTTTGTCGCAGCTTACGAGACTGCCGAGCAACCAATGCTAAATACCAGTCCATACAACCAATCTTCCGACGCCGTACAACTTATGACTGTATATAAGGCAAAAGGGCTTGAGTTTGACCACGTCTTTCTAATTGCCTGCGACAACGGTGTTTGGGGCAGCAAGGCAACGGGTACGGGCAACAAACTGACGCTTCCAGCCAATTTGGCACCGATTCGTCACGCCGGCAGTACCAACGACGAACGGCTGCGCCTGCTGTATGTTGCCGTCACCCGTGCAAGGTACGGGCTACACCTAACCAGCCACGAATACACGTTTAGCGGACGGGCGACTGACGCAGTCAAGTATTTCAATGAAGCAGTCAGTGAAAACCAGAATAAGCTGATACAAATATTACCGCCTGATAACCAACTCGTTATATATGACGACATCGAGCAGCCGAGCCTAGAGGCTTTGTCTATGAACTGGCAGCAACGACACTACAACGCTGCAGCGCCACTCAGCGAGCTACTCGCGGAGCGGTTGAAGCGGTACCAGCTCAGCCCCACTCACTTAACGCACTTTCTTGACCTCAAATACGGCGGTCCAGAAAGTTTCCTGCTCAGCACTATTTTAAGATTCCCGAGCGCACCGAGCATCGATGCCAGTTTTGGCAACGCCATACACGAAACGCTGCAATGGATGCAAAATGAGCTGAACCTTGGCGGCAAGCTACCTGGACAAACCACTGCGGTCCAGCATGCCAAAAAATACTTGAGTCAGGCCAGTCTGAGTGCAGAGCAACTAGTGGTGCAGTCTGACAGAGCCGACCATACGCTACGAGCGTTTTATAAGCAGCATGAAAAAGATTTTCATGCTGGAAACGTCGCCGAGAAATCTTTCCGAGATGAGGGAGTCATGGTCGGAAATGTGCACCTGGGGGGTAAGATTGATTTGCTCGAAATTGACAAAACCAACAAAACAATCACCGTCGTTGATTATAAAACCGGTCATCTCGGCACAGACCCTACCAAGCTACACCGTTACACACTACAACTCTACTGCTACAAACTGCTTGTCGAAGGGTCACATAGCTACCGCGGCTTCTCAGTAGAGCAGGGGAGGCTTGTGTTTGTCGAGCCAGGCAGCGACGGAAAGATAATGCAAAAAGCCGTCACGTTTACCAGTCAAGAGGTTGAGCGAACAAAACAACTCCTAGCTGCAATGTGGCACTGCGTACAAACGCTCAATCTGCCTGACACAACCGCCTACGGCGACTCCATGAAAGACATGACAGCATTTGAAAATTGGCTTATTGACTCGAGACCTCAGTAAGAACTTTCGCATCCCCTCAGACTCATATTGGAGCAGCCCTGAGTTACTTTTATCTATTACGTCGAAAAGGCTACACCGTACTAAAAAACCGCTCGTTATGGGCGGTTTTTTATGCATTAAATACTATTTGATTATTTCTTTGCGACCGTCTTTCGTTTGACGGGTGCCTTGCGAGCTGTCGTTTTTTTAGCAGCAGCACGCTGAGCAGAAACTGTTTTTACCGCCGAACGATTTGCCTTACGATCTTCTGCAGCTTCGGCCTTTGCTTCTTCTGCTTCAGCAACTTCTGTTTCTACAAAAAGCAGGTTGTATAGGTTAAAACCAATAACCGCGCCAAGCACTGGGCCAAGCACATAGGTACCCCAGCCAAACTGGTGGATACTGAAAGCAACTGCTGGATTTAGAAGACCCATAGAACCAAGTGATGCAATGAGCGCACCAGCCGTTAAACCGCCACCAATCATAAATGCCTTGAGACCGAGGTTGAGCTTTTGATAGATTGCAGCCGCCATTACAAAGGAGAACACAAACGTTCCCAGCACTTCCGCGACAAGCAATTTTGCGCTGTACGTGCCTTGGTTTTTCGCTTCACCTAGGTCGGTAAAGTAAACGAAAAGGTACCATGCAGCTGCTGCACCGGCAAACTGTGCTGCAATGTAGCTAAGCGCTTGCAATGTACGTAGCTTGCGTACTGTCCATAACCCAATGGTGAGTGCCGGGTTAAACACTGCACCAGAAATACCGGCGAGTGCTACCACCAGCAGCGTCAGTGACAAACCGGCTGCGGTTGCGACGAAATACGGATAGCTTAGTTGTGAATGGGTCACTGCTAGTACAGCCAGGGCTAGTACGGCGGTGCCCAAAAATTCACTCACGAGCATCGCGAGTTTGTTTTTACGAAACATAGTTATTATTCCTCCACTTATTTGTGATACTTCAAGCTTACAGAGATATCCCGCTTTTGTAAAGAGTCACGTTCTTCAATACAGAGATTCGCTAAGATTTTTCTGTAACAAGAAACGTCCTGAGGCTTCCGTCAGTCAAGGTTGCAGCGGTCGCAAATTGAAACGCAACCCCTGCAAAGAGCGCAATGTCAAATGCTCGATCGCTGTCTTTGCGACCTTTTGCCATTGTCCGTGCAAGCAACACTATGCGCGGCACATCAACAACAAATACTTGGGGAAGTTCAGCTTCTGATATGTTTGGAAATTGATCCTGTAGCTCCTGTAGCTGTTTTTTAAACGCTGGTTGAGAGAAGCTTTTACCTTCGCAAAAGTTTAACACAACAAATGCTTCATTGTGTCCGCCCCTGAGATGTTTGCTTGTTGATATGGGATAGTCAGCGCCAATCTTTTTTTGTTGCGTTGCTATATAATCCATAATTCTTTTGTAGCGAGTGACACCGTTGCTGCCTTTAAAATAGCTTTCATGTTCCACAGTGCCTGCCCAGCCGGCTTTAACTCTAGTAGCAGCCGATTCGTCGTATGCCAAACCTACATGCGTATATATTTTCTGTATTACATTAGTAATATTACCAAAGTAATCGATACCGTTCTTAAATATCTTTTCGAGATTATCATTTGCACCACAATCAGTTAGTTCATCACTTTGATGATCTCCTATGTGGGTTCCGCAAATGACTCCTTCCCCCATAAGCTTCTCTGCCACTTCTGTAATCTCTTCATCGACACTCTTAACATGGCTGTCTAGAGCATTTTTCATAGAGAGTGCTGTCAGATAGCCCGCACCAGCTATTTTTGCTCGCAAATGCTCGCCCGCTTTCGTCCATTTTTTGACAAATTTACCAGCCGCATTTGCAAACGTCGCCCACACGGCACCTCGGCCGTCCATACAACCATCGTCTTTGTCGGTGATTTTAGCCATACAAAAACCGCTCTCAATAATACCTACTGCGATGCTCTCTACTTCATCACTAAGCCGTTTTTCAGCTTTTTGCTTGGTATAACTTATCTTTGCGTCTTTAGCGCCAAAACCCATTGGAGGAATTTCTTTAACTAGATAATCTTTCATGTCATTTATTTCTCCGTTAATGTTGTTAGAACCAAGCGCAGCTGAGCCAATAATATACACAGTAGTATCAGTCACCGTTTCGCGAGGTGGCATTGAAGTATCACCCCAATTTTCTACAGGGGGTTTAGTTTGTTTAGTGCTAGATGGTTGTTTTGTCATGTTTACATGTAATATATATCACAAAAACTCCACCTATGGTACCTCGTTGACAAACTTTTGTCTATATATGTAAATATGCCGTGCAGTAAGAATAATCACTGGCACCAAAACACATAACAGTTATAGTAAGAATTATGATGGAATCAGGTAAAGATAGAGCACCTGGTGCAGACACCGTTTTAAGATGCGGTTTAGTGGGTGACGCTGCATTTATGGAGCAAACTTTACGGAGCCTACCGCCCCCAGTATTACAAGCTCTTCAAAAAACTGCCAGATCGTTATATCAACAACCAAACAGTGGCTACCTCAGCCCTGAGGCTGCATTCATGACTGGCGCTGCGGTAGCAATAGCAGTAATACGGGCGGAAGCAGCCGTAGCACAGGTTGAAGCAATATTTGTGGAGCACTAAGGTTTAGCATACCTGCCGTAGCTGCTACATCTGTATAGCTTAGCAGGCAGGGCAGTCATAGGCTTACGCTTATTTCTTGTGCAATACTTCGATCAATCCCATCCCCCCACAGAGTACTGAACCAAACTCAACGCATCCCCCGGATCGATCCACGTTGCTTGCCACTCATCAAATGGCATGACTGAACTCATCACTTACAGAGTTGCTGTAATAAAATATTAGCATCCGCTCATCTAGCCGCGGCGGTGGCGGCGATGGAGGTCGGCAACTTTGAGCCGAACCAGGTGGCGGTCAACCAGCTGATGGGCTTTTTCAAGTTCTACCTGATTTGTTGCCGATGCTTGAAGTTTGAGAGCACGCTCTAGCGCTTCTTTGGCTTCTGCTTCGGTAATCTCAGAACTATGGTCAGCGTCATCTACAAGAACATTGACAATTTTGCCGTCAATTTCTATAACACCGCCCGTAACCGCGTAAACCTCCAACAAGTCATCACTGTCTGTCGCTTTGCGGCGCACAGAAATAACACCGGGCACCGCAACCGTGACAAGGGGCTCATGGTCAGGAAAAACCGCAATATCTCCGGCAGCTGTCGGCAGCATCACTTCGTAAACGTCTTCATCTACTTTTGTTCCAGTTAAAGTGACTAAACGTAGTTTCATCGTTCACTCCGTTCACGTAGTAGCTTGTAGCATGTAGCTTGTAGCATGCGACTAGTCCTTTTTACTGCTTAATGGGCCGCCGGCCATGTAGAACCAGCTCTCTGGTTTATCGTCGTATTTGCCCGAAAGAATGTCGCGGCAGTCTTTTACAGTGTCCTCAACCTTAATGAAGACGCCAGGGTTGCCGGTGAATTTCTCAGCGACAAAAAATGGCTGAGCCATAAAACGCTGCAGGCGACGAGCGCGGTTAACAATAAGCTTCTGGTCGTCACTAAGCTCTTCCATACCAAGAATGGCAATAATGTCCTGTAGCTCCTTATACTGTTGCAATACGCGCTGAACCTCACGAGCAACCTCGTAGTGTTCTTGGCCAACAATTTCTGGATCCAAAATGGTCGAGTTACTGTCCAGCGGGTCAACAGCAGGGTAAATACCGATCTCAGTCAGCCCACGGTTGAGCACAATAGTTGAGTCTAGGTGAGCAAATGTTGTCGCTGGAGCCGGGTCGGTTAAGTCGTCTGCGGGGACATAAACTGCCTGGATAGAGGTGATCGATCCTTTTTTGGTCGACGTAATTCGCTCCTGGAGAGCACCCATTTCTTGCTGCAGGTTCGGCTGGTAACCAACGGCGGAGGGCAGACGACCAAGCAAAGCAGACACCTCGCTACCGGCCTGCGTAAAGCGGAAAATGTTGTCGACAAACAATAGGACATCCTTACCCTGGTCGCGGAAACTTTCTGCCATGGTTAAACCACTTAGTGCCACCCGAAGGCGCGCCCCAGGTGGTTCGTTCATTTGACCAAACACCATACTCGTTTTATCAAGCACACCTGCATCTTTCATTTCGTGGTAAAGATCGTTACCTTCACGAGTACGCTCACCGACACCAGCAAACACTGAGTTACCACTGTGGAACTTCGCAATGTTATTGATAAGCTCTTGTATAAGCACGGTCTTGCCCACGCCGGCGCCTCCAAAAAGACCGACCTTACCGCCTTTAGCAATTGGCGCAATCAGGTCAATCACCTTAATGCCGGTTTCCAATATTTCTGTCTTGCTACTCTGCTCGTCTAAGCTTGGCGGTTCACGGTGTATCGGCGCACGCTTGCCCTTTGGCGCTGGCAAGCTGTCTATGGGGTCACCAACGACATTAAACATGCGACCTTGCGTTTCTTCGCCAACCGGAACAGATATCGGTGTTCCAGTGGAGGTAACCGTTTCACCGCGCCTTAGGCCGTCCGTACTTTGCATAGAAACAGCCCGAACGGTGTGTTCGTCTAGATGCTGCGCAACTTCGAGCGTTAAGATTTCATTTGCGTGCTTGATTTCAAGTGCGTCATAAATGTTTGGTAGCTCATTACCCTCAAACTCTACGTCTACAACAACGCCGACCACCTGAATTACTTTTCCGTTAGTATTACTCATCAATATTCTCCTTATCCTTTCATCGCTTCGGCACCGCCGGATATTTCCGCCAATTCCTGGGTTATGGCCGCCTGACGGGCCTTATTCATTTCAAGTGTTAAATCATCGACTAGCTCACTCGCATTGTCAGTTGCGTTTTTCATAGCGAGCATACGCATGCTGTGTTCGGAAGCTCGCGCGTCAAGTAGCGCCTGGTATAGCTGCGCCTCAACTAGGCGGCGCACAACGCTTTCGAGCACAACTTCGCTACTTGGCTCATAGACAGCATCTTGCAGTGACTGACGTACTTCGGTGGGCGTCCAGCCGGCCGGTAAAATACGGTGCATGCGCGGGGTTTGTGTCATGCTGCTGACGAACTCTGTATATATTAGGTCAATGGCATCCACTCGGCCACTGACAAAAGCGTCATATGCCTGAGTAATTATTGCTGAGATTTCAGAGCCAGACGGCTGGTCGGACAAATTGTCGTACGAGCCAAGCAGGGAAGCTCCTTTTAAGCGAGCAACAAATTGCGATGCTTTACGGCCAACTGCAATCGTATGACTATTGTGGTTTTGTGCTTCATCTCGGCGCAGTTCTGACAAATAGGCTTTCAGCACATTTGCGTTATACGCTCCAGCCAGCCCTTTGTCGCTCGTGACCACAATATACAAACGGTTTCTAACTTGGCGTTCAGTAAACAGCGGATGGTCTTTGGTCGCACCTTGATTGGCAAGGTGTGTCAAAATTTCATTGGCAACTCGAGAGTATGGTGTCGAAGCCTTTGTGGCATCTTGCGCTCGGCGCATTTTACTCGCCGCCACCATCTGCATGGCTTTAGTAATCTGCTTGGTACTCTTGACAGAGCGAATCCGCCCTTTAAGCTGCCGTGTACTAGCCATTGGTAACCACCCGTCGCGGAATCAAGAAGTACAAACTAGCCGCACTGCGAATGACAGTCTCACGTACCCAGTTCATGATTCCAGATTCATGATTCATGCTAGCCCTCAAACCCTTTCGCGGCTGCATCGGCAACTTTCGCCAAAAGCTTTCCGGTTGGGCCACTAGACTCAACTTTTTCAGCCCCTGTGTTTAAGGCGTCCATTTCTTTGCCATGTTCTTTAGCGAGCTTGGCTAGCAAAGCAGCTTGGGCATCTTTGATTTTCTCGCGGGGCACGCGGTCAAAATGACCTTCGTTGACAGCAAAAATGGAGGCAACTTGTTCCCATATGCCAAGTGGGCTGTACTGTGGCTGCTTGAGCAACTCTGTCAGGCGTTGGCCGCGTTCAATCTGTTTTTTCGTGGCATCGTCGAGGTCTGAACCAAACTGGGCAAAAGCTGCAAGCTCGCGGAACTGGCTGAGGCCAAGTTTTAGACCACCCGCAACCGATTTAACCGCTTTTGTCTGGGCTGCACCACCAACGCGTGACACTGAAAGTCCTGCCGATATTGCCGGCCGTATACCCTGATAGAAGAGATCCGTTTCCATGAAAATCTGACCGTCAGTGATGGAAATAACATTAGTTGGAATATACGCAGAAATATCACCGGCTTGCGTTTCAATAATAGGCAAGGCTGTTAGCGAACCGGCGCCCAAATCATCATTGAGCTTAGCCGCACGTTCGAGTAGGCGTGAATGCAAGTAAAACACATCCCCAGGAAAGGCTTCGCGACCCGGTGGGCGGCGCAGGAGCAAGGACATCTGGCGGTAAGCAACGGCGTGTTTTGTAAGGTCATCGTAAATGATGAGGGCGTGCTTGGCGTTATCACGGAACCATTCGCCCATGGCGGCGCCAGCGTACGGGGCAAGATACAGCAGAGAGGCAGGGTCACTTGGACTTGTTGCCACCACAATGGTTTGATCCATAACGCCTTCTTGCTTCAGCCGCTCCACAAGCCGAGCAACTTTGGAAAGTTTTTGGCCAACAGCAACGTAAATGTTGACCACACCAGTCTTCTGCTTTCCTTGGTTAATCATGGTGTCAAGTGTAATAGCCGTTTTACCAGTTTGACGGTCACCAATGATAAGCTCGCGCTGTCCGCGACCAATCGGGAACATAGCATCTATAGACATAACTCCCGTCATCAGTGGCTCGTGGACACCTTTGCGGCCCATTACTCCAATAGCCGCGCGCTCGACGCGACCAGTTTCTTTAGCCTTTATGGCCGGTCCACCGTCCATTGGCTGACCAAGCGGATTCACCACGCGGCCAAGCAGCTCTGGCCCAACTGGAACCTCCAGCACTGTGCCTTTCAATTTCACCGCACTGCCTGCGACAACATTTTTGTCGCTACCAAGCAAAACTGCGCCAATTTCATCTTCCATAAGGTTGAGCGCAAAAGCCTCAACAACACCGTTTTTGGTCTGAATTTCCAGCACTTCGGCGTACCCAGCGTCGCGCAAGCCATGCACCCACGCCACACCGTCACCCACGCGAGTCACCACGCCGGTCGATTCCATATTTTCACCACTCTCCAAACGCGCAATGGCGTCTCGGAGACCTTTTGATACTTCTGTCACTGCTATGTCTGCCACTGTTGTCTTCCTTCCTATAGTTTCACGGCGCGTAAGGCCTGTAGTTTATTTTGCACTGTTCCATCATATGACGCATCAGGTGTTTGCAAGCGTATTCCGCCTAACACACGAGGGTCAATTATTTCACGAAGGTGTACTTCTGTACCGCCAGTTTGCTCTCGAACTGCTGCGCGGAGGGCATCATCCAGCGGGCGAGCCGAAGTGATAGTTGCTACCACAACACCGCGGTCTGCCAGGGCATCTTCGATAGCCCTTACAACCAGTGGCAGCTCGCGCACACGGCGCGATTCCATAAGGTAGGCAGCAACCTCCTCTACGACATGCTCCGGTACCACGCCATTTTGTGCCTGTGAAGCCACATAGGTAGCTATCTTGCGGCGGCTCAGTCTTGCTTGCATCAGCAGACACTCCGAATTTCTAGAGTCACGAAACGTAAGTCATGTGCTTGGCACGTTGACAACTGCCCCTCGGCTACTGACTTTTGAGCGTTGACTCTCACTTGTTTACCTCTTTGAGAGATTCGCTAATGATTTTCTTGTCAACTTGATCAGTCACGGTTTTACCAACAACTTTTTCAGTCGCAAGCGCAACCAGCTCTATCGTTTCATTGTGAAGCGCTTTTTTGGCGGCTAATACGTCTTTTTCAATCGACTCGTGTGCGGCAGCGACAATACGCTCAGCCTGTACCTTCGACTTTTCTTCACTCTTCGTCAGCATCCCAGACGCCTCAGCTTTAGCCGTTGCCACAATATCTGAAGCTTCGGCGCGAGCCTTTTTCAAAATTACCGTCATTTTCTCTTCAGTAGCAGCGGCTTGCTTTGCTGCCTCTGCGGCAGCGACGTTGCCTTCGTCAATTCGCTTCTGCCGCTCGTCGACCGCTTTCATAAGCACTGGAAAAACGTACTTGCTGAGCAACCATGTCAGCAGCGCAAAGGCTATTATTTGGAAAACGAGTAGCTTAACGTCAATGCCGAGTGCTTTCACTGGATTCGTCGCTTCTTCTGCCTGCGCCACTTCACTTGCAAATTGTGTAAATAATGTATGTATCACTTGGTTTTTCCTAACGTCAAACGTCTAACGTTCAACCCCTAACCCTTCGCCAAAAAGCCCACAATGATACCTATGATGGCCAGTGAGTCGGCAAAGACGATGGCGGTAATCATGAGTGTGCGCAACTCACCAATTTTTTCTGGATTGCGGCCAGCCGCACCCAATGCACCCTTACCGATAAGTCCCACACCCATCGCTGCTCCAAGAGCTGGAAGCGCGTAGGCAAGTGCAAATGCTAGATTTTCCATTGATATTTCTCCTTATTTAACTTGGTTGATTGTATATGGTTTCTGTCATTCCGACCGAAATGGAAGAATCTTCTCTGTTATTTAACTTTGGAAAATACTTCGACTTCGCTCAGGATGACACCTGTTTTTACCTCATTGCGCGGTAGCTACCTCTCTTTGGTTTACCGAGTCATGAGCAGAATCATGTGAGCCACCATGGCTGGCGGTGGCAAGGCTAGCAAAAATAAGCGTCAAAACATAAAACACATAGGCCTGAATAAAGCCGATAAACAGCTCAAATGCCATGAAAAACGGCAGGACTGCCGAAGCGGCATATGAAGCCAGCCCGGCGACAATCGCCAGCAAAGCAGCGCCTGCGAAGGCATTACCAAATAGTCGCAAACTAAGCGCAATCAGTCGTGAGAATTCGCCGATCAGTTCAAGAAAACCCTCGAAAGCTCCGATTGGGTTCTTGAGCGGGCTTACCAGGTAGCGCCTGGCATTGCCAATAAAGCCGTGCTGTTTCACGGCGTAGTACTGCACGGTGACCATAGATGTTATTGCTAGTGCGATGGTAAAGTTCAAATCGGTCGGCAACGAGCGAAGCAGCTCAGCGCCGTGCCAGCTCACGGAATGACCCACACCCGGTAATATGTCTGCCCAGTAGGAAATGAGTACTGTAAAGAAAATGGTCAGTGCCAGCGGTGCAATGCTGCGCGCCATGACGCGGTCTGGCACAATGTCATACACTGCTTTGTACATCCCTTCAAATGCCCACTGCACCAGTCCGACAAAGCGATTTGTGCGGCCTTTTTTTACCATAGAAGCGGTATAGAAAAACATCCCGAGCAGTAAGGCAACGCTAAATCCGCCCAGCAGCATAGCGTTTGTAATAGGCATAGGGCCAATGTGAAAAATAGCTTCTGTCGGCAAGACGATATTGAGCTTCTCAGAGGCAAAAAAATGAGGTGTCATTTTATGGCACCTCCGCTTTCCTGATCTTCTGGTTTCATTTGACGGCGAATAAGCACGGCCGCAACGAGCGCGCCGACACCCACACCGACCAGCATAAGCCACGGCTTGGTGCCAAATTTAAGATCAAAGTGGCGACCCACTAGCAGCAGGCCGACCGTTGGAATAAAGAGTCGCCAAGTAGTATCTGCCATATCCAGCAGTACAGCGTTCGTCACACTAGAGGAACGCGCCTTGCCAGAACCAGGCGTGGTTATAGGAGTTTCCGCCATTGCGTTTTATTGTAACAGAGGCCCCCACAGGCTGTAAACAGTTCCTACCACAATATTGTAATATTTCTCACAGACACGCACTTCGCACTTTGAACTCATGCACATTTTCTCCTCGAAGCACGGAAGGAGCCGTACTTACGGTACGGCGAGGGAGTACTGGAGGGGAAAAATGTGCAGGAGATTAAAGAAGCCAGCAGTGCTTGACGGCTCTGCCGGCTGAGCAGGCTGGCTGATGCGATGTGCGTGACAGACAGTCTTGGCAGGATAGTTGTAGTGCGGTAGAATGAGACATGGAACAATTTTCACTTTCACTCACATTTAACGACGTGCTCCTTCGTCCGGGATACTCCGGTTTCGACCGAGCAGACATTAACCTAGAAACGAAACTTACAAAAAAATTGGCGCTCAAAGCGCCTTTTGTGTCTGCGCCAATGGACACAGTTACCGAAGCTCGTCTCGCAATCGCACTCGCCGAACAGGGCGGGGTAGGCATCATCCACCGTAATCTCACCATTGCGCAGCAAGCTGCTGAGGTCAAAGCCGTCAAAGACGCCGGCCAGATTGTCGGTGCCGCCGTAGGAAGCAGCCCCGGCTATGAGTCCCGAGTAGGAGCGCTGCTAGCGGCAGGCGTCGACGTCATAGTGGTTGACTCTGCTCACGGCTACGCCAAGAAAGTTATTGAAACCGTAAAATATATAAAAGCACACTACGATGTTGAGGTCATGGCAGGAAATGTTGCAACGGCCGACGGCGCCCAAGCGCTGATTGATGCTGGTGCCGATGCGCTCCGTGTCGGCATGGGCCCTGGCGCCATCTGTTCTACCCGCATTGTCTCCGGTATGGGTGTACCCCAGCTGTCAGCCTTACTCGAAATCAAGCCAGTTGCGCTCAAAGCCGGCGTGCCAGTCGTGGCTGACGGCGGCCTCGTAAACTCCGGAGATGTCGTCAAGGCGCTGGCTGCAGGCGCATCAACCATCATGACGGGAAGCTTATTTGCCGCCACCGAGGAATCTCCCGGTGAAATCACACGTATCAAAGCAGACCAAGTACCGTCTCGTTTCCGGAGCATTCTGGATGGTTCGGACGATTACGCCTTCAAGGCATACCGCGGGATGGGTTCGATTGGCGCTATGAAAAAAGGCCTCGAGATAAGTTCGGAAGATGAATTCCACGGCAAAAGTTTCACCGGCGAGGTACTGGTTGCAGAAGGCGTGGAAGGGCTAGTCCCTTGCAAGAGCACGGTAAAAGCCTTCATAGATATGTGGATGGGAGGCATATATAGTGGTATGTACTACGTTGGCGCAAAAACTATCGCCGAGCTGTGGGAAAGCGCAGAATTTGTACAAATCACACAAGCATCCCTGGCGGAGAGCCACCCTCACGACCTATTCATTACCAACGACGGCGGTAATTACCAGTGAGTCAGGAAACACTTGTTATCCTTGATTACGGCAGTCAATACACACAGCTTATTGCCCGAAAAGCGCGCGAACTTGGCGTATACAGCGTCATTCTTTCTTTTCGAGCCGGCTACGACGAAATACAGGCATATCAACCAAAAGGCGTGGTACTTTCTGGCGGCCCCAACAGTGTATATGAAAAAGACGCACCAGGCTTGAACCCAGACATTTTCAGTCTGCAAGTACCGATTCTCGGCGTTTGCTACGGCATGCAGCTGTTTGCACTTAATCTTGGTGGCAAGGTTGAGCCAGGCACAACGCGGGAATATGGCAATGCAAATATTCAGCTCGCTGCAAAAAGTTCGCTTTTTTCTGCGGAAGAGGATGGATCTACTATCTGGATGAGCCACGGCGATCATGTTGCGGTCGCTCCCGAAGGCTTTACTGTTACCGCCAAAAGCGGCGACATCATCTGTGCCATGGAAGACGCCGCTTTAGGCTTGTTTGGGCTACAGTTTCACCCAGAAGTTGCGCACAGCCAACATGGCAAAATTATTCTGGGACGGTTTTTTGACCTCTGTGGGTTTAAGCGCGATTGGTCGGCGGGATCCATAATTGACCAAGCCGTTGCAAACATTCGTGCGACGGTTGGCGACGCCAAAGTCGTCTGTGCGCTTTCCGGTGGCGTCGACTCGTCTGTTGCCGCAACACTGGTAGATAAGGCGATTGGCAAGCAGCAAACCTGCATATTTGTAGATACCGGTTTACTACGGCAAAATGAATATTCAGAAGTGCTTGCTGCCTACAAATCCGTTGGACTCAATGTTAAACCCATCCGCGCTGCCACAGATTTTTACGACAAACTAAAAAATGTCGATGACCCAGAAACAAAACGCAAAATCATTGGTGCAGAATTTATTGCCATTTTTGAGCGCGAAGCCAAAGCCATCGGCCAGGAGGTCAAGTTTCTTGTACAGGGCACACTGTACCCAGACGTTATTGAGAGTGTGTCAGTCAATGGCCCAAGTGTAACTATAAAATCACACCATAATGTAGGCGGCCTGCCTGAAAAAATGCACCTCAAGCTCATTGAGCCCCTGCGCGAACTTTTTAAAGACGAAGTAAGAGAGCTCGGTGCCAAGCTTGGTTTACCAGAAAAAATGGTACAACGACAGCCGTTTCCCGGACCTGGTCTCGCCATCCGAATCATTGGTGACGTGACGGCCGAGCGTGTCACCCTGCTGCAAAAAGCCGACGCCATTGTACGCGAAGAGATTGACTACTATCAAAGTCAAGAGGCTCACGCGCTTTGCACATCGAGCGAATGTGCGTTTTCTCCACGAGGAACGGAACAAACTGTATCTAAATACAGTGAAGTGAATACCGCAGCGGAAAAACGCGTAGACGCCGATGAGGCTGGCAACGTTGGCAGCTCTGCTGACAAGCAGGACAGCCGGTGCGAAAACCGTGAGAAGGTGTGGCAGTTCTTTGCGGTACTGCTTCCTATCAAATCGGTCGGCGTCATGGGCGACGGCCGCACCTACGAGCAAGTCTGTGCAGTACGCGCCGTAAGCAGTAGCGACGGCATGACGGCCGACTGGGCAAAGCTACCACACGAACTCCTCGCAAAAATCTCCAGCCGTATCGTAAGCGAAGTCCGCGGCATTAACCGCATCGTCTACGACATCACCAGCAAACCCCCCGGCACCATCGAATGGGAATAGATTTTTGCACGAGTACTTAACTTCTGTTTGCGATAATTTGAGCATTTTCCCCAAATACACCAGCTTCCATAGCAACACGGTACGCTTCACGCTCCCTTCGACCCTGAATATACCGTCTGTAAGCTGGATTATAGGCTATCGTTGCTTCGACTAAGCGCTGCGCGACACCGTACAGTGTTACGCTAGTTTCTAGCATTTGCTCAAGGCTTGTCACCATGAATACGTTAGGGGAGGCGTTCAGTGCCATATGCGCCACCGCCAGTTTCCTGGCCCGTATAGATTCATTCATTGCAACAACATCATCAAGCGATGGATTAAGTTCAAGCTCAATCATAGGCAAGACAAATTTCGGATAAGGTGACTCCGATCGAAGACTTGCTAGTATCGAATAACCTTGCTCGGTAAGCGAACCGGCACCATAAGTTTCACCAGTAACCGGCCAGCATTGAACTACGTCGAAAGCCAAGTGATCAGCCTCGTCCGCTGAACATTCCGGCCTCCAGGTTCCTGCTGGTAATTGAGGATTAAAGTAAGGTATACCAAGCCTATCATACTCAGGTATGAATAGATCTTGGCGAAATGTCGAATCACCGCAAGTACCAAATAGCCCTATGCACGGCTGTTTTTCAAATGCACTCATAATGTTATATTCTATAACGTTTTTTTCTTTTGTCTAGCTGTTTATCTTGACACACCTGCAATTCACAAAAAATTGCACCATGACACCGTCATCTTCGGCGAAGCCGATATGGCGATCAAATCTCTCCATTTCACTCGAGACGATTACGCCAGACGACGCCTAGAAAGGTTAGTTTTCTATCACTATTTTTCTGTTCTATTATCAGACTTTTCCCCGGCAAATTTACAACGCACTAATCAGATCATGCATATTGCTTGATTTCTAAGATAATTTAAACTATACTTTGTATAGTAAAGAAGGAGATCCCTATGTCAGATACACCACTAGTAACCGTTTATTCCGCCGACTGGTGCGGTTATTGCCAAGCCGTCAAGCAGTACCTTGACCGCTCCGGCGTCAAATACACCGAAAAAAACGTCGATGAAAAGCGAGAGTTCGCTGAAGAGTCAATGCAAAAATCTGGTCAAACCGGTATACCCGTACTCGACATAAACGGAACAATCATAGTCGGGTTCGACCGTCCAAAGATCGACACCGCTCTCAAAACATAATCATCAATAATATTTCTGCTGAATAGAGTATTTTGTGATATAATAAGTATATGTCAGAAATCGTTAGTATGGATTTTTCTAGCGATCATCTCCATCTAAGACCTCAGGCTGATACAATCCTAGGGTTACTAGGTAATTATATTTTTCCTACTGACCGAAATGCTCTTTATGCTGAGGAAGAAGGCGAAACTTTTGGGGCATTTGTAGATGAAGGCAGTAATGCTCGTCGCCTTGTTGGTCTATCATTCCTTCGCTATGTGAGTGATAACGAAATTAACAGACCACACGGGCTAGTTGTTGCACTTGCTGTTGATTGGAGATATCAGGAAAAGGGGCTTGGAAGCGCGTTGCTCTATGCGGCCGAAAAGAGTACTGCCGAAGAAGGTCTAAATCTAATAGCAGTTCCGCCCGATCAAGATAGTACTCGTTTAGGTGATCTTGGGAGATTCTTTATCTCACATGGCTATACAAAAAACCAGGCTGGTATTTATACCAAAGAAATATAACCGTTGTCTGCTTGCGAAGCGTTGAAATGACACTTATAGTTAGCGTATGGCCTTTGAGGATTTTCAGACCAAAGAATCTGTAGTGGTGGTGTATACCGGTGAGGGGAAGGGCAAGACTTCGGCTTCCCTTGGTTTGATGGTTCGCGCCCTAGGTAACCGCTGGAAGGTAGCCTACGTGCAGTTTATAAAGTACTGGGGCGTGGGCGAGCATACATTTATACGCGATATTTTGCCAGTATACGGTGATGATTTGCTATTTTACAAAGGGGGCAAAGGGTTTTACAATGCCGGCGATCTTAGTGCCTCAGATGTCACCCCAGAGCAGCATAAACAGGCGGCAGCAGAAACGTATTTAACCGCATTTGAGTCTGCCACCTCTGGTAAGTTTCACCTCGTTATCTGTGACGAAATAAACAACGCCGTACATGATGGCCTGCTCACCGAAAAACAACTGCGCGAGCTTATAACCAAGCGAGACCCCAAAACCAGTCTCTGCCTTACGGGTCGCAATTTTCCAAAATCATTGCTAAAATATGCAGATATTGTAACCGATATGACAAAACTAAAACACCATTACGATGACAAATTTCTCGCCAACAAGGGCATCGATTACTAACAGCGCATGAAACCTAGGGCGACAATTTATCATAAGCTTGAACAGTTTGGCGACATCGGTACGCCAATATTTCTTGTTAACCCACACTCAACTCGTGCCAAAAAAGGCTTGGGCTACGTAGGGAACGCGATTAAAAATCATCCCTTCTTTGCCGCTGCCGCCGTTGTCGCTACCTCTGCCGCCATTAACGAAACTATCAAAATGCTACAAGACAGGCTAGATACTGGCAAAACACATGTTGTCATTCCGGTCGGCGGAGACACCACGTTCAACCAAGCAGCTATGGCGGTCGAGGGGAGTAGTCACGTTTTGGTAGCGATTCAAGCAGGCAACGCTACCAACGCCGCCTTAAACTTACAAAAACAGGGAAGACGTATTCTGCTACCTCACGAGGTACTGGAGCAGGGAAGCGTCAAAACTATCCGGCCAATCGATATGCGCACCGACGGAAGCCGCCGGATAGCCTTCGGATTATCTGAACTGGGCTTAATGTCAAATGGTGCTAAGTTCTTAAACGGACCGTTGCGTTCTGTTCCCGGCTATCATAACGACGTTGTTAGAAACTTTTTACATGAACGAACCCTACTGGTCGGCAGAAGCCTGTTTAACCGACGTTTCCCCTTGTCAGAACTTATAGAGCATGATGGCGAGGAGCAACTTGAAGAGCGCAATGTACTAAGCTTTGCAATAGCAAGGCTTCCACGTATCGGCCACCATGCATTTTTCCCCCAAGTCTCACTCGAAAGAGATGCCGGCTTCGCTTTTGAGCTACCGAGTCATCGCGAACTGCTACGTTATACACGAGATATTCAAAATGGTACACTTGACGGCCAAGTCCTACAGCTCGGCCATAGCCGGGCTGTCCGTGTCGGCAGAACCATACTTGGCTCCGTGGACGGTGATACATTCCCTGTTGAACAAGGAGAGATTGTATCCTTCGCAATCAGCTCTCGCGATGTTAATGTCTTTGGTCTTGATGAGCCTCCTCAGGCGTTAGCCGCCTAGTTCCAGCCTTGCTATACTTAGTGTCTATGAGCCGAAAACAAAACAAAGCTTTCGTGATATTTGCGGTGCTGCTGATTGCATTTGTGGGCATAATGTACTGGCAGGGGTGGGTGAAGCCGGTTGATTCGGCGCAGTTTATGCGGTGGGAACCAGGTTCGTACGCAGTAAAACAATTTGTCGATGGCGATACCGTGCTAGTAGACATGAATGGCACAGAGGAAAAAATACGGTTTATAGGCATAGACACGCCGGAAACACACAAAGAAAACACACCGGTACAGTGCTATGGTCCAGCTGCCGCCGCCTATACAAAAAACCGGATTGGCACGCAGCGTATCCGCCTAGTAGCCGACAGCCTTACGACCAACCGCGACCGCTACCAGCGCCTGCTTCGTTACGTTTACCTTGTAGACGGCAGCAATCTGAACCTTGAGCTGGTTCAGAAAGGCTACGCATTTGCCTACGCCTTTCCGTTTGCCAAAAGCCAGGAGTTTCACTCCGCCATGGAACAAGCCCAGCAAGCCAAAACTGGTCTTTGGGGCAATTGTAGCCCGACACAGCTATCTACAGGCCAGTGGCAAAGCAGCGACGAATAAGCAGGCCACCTAACCTATGCCCTCCTCTTTATTCGAAGTATACGTAGAGTGTTTTCGTATATAACAGGAAGCGGCGAAGCAACGTAAAGTAGTGCCGCTCCAACGAACCAACAGATAGGCCACGTTCTGTAGCCATGTCTGCGGAGTGTGCGCGGCCACATTTGAAGGTAGCCCCACAATGCTTCTCTTTCGGTATGCACACGGCGCATTTCAACACGCACGCGCGAGGACGCATCGTAGTATATGCTCCCACCAGCCAAGCGCACATGAAACGCAAGGTCAAGGTCTTCGTGTAGTAAATTATCGAGGCAAACGTCCTGAGCAACTTTCTGCCACATGGAACTGCTAAGTGCCATGTTTGACCCCCATAAGGTTGGTTGGCCAGTTAAAAAAGTGTTGAAACGAAAGATGAGCCAATTGTATGCCCAGCTAATTAACCCACTTGGCTGCATGTTGTAAAAGTGAGCCCCGCCAGTTAATGCAACGGCCGCGTTTCCTTTAGCGTAGAACGCTGTAACCCAGGCAACCCATTCTGGGGGCACAACGGCGTCTGCATCTATACGAGCAATAACATCACCAGTGGCTGCTCGGAACCCGGCATTACGCGCAAAAACACGGCCGCGCTCAGTTTCGTGGATAACAGTGGCAAACGGGTAGTTCTGAGCCACAGCCAACGTGCCGTCTGACGAGTCATTATCTACGACAATTACTTCGTAGGGTTTAATCGTTTGAACGGCAAGGGCATCAAGACAGGCTGCCAAGCATAGTGCCTCGTTGTAAGCAGGAATGATAACTGATACGTTTAGTGGTTTCGACACGGTATAATGGTAGCATGTGTTGCGACACGGAATACGGAACGACAAATGAAGACTGAAGAAAAAAAACCAAAGCCTGAAGCCCAAAGCTTAAATTTAGAAAAGAAAGCTTTTCGCTCACGGTTCGCCGTTTTTAGTTCAAAACAATTTTGGGTGCGTACGATACTTATTCTTGCCGCTTCCGTCTTTCTGCTTTCAACTACTTTTTATGGTGTTGCTCTGTGGTACCAGCATACGCAAAAAGGGAAGCCTTATCAGCTGGGGGTGACCTTCATACCAAGTTATGCCGAGTACTTAGGCGTTGACCCGCACAAGACACTAGAAGCTATCACCAGCGACCTTGGCGTTCGGCAGTTTCGGCTCGTAAGCTACTGGAACAAAATAGAGGTTTCGCCTGGTATGTACGATTTTAGCGAGCTGGACTGGCAGTTTGAGGCTGTAGAAAAAGCTGGCGGAACGGTCAGTTTGGCGGTTGGTTTAAGGCAGCCTCGCTGGCCAGAGTGCCACGCCCCGTCTTTCTACGACACAAAAAAACCACGGCACAATTGGCAGAAACAGCTTGAGGCTTTTATGACCGCTGTCGTTAATCGCTACAAAACATCACCCGCGCTGGACAGTTATCAGCTCGAGAACGAGTTTTTCAACCACTTTGGCGAGTGCTATAATTTTGACCGCCAACGTCTCGTAGAAGAGAAAACTCTATTAAATAAATTAGATAGTAAACACCCTGTCATCATTAGCCGTAGCAACAACTACGCAGGGTTTGCGCTACGCGAACCGCTCGGTGATATAAACGGAATATCACTCTACCGACGCGTTTGGGACGGCACACTGACGAAACGCTATCAAACGTACCCATTTCCCAGCTGGCACTACGCTGCTTTGGCCGGTTCCCAAAAAATCTTAACGAGCCAAGACAGCGTCATCCATGAGCTTCAAGCTGAACCGTGGCCACCGAATGGCAAGAATATTACAGACATTAGCCTTGCCGAGCAAAACAAAACCTTTGATGCGGATCGTTTTATCGGCACACTGAAATTTGCAAAGCAAACCGGTATTCGCCGTATCGACCTTTGGGGGGCAGAGTACTGGTATTACCGCTGGAAAGTACTCGGTGACGATAGTGTGTGGCGGGAAGCGCGGGAAGCGTTTGACAGGTAGCAAACTATCTATTGGCAGTTAGCCGATAAGGCGCTTATAGCTAAGTAACCTTAACGTCTGTTATATTTAAAGCAATGATAGATCCCCACAAGTACGGCGTAAGCTTCAGTATAAAACAGTGTCGAAACTTTGGGCTTGACCCCAAAAAAACCTTGGCCTGGCTGTTAAAAATGGGCTGGCGGCGGTTTAGGCTAATGAGCTACTGGGATGAGTGTGAGAAAACAGAAGGGAAATACGACTTTAGTAATTTGGACTGGCAGATGAAGATGATAGAGAACGCTGGTGGCGTAGTAACGCTGTGTCTTGGCGTAAAACAGCCGCGCTGGCCGGAATACCACTGGCCGACTTGGGCATACACCCTGCCTGAGCCGCATAAAACCAAAGCACTGCTCGGGTTCATCACTGCCGTTGTGCAGTGGTACCAAGATGTTCCGTTTATCGAAAGTTATCAGCTAGAAAACGAGGCCTTACTGCGCGGATTTGGCAGCCAAATAGACATAAGTCGCCGCCGGCTCCGCAAAGAATACAGTTTACTCACTCAGCTCGACCCTGTGCGACCAATCTTCATGAGTACGAGCAATGGTTGGGGCATACCGCTTCGTCGACCGCACCCTCGCGGTGGTGTTGGTTTCAGCATATACACTATGATGTACGACCACGGCGCCTACCGAGCAACCATCCAAAAGCCATGGTTGCATCGGTTGCGTCGTTTTCTCATAGAAAAGATCATCCGCAAAAAAGTGTTTATTCATGAACTGCAACTTGAGCCGTGGGGTGAAAAAGACATCTGGAAAATGAACTCCGAAGAACAGGCGGTTTCTATGAGCGCCGAACGAATTAGTTTTAACATAAACTTCGCCCAGCGCGTCGGTGCACTACCCATAGATTTGTGGGGCGCGGAATGGTGGTACTGGCGCTGGCAGCAAGGCGACAAAAGCATCTACCAGTCCGTTAAAAAATCTATCGCAGACTGAAATACAGGTATTAACCCCAGATACTATTATCAGGACGATGATCTGGGCCAGAAAACTCCAAGAATTTTATCGCAGCCGCGACGCGGCTCCTGAACGACGCACTAATTTCAATAGCGGCCTTACGACGCCGTTCCGCAAGTGCGGCCATTTCATCAGGAGCCTCTTGTGCGGCACGTGCTTCGAGCAATATATCCTCAGGCGACTTAGCCGGGACCGGTTCCTCTGCAATGAGACGAAATGGATCAGTATGATTCGATGTCATAATGATAAGACCTCCGCGATGCGCTGCTGCCTCGACTGCTATATAAACCGCTGGCCTAACTTCTGGTGTATAGTCATCCAAAATAAGAACCGGCTTTCTATACCTTTCACTTTCTAACCCTCGACCAGTTGCATGCGTACCGAAAATATGAGCTAGATTTTTTGGCTTGCCATCTTTATCAGCATCGTACCCCAACCATTGAGGTAGAGTACGCATATCATTTATGCCCACAAGCTCTGGAGCATATTTGTAATATACAGTTGCCCCAGCTTGTTCATGCATTTTACGAGCAATCCCAATCGCCGCATGTGTTTTACCGGTGCCGGGTGGGCCATACATATAGAGCAAACCAAATTTATCACCGTTCCACCGGCTCACTAAAGCATCGGCTGCGAGAAACGTTTCATCTAACTGACCCTCTGTATTCCACTTTCTTAACTGCTCAAGGCTCGAGAACTCATGCTCACCAGGGTACAGCCCCCCAGCGCTCAAGCTCATCTAAACTGCGTACTGGTTGTTGTATCTCAATCATTTTTGTATGATATCACTCTTTTCTATATTTGTCAATGATGGCATTGATGCGTACAATGTAAGGTATGGCAAAGAAAGCTAGTCGGCGCGGGCATAAAGCGCAAGTAAACCAAGCAAAGTCGATCACCAATCGACGGGCTCGGCATGACTACGAGCTGGGAGATTCGCTGGTAGTCGGCCTCGAACTGACAGGTGCCGAAACAAAAAGCTTACGCATGGGGCATGGGCAACTGCGAGGAGCCTACGTAACAGTCAAGGGCAATGAGTTGTATCTGCTTAACGCGACCGTCCATGGCTCACCAGGAATACCTGTACCTGAAAACATACAATCACGCACCAGAAAACTCCTGGCAAAACGCCGTGAAATCGATGCACTTACAGCGGCCAAGACCACAGGCAGAACCATTGTTCCTCTCGAAATCCTTACTCAAGGACGGTATATTAAGATAAGGCTTGCCGTAGGCAAAGGTAAGAAAAACTGGGACAAACGCGAAACTCTGAAACAACGGGACGATGACCGGTCGGCTCAACGAGCCATGAGAGCAAAACAGTAGCCACCCCTGTTGATAATATATTTTACAACAATTTTGTGTGATATAGTTTACATCCACGTTTGAAGGAGGTATGATAGACAATGTATCTTTCGTAAGGAAGTAAGTACCTTATATCTACATCGCTCCGGTGCTGTTCCCTGGTTTTGATACAATTGTATCGGCGGGAAGGGTATCGGAGCACTATTTTTTTATTTGTCCCTTTTCTGTACAATAATGTCTGGTAAACGCACGATTTAAACATTCCGGGGTAGCTCAGTGGTAGAGCGGGTCGCTGTTAACGACTAGGTCGCTGGTTCGAGCCCAGTCCCCGGAGCCAAGATTGACTAAATTTTTAATAGTGTTATACTATTTTTATGGCAACAATCGTACAGGATACCCCCAAGTAGGACACTAAACCTGTATTGTTAATCTCTCTAAGTATACTTCATTCGCAGTTCTGTAGCCCAAGACTTGTCTTGGGCGTTCGTTTAGGTACGCTAGTACTGTAGCGATGGTTTCTTTGGTAACCGTGCTCAGGTCTGTTTTTTTCGGTATGAAGTGACGTATCCATTTGTTCGTATTCTCGACTAAGCCCTTCTCCCAGCTATGGTAGGGATGGGTGAAAAAGAACGGTGCTCCGAGCAGCTGCTCGAAATATTTCCAGTAGGTGAAGGCGATGTCATTGTCGGTCAGTATGGTCTTGACGACAATGCCGTCAAACATCCGCTTCAGAGCTCGTGAGAGCTCTTTTTGGTTCGGTTTGGGAGCAGCTCGATAAGGGTTCGTTTGCTTAGGGTGTCGACGGCCACCAGTAGGACAGCTTTACTGCCGCTTCTCGTTGGGCTGACAATGAAGTCAAGCTCGTAGTGACCAACTTCGTCGCACAGTATCCGTTCCTCAATCCATTTACGTTCGCCAATGAGCCCACGTCGGTACATGGCCTTTCTCCGTTTCGGCTTACCCTTAAAGTACAGCTTGTGCTGCAGGGAATAGAGTGTGACATAGCGGTAGATAGTCCGTTTTGAAACAGGACAGTCACTGCTGCCAGCGATCTCACCAGGTGACCAGCCTTTGTCGAGACTGTCGTCAACGTATTGGCGCAGTGTCTTATCTTTTGCTACCTTATTACTCGATGTACGCGCCCAGTAGCGTTTTTGGTATGCCTTGACACTGGCTTTACGAGCAACATACTCACCAGAGACCGCTAGATTCTTCAATTCATAACTATTAGTATTGGGGCTACGCCCCAACTCGCTCGCTATGTAGCGAATACTTTTGCCGCCCCTGTGCCAATGCTCTATCTTTACTCGATCTTCGTAGCTTAAATGACCATACTTTTGACCCATAGCTACTATTGTAGATTTGGATCGACTTATTTTAGGGATTTTTCTATACCGTTTCATATGCACTAGCCTTTCTGGCTAGTGTCCTACTTCAAAGGGACCTGGAGGAATAATTAATAGTTAATGACTTCACGCACTTCTGTGTAGCTTTGCTATTAATTAATACTTTCTAAAAAAACCGAGCACATGCGTGAACCTTATTGGTAAGCGTTGCTCGGTTTTTTAATTGGAGAATATAATGTCATTTGAAAAGATGAATCTTAAAGTAGAACAAATCAGAGAATTTCAGCCTCATTACAGCGAAAGTCCAGTTACAGGTGTTATTGGACTTAGTGGGGGCGAATGGTCTCAGGCCTTTGCATTTAAGCAAGGTGGTAAGGATTATGTGCTCCGCCTTAGCGAAAGCGAAGACGACTTTCTAATAGATTCGTTTGCTAATCGATTTAGTACGATACGTTTGCCGATACCGAAAATAGTCGAGCTTGGTGCTGCATTTGGTGGATATTATGCAGTATCGGAGCGTGCCTTTGGAGTCATGATTGACGACTTAGACAAAGCCTCAATGAAGCGGATCATCCCTTCTCTTTTTGAAACACTAGACGCCATAAGAGTGGCAGACATTTCTGGCACTAATGGTTTTGGGATATTAGATGTGAATGGTAATGGCGTGAACCAATCATGGAATGAGTTTTTGCACAGTGTTGCAGATGATGCTCCAAATAGAAAGGTGCATGGATGGCGCGAGGGATTAAAATCATCTCCTTTGGGCGATGAACCATTTAATCGCGCCTACGCAAAGCTAGTAGAATTGTCGCGCGATTTACCTGAGGTGCGCTCGTTAATGCATAATGACCTCATGCACTTTAATGTGTTGACCAACGACGATAAAATCAATGCGGTATTCGACTGGGCAAACGCTAGCTATGGTGACTTTCTATATGAATTAGCGAGTATCGCATTTTGGGGGCCACTTTACGAGCCGATCAAGGAAATTGACTGGATTGCCGAAGCTGAATCTCACTTTAAAGAAATTGGTTTAGAGGTGCCTCAATTCGAAAAAAGATTACAGTGCTATATGATTCGAGTTGGGCTGGATGCTCAATCCTATTATGGCTTCAAACGTAATTGGGATTGGCTCAAACCTGTCGTCGACAGAACTATGGAGATTGCGAAGTAAATTCAATCGAGAGGTCTAGAATGTTGCTAAATCCTACTTGATGGCAGTTATGGCTTCCTCAATCGTGGTGAGCCAAGCCGTACTAGATGAAGTCAGAACTGTTAATTCGGTTCTGACTTTTTGTATACCCAGACTGGGGTTGAACACTGTTGAACTGCTGGTACAATTAAGGAATCGATGAGATTATCAACGAATAGAAAGAATATATGAACACATCCTTAATACAGAGGGTGATGACAACGACAAAAATATGGGATATTTACGATTATTACTAGCAGCCTACTCACCCTGGGGTAACATACCAAAACCACTCAACACTCTTGTAATTTCATCTTCGTGTGGAATGTAGCGAAGAGTAGGCAGAGTTTCTTCAGCATCTCCTGGTATTTCTGTGGCTACTTGTAAAGTGGATTGAAGACATACAAGTGATGGAACAACAAGATTTCCCAACCCGTACATTAAAGTTAGGGTGTGCTTCCGACTGTCAAAGACATTTCCGTCAACTTCACGGGTTTCAACGCGACGATAGGCAGTTGTTGCATACCCTTGACCATTCTTCAGGCGCTCGCGCGGAAAGTTAACCCTAATATCACAAGCTGCATACGGGTCTGAATCCATAGGAAGAGCAACTGTCGCATAAAATAGGCCGCTGCGATCTTCCGGGTTTCGTAATGCACTTTGGTTTAAGGCGTTTTCGAATCGCCAAGCATTATTTGGGAACTGTTCACGATGCCTCGCTTTTAAAGCATCTAACGCACGCATTTGTACTGATTTCATATATATTATTATATATACTTTCGCTATTAAGTCAAGTTGTCGGACCTAGATTCCATCTCGAAAAGCAACATAACCACAATGCAAAGGGTGGCGCCAGCCACCCCAACGGGTAAACCAAAAAGCACCTCTGTCCCGTGTCTTGTAGACTAGTAGTTACCAAACAAACTAACTACAAGGAGAACAGAGATGCATTTCCATCTTACACAAGAACAACGAATTGAGCTAAGCCTAATGTGGCGGCTCGGGCATAGCCAGCGCAACATCGCTCTCGTACTGGGCGTTAGCCCCAGTACTGTTTGCCGCGAGTTGCAACGTAACACCACTGAGATGGGCGGCTACCATGCTCAGACTGCACGACTACACAGTGCAGCTCGACGCTGTGCTGCCAACACCCTGCGAAACAAGCTACTGGCCGACCCCACACTCGCCAAACTGGTAACTCGTAAACTCAAACGTAACGACTCACCCCAGCAGATAGCCGGTTGGTTACTGGAAACTAAGCGGCTCTTACGAGTCAGCACACAGACTATCTACGACTGGGTGTACCTACATGCCCGGCATTTGCTCAAACACCTGCACTGCCGCAAGGGCAAATACCGCCGCACAAGAGAGGCTAGTCTCAGAAAAGCCTTTCGTGACAAGCAGAAAGCTGCCCGCAGCATTGATGCTCGCCCAGCTCATATCTTAGCTCGGAAGACCTACGGTCATTGGGAAGGTGACAGTGTCGTCGGCACCAGACAAAGTGGAGCGATTGCCACGTTCGTGGAACGTAAGAGCTGTTATCTCATGGCAGCCCTGCTACCTGACAAGAGCGCCAAGAGCTTCGAAGTGGCTGCGGCTCACTGCTTCGCGACCGTACCCGGCAAATACCGCAAAACCTTGACACTGGACAATGGTGTTGAGATGAGCAATTACGAAGAGATGGAGCGTACCAGCAAGATCCAGATCTACTTTGCCCATCCCTACCACTCCTGGGAGCGTGGTACGAACGAAAATACCAATGGGTTACTCCGGTTCTACTTCCCGAAAAAGATGAGCTTCGCTCACCTAACACAAGAAGAGCTTGACCTAGCGGTCAAGCAGCTCAATACTAGACCAAGGAAACGAATAGGCTACAAAACGCCGGAACAAGTGTTTAAAGCGAAGTGGGGGCGTTGCGATTCGGACTAGAATCTAGGGGAACTCATTCACGACCTTTGCAGTATAGAAGGAGTCAAAAGGCCTGGCCTTTTACGGCTAGTTTATCAAGTCGGACAATTTGATAATTTACCTAATAGTTCGAAGGGTAATTTCGAATTTGAGATATATGCTGAATCGTTGAATTCTAGCCTCAACAGTTTAATAGACACTCATACTAGTTTTAAGCCCTTCAGTATCATCCAATGATCTTATTGAATCACGCTTAATTACGGTTATAACTTCCTCTATCGTTGTGAGCCAAGAGTATATACGTGACAAGAAGTCCAGTAAGCATTCTCGCTACTGGATTTTTTATCATCTACGTTATACTGATTAATATGAGATTATTCCTTGCATCCAGCGGTCTTGAGTATATAAAGACATTTGTTGGTAAACACCCGGAAGAAACTAAGTTACTTTTTATCCCCACAGCTGGCAATCTTGATGATGACGTATGGTGGATTAATAAAGATCTAGATGTGCTAACAAAAATGGGCTTTCAGATTACCGAGCTGGATATAGAACAGTCCTCTAAAGAAAATACACAGGAGGCATTAGGCAACACCGACATTGTTTATGTCGCTGGTGGTAATACCTTTCACTTACTCAAGCAACTCCGTGAAACTGGGTTTGATAAAATGCTCGATAACTTCGTTAACAATGGTGGCCTGTATGCTGGAGCCAGCGCAGGTGCATTAATCGCCGGACCGGACATTGGAGCAATATCATCAATTGACGAACCCGAAAAAGTTACTGGCCTGAAGTCCACAGAAGGTCTGAGGTGGGTTAATGTTGTGCCTATTCCACACTACGATATGAAAGCAAGAACCAAAACCATAGACGAGATAAAAGAAAAATACAGCCAAGACAACGAGATGGTGCTATTAACTGATGATCAAGCCCTACTTGTAGAGGACGGCAATTGGAAGGTTGTTGACTCTCCAAGAAGTGCTATAGAACATGAATGGTTCGCCAAAAACCACATGTAGTAACTCATTTGTAGCGTTTTACCCTGTTAAAAATTCGTGACCTGTAAGCGGAGCCAAAGAAAAAAGCCAAGGCATTCACTGCCTAGGCTTTTTTCTTTGTTTTGAAGGTTACGCTAAAAGCGGCTACCGCAGCGCGGAGTGATGCACGGATGGTATATCTTAGTATAGCCGTGCTAAGATAACCGTATGATTTTCCAAAAAAATGGCAGCACACTCCAAATTATCGAAAAAAACACCCTACAATTTGTTTATGGTCTAAGTGCCGGTAGCGTTGGTGTTGTGCTTGCAGCGATTGGCCTCTATACCCAAGAACTGCCTTTTATTGTAGTTGGCTTATTATTAACCGTCTTCGGTATATTCATGGTGAAGTATGTCGAGACTCGTACAGTCACAATGGCATCGGACGGCACCATCACTATTGAATACAAGCGAATGATTGGCGACAAGCGATGGATTAGGCGGCTTGACCGTACAGACGTACGCAGTCTGGACTACTTGAAGGGTTTCGATGGAAACGAGCATATTTTTTTTGGTGATAGGTGGTGTACCCTATACCTGAATGTAGTTTTTGACGAACAGATTGAAATAGCAGATAGGTATATGGTGGAGTGGAATATCAATAGATTCGGACTTCCTTTCTATAAGGCGAGCGTTCCGCTTGATGCCGAAGCAACTGAGATTGGAAATTTACTCGGAATACCCATCAATATTATTAGCTATGTGGATTTACGGAAAACACTTAATAGTATATATATACCTCATGATAAGATGGCTCCTTTAATGCAGAGGCCAACACAGACACAGCTCGATCATGAGCGTGATGTGCAAAAATAGCAGTTAGCATGTGTAATAACTTTCGCTCGTTAAAACGTCCCCAATTACTAGTAGCTTGTGTTTATCAAAATAGATACTAACAGTTCACAACTCATCCGCTAGCTGGAGCCAGACCAAGCAGAGAAATACCCAGACCGGGTTCCATGACAAGGTTTTACTTCTCTGATTAGCCTTGCGGAAGGTTCGAAAGCAGTTCGAACCCGATAAACGTTAGAACCACCAGAAATGGTGGTTCTTCGTATTTACCTCTGTTATTCTGGTTCGAACCTTGACCAGTCGCCCCTATGGAAGCTGGACAGACAGAAACCAGACCGAGTTCCCTGACCGAAAAGTTTTACTGCTGGCACAAGAGTTTATTGTAGTGAGCTAATAATCTTTGCAAACATCGCAGTAAGTGGAGATAAATCCATCTTTTCTGCGGCGATGCGTGATGCTTCGTCGTTTTCATTGCCAACTACTTCGTCCCAACCTATCTCATATCCAGCACCGTGAGCAATTCTTGTCCAAAAGACTCGTTGCGTACGACCGTTGCCTTCACGAAACGGGTGAACATAGTTTAGCTGGTCATAAAAATAGGCCAAACGTTCTACGAATTTTTCTTTATCTAAATTTTTCAAATAGTTTTCCTTGGTAAGCTCAGCAAAAACATACTCGCACGCACCTAATATCTTGCTAACAGGTAAGAAATACTCGGCATTATCGCTATTTTTCTTAATATCGACAGTACGTATATCACCAGCCCAATCGTACACGTTACCGAACAGCTGTTTGTGAATTGCCAGTAATTCAGATAGGTCACTAGTTCGTTTTATTCCGATTTCTTCGAGTTCTAGTTCGTTGGCAAAAACTATTTGAGCCTCTAGATCTTTTAACTCATCATTCGTCCCGGCATTAAGTAGATTGCGTAAGATGCCGGTCTTGTCATCCAGGTAGGGATCGACAAAATCGGACATTACAGCACCCCGTATCGTGCTCGTATTTTAGAGGCGGCTTGCTTTGCAGAAGCCTTACCAGAAATATATTCGCCAGCAATTTTTCGGGAATCTTCAGATACCTTCAAGCCCTCGAGTCGTTCATTGGCAACAGCTCGATTAACGTTTTTGGTGCGTTTTAGCTGTGGCTTATTCATGTTCTAATGATATCACATTCAGACATTAAAAACCACAATAAAAGTTGACATATAACAGGGGTAAGATAAGCTAAAACGAACCTAAAATTAGGCGGTGATTATTATTGGTTCGAATCCTTTCCCCGGAGCCAAGTATAAGCACCTTCCGAAAGGAAGGTGTTTTTGCTTTGCGGTATAGATTTACCAAAGCTGGGTGTAGAATAGATATAGATGGAGGCTGAACAGCATGAAAAAAGAGTATTACTTCGTTGAAGTAGACCTAACTAACATGACGATTGTAGACTGGGGCATAACGACAAAAGCGACACTTACTGGAAATACAAGTAAGCCAAACATCCACAGGGTCTTTTTGACAAAAGGGCAATACAATAAGTTAGTGAATAAACTAAGCAGCCGTCGCTAAGATTGCCTTTATTTCATTCAAATTACTTTTATCAAAATCCAGACAGGCGGTTCGCAATGCGTCTGCTAGTGTGAGCCAGACCATAGTAGACAAAGTCAGAGCTGTTAATTTAGTTCTGATTTTTATATAGGCACCCTAGATTTGAAACCAGCAATGTGTTCGTATCTGTTATTATTATGTAATGACTGAAGATAAACCAAACATTTTTATTTTTCATGGCACAGAAGGCCACCCGCAGGAAAACTGGTTTCCTTGGCTAAAAGGCGAGCTTGAAGCAAAAGGATACGAAGTTACTGTTCCGCAGTTTCCGTCGCCACCCGTTGTTCCTGCAAAGATTTCTGAGTGGGTTGATGTTTTGAAAGACTACGGAGATAAGATTACGGAAAATACAATTATTATTGGACATAGCTTAGGCGGAATCTTTACACTTCGTGTTTTAGAAAAGTTAAAACACCCTATTAAGGCAGCATTCTTTGTCGGCGCACCAATAGGTGTTAGGCCAATTCTCAATTATGATCGCGACAGTGCCTTTAGTGGCTTTGATTTTGAGTGGGACAATATTAAGCAGAAAGCCAAAGACTTCATAGTATACCAGTCCGATGATGACCCTTATGTGGGACTAGACAATGGCAAAGAGTTAGCAAAGCACTTAGGAGTTGAGCTGTCGTTTATACCTAATGCAGGGCACTTTAACGCTAGAGCTGGGTACACAGAGTTTGAAGACTTGAAAGAGAAATTGCTACACATTTTGAATGAATAAAGATCGATTTCATAAACGGCTAAAAGAAATTCTCTCAGCAAATCGTGGACCACATAATAGTCCTGATAAGCAGTTTCATGAAGTTATGAATAAGGAAGTCCAGGGTCGCTCGAAAAAAGATTGGGATGAAGAAGTTGCAGCGCAGGTAATTAGAGAATTTGAATGGGCTACAGGAACACTGCCCAAAAGTAAGGAGATCCCTGAAAGTGAAATTAAATCAGGTAAGTGGAAGTGGTGATAAATTCTATCAAGCAAGCTATATTATCAATGAAGATTCAAAACATTCTAAAGAATGCATGGAGTTGGTGAATAATTTATCTCAAATGAAAGTATCAAGCATGGGCATGGATAATATAATTTCGTTAAAACCAGCTTAAGCAACGCTGGACACCGTTAAATCCAGCATAATGGCGGTTATAACGTCCTCTATCGTTGTGAGCCAAGAAAAGACGAGTCCTTTTGGGCTCGTTTTTTCTTGCTTTGAGACTGGCTTTAACCTGCGACCAGCGAACAAAGTGAGCGTAGGTCGCTGGTTCGGTGTAGCGATATAGCGCGCAGAAGCTTGCTTCGAGCACTATTGAGCGGAAGAGCGTAGCGACCCAGTCCCCGGAGCCAAGCTGGAACAGATGAAGTCAGAACTGTGAAAATGGTTCTGACTTTTTCATACCCAGACAAGAATTGAAACCGAACGATAAAATGCCCATGTTTTTTGTGGGGTATAATGTACGAATGATTGATTGGCAAATTTATACTAAATATGGCACGCAGGTTCCACAAAAAGGCACAGGCCATGAACGTGCATTTTCTAGTGGCATACCACATGCAGCAGCTCACATTTGGATTTGGAAAAAAGAAAATGATGAACTATACCTATTATTCCAAAAGGCTGCACCAAAAGTTGACTACAAAGTAGGATTACTAGATATTTCTGCAGCTGGACACATTGACCTGAATGAAGATGAGGTTGCAGCAGCAATACGAGAAACAAAAGAAGAATTAGGTATTTCAATTAACACAGACGATCTTTATTTTGCTGGGGTTGAACATTATCAGAGAAAAACAGAAGACAGTCACAAAGATGAATTAAGGTTCGTTTATACCGTTGAATACAGAGATGATATGACCTTCACTTTTCCAGATGGAGAGGTCGATGGAGTTGAATGGATAAAGGCGAAGAACAGCGAAGAAATCGTATCAAGGAATGAATTCAAAGAGCGTTTTGTCCAGCACACAAATCACTATTTTAATATAGTCTTTTCGGGCATCAATGGGCAAAATCTAATTTAATCGCAGTTATGACTTGCTCTATCGTTGTGAGCCAAGAAAAGACGAGTCCTTTTGGGCTCGTTTTTTCTTGCTTTGAGACTGGCTTTAACCTGCGACCACTCCGCAAAGCGGAGTCAGGCCGCTGGGTTCGGTCATTAGACTAATGCCCGAGTTTACTCGGCGCATAGATTAGTGTGTGCTGCCCAGTCCCCCGAGCCAAGGTTAGAACCAAACTAACAGAGACGAAAGTCTCTGTTAGTTTGGTTTGGGGTAAGCTGAGCCTGCAACGTTAGAACTGTTATACTACATTTATGAACTGGTTCAAGCGTGCCAAAGCTCCTAATATTAAGAACCGTGCCGCATGTGAAGTATGCGGTTTTCTTACCATAGATGCCGCTCATAAGGGCATGTATGATATATGCCCTGTGTGTTTCCGGGAAGACGACAGTATAGACGATGATCATCAAAAGAACCCAGACGAACCATGTTACGGCCCAAATCACGGACTTACCTTAAATCAAGCAAAGAAGAACTTTAGGACATTTGGGGCATGTAGTCAGGATATGGCATCCCACACACGCAAACCCCTACCCAAGGAAACTCCCTCGTTGACCGATCAACCTATTTCACAAAAAGAACAAGAAGAGTTTGACGAGCTAATCCAACAACTAGAAACTGCGAAATCCGCTATGCCTAAAGACATTCGTGAGGCCCATACGCACACCGCCAGGCATTGGGAAGAGGTTCTCGCCAGCAAAGAATGTGGCTGTTTCTATTGTGGAGATATATTCACACCCAACAAAATCGAAGAATGGGTCGATGATAATGACTGCGCGCTATGCCCCAAGTGCGGGATTGATTCTGTTATTGGTGACAAATCTGGTTTTCCGATTACAAAGGAATTCATGTCAGAGATGCACAAGCACTGGTTCGACTAAGAATTTTATGCATATGAGTCTTGCTTAATTGTGGTTATAACTTCCTCTATCGTTGTGAGCCAAATTATGACCGTCTCGAATGAGGCGGTTTTAATTTGGATCTCGAGATTGAGTTTGACCTAGCGACAAGCGAACAACGTGAGCGTGGTCACTAGTTCGGTGTAGCGATATAGCGCGCAGAAGCTTGCTTCGAGCACTATTGAGCGGAAGAGCGTAGCGACCCAGTCCCCGGAGCCAAGATATTTACAAATACCACTTAATGTGGTATTTTATTATGTATGTTGGCTGTTGTTAAGCATGTGAATGGCGTTTATGATCTTGAGACTGGTGTACATAGGCCATCGGCCTCAATGCCAGCGGGTTATTATGAGTACCTGTCGGAGAAACTGCACAGAACTCTGGCACGTGGCAATCCCGTAATTTATCAGCAAAACCGGCTTAAGACCATTTTTCGGTTGCTACCCTAATCTGTTGTTCTAGAGAAGAAACTACAAAGCAATATAAAAGTACGCCTTTTTGAGCACCCTCTGTGGGGTATGAGTCTGTCTTTCCAGACTCCAAATCTGCCGTCTAATGGGCTGGTTGTATTGGCGATTTGCTTGCCGGTCTGCTGAGTGTATTCTTGTAGATAATCATGCCGGAAGGTGAACAAATAGGGTAGATTCCTAATCAAACTAAAGTAGGCTCGTCTGGTACGTTCATGCGAGAACTTTCCCGTGACTGCATCGCGTTCCTTGAGCCATTCGCCGTGTTTGCTGTACCAACCGGCCAGAGCCTCTTCAAACGCCATCTCGCCCGTTCTACTGAGTGTCAGAGCAATGGCTCGCAGCTCGATGTTCTGAGTCAGTCTGGGTCGCTTCGTCAGACATTGGGTAATGGTCATGAGCTGATGAAACTGACAATGCTGGACGGGTATGCCTTTGGATTCAAGCATGTTCCGCACTCCTCGTCTGCCGTCAATCGTAGCAGCAATGATACTGTAGCCCATAGCCTCGACCGTATCTGTTGCGATCACGTAGTCACGGGTCTTTTCAGTGCCTTCAACCTCTGCGTAGTACAATACGACGTTCTCTCCTAAGCTTGTGTTCGCGTATGGATCGATGACAACCAAAATGCCCCAGCTGCCAAAGTAGGTAACATCCATGATGACGGCTACGGTATGAGGTTTTTGAGTTATGGGTAAAGGGACATAGGCGTTTAGTCTGGTCTGGATATAGCCTCTGCTTTTACTGCAATTACGAGCTAATTTTGCTACCGTCAGACCATCAAATGCATATTGATCCCACAGTTTGTTAAGGCTACGAATCGGTCGAGCTTTGTTAATCCAAGACGCCTCGCAGGAACAGCAGTAGTATCTTTGCTTGCTATTTCTCACCCCATTTTTCTTAACGTTGGTACAATTGAAATACGGACAGTGCTTAGCTCTCATTAGTTTTTTCCTTACTTAGTTTTGCAACTACAAGAATACATGAGGCGAGCCTGTCCGTATTTGTTTTGGCCTTGTTTTAAAGCTTTAGCAGCAACCAGATTTTGGTCTTAAGCCGCAAAACCTATATTTCAGCGGTCCCGGCGCACCCGATCTTTGGGCGGATACACAAACGAGGCGAAAGGCCTTAGACTCGGATCCGTTTTTGAATACTTTTGGCGATTATGTCAGCCTTATACTCTTTCCTGACATCAAAAAGCCGCTTGACATATTACGGAAGGAAATCGCTTATAAGGACGCACTGCTAAAAAAGCGCGGAGGAGCAGTAGTACTTGATGCTTACACTAAAATATGCGTAGCGGCAGAAGCAGCAAATCTCATATCGCGAAACCCCGGCTACGCGATAGGAATCGATCCAACTTTATCAATTGATAATGGCCATCGGTTTACAGAAGACCAGCATGCTGCGGTTCCATTGCAATATCTCGAAACGTAGGTTGCGAAGTGTCTTTATAGTACTCCAGAATAATCCCTCTTAATTACAGTCATAACTTCCTCTATTGCGAGGAGCCAAACCAAGCAGTGAAAAGTAGTGACCAGGTTCCGTGACCTGTTCCCACATTAACTCCTTGGTCAGACAAGAAGAATGTCAGCTTTAACAACTGACCAAAACCATCAGAACCGTCCGAAAGGACGGTTTTTGATTTATTACCCCTGATGGTGCGTTTCGTCAGTAACCATTTCCCTATATGGCAACCAGGTACCCCAAGAACAGACCTGTACCCACGACCTGTCTTTAGTTGTGCGCCATATACAGACAAGAGCATCTAGCCCATCGGTGATTGTGCTAAAATAAAAGTATGAAAATGTTTAAAAATACAATCTTAATTACTGGCGGTGGCTCTGGAATTGGGAAAGGTTTGGCCGAAATGTTCCATCGTAAAGGTAATAAAGTTATCATTGCGGGACGAAACAAGGCAAGACTTGAGGAAGTCGCTAAAGCTAACGAGGGCATGGAGACTTTAGAGCTCGATGTTACAACTAGCGAATCAATAGATGCCCTAGTCGCTCAAGTATATGAAAAATACCCTGATCTCAATGTACTGATACTCAATGCCGGAATGATGAAAGCAGAAAAGATTGGTGACAATGATATACAGACTGCAAAGTCCATAATCGCCACTAACTTAATCGGGCAGATGGAGTTAAATTCTAAATTGCTTCCAATTCTTGAGGGTAACAACGACGCTGTAATAGTTACTGTTTCTTCGGGATTAGCATTTATCCCAGGTGCAAGCTTTCCATCGTACTGCGCAACAAAAGCTGCAATACACTCTTACACGCAGTCTCTTCGTACACAGCTAAAAAATAGTGGCATTCAAGTCATCGAGCTTATTCCGCCTTATGTACAAACTGAACTAATCAGTCCAGAACAAGCTAACGACCCCAACGCTATGCCCCTTGCTGATTTCATTACCGAAGTAACAAATTTACTTGAAAACAATCCTGAAATAGATGAAATACAAGTAGAGCGAGTGAAATATTTTACTGATGCGGTTGCTACTGGTGAATACGAACATCGCTACAACGATTTAAATCAGTAGCAAAAAAGTTCGAGAGACGTATCGCAGAGCCGAGCTAAAAAAGATAAAGTCAGAACTGATAATTCGGTTCTGACTTTTTATATAGGCGGTCTGGAAATGAAATCAACACAACTCCAACTAATCAGAAAAGACGCCTCTGGGTCAGATTCAGTCCCGTATGCGTCTTTTACAGACTGTATTATAGGGTAAACACTACTTTATTGTCTAGATTTTCTTGGATTTAGTAATGACTATAACTTGTTTCAATTTCTTTGATGTTGCCATTTTAACAGGGGTTGATCTTATAAATAATCCGCCGTTTTGTGCTATAATTTAGTCATGCCAAACATTGACGAAATAAGCAAACAGCGGGCCGTAGAACTCTTTGGTAGCTCGGACTTGTCGGCTTTTGAGGTCGGCACAATAAATGGTTTACGACAAATTCACGAGTATCTTTTTGGTGGTCTATACGACTTTGCTGGGAAAATTCGTTCCAAGCACATTAGCAAAGGTGGCTTTACATTTGCATCCGCCGTTTATTTGGTTAGTGGCCTTGCCGAAATAGATAAAATGCCAGAAACGACTTTTGAAGAGATTGTTAAAAAATACGTAGAAATGAATATAGCGCATCCTTTCATGGAAGGCAACGGACGTAGTACGCGTATCTGGCTAGATTTGATATTCAAGAAAAATCTGAAACAGTGTATTGACTGGGAAAAAATCAATAAAAACGACTACTTAAACGCTATGGAGCGCAGTCCTGTGAATGATTTAGAGATTCGTGAGCTACTACGCACAGCATTAACCGACAAAATCGATGATCGGGAAGTATTCATGAAAGGTATAGAACAATCGTACTATTACGAAGAGCCAGACAACTATAAGGAATAGTATTAAGTACGTTTGTCGGCAATGCAATTTACCCTAAAAGCAAGCAAACTCTAGATTAATAACGGTTATAATTCCGTATATTGTTGCGTGCCAAATAAAGTTGCCTCACATTTGTGAGGCTTTTTTATTTACTTCCAGCCCTGGACGCGAACCAGACTGCTGGGAACCGAAGTTGATTCGGTGAGGTGCAGTTAAGAAAATACAGCATCATTTATGTGGTATTCTTTTAGAATAAGATGAAGATGGCTTTAGCCACTACCATGCTACCTGCTGATAGATTACTCAGGTCTTTTCCTCCAGTTCCACCGCCTTCAACTGCATTTGTATAATTCTTTAGTAAAATGTGATGAGTTTGCCTGTATAATTATAAGAATAAAATGTTTCAAAAACTTACAGATTTAAAAATCTTTTTTGTATCAATAATTTCAGCGATTGTGATTGTTGGGGTTAAATACTGCTTTCATGCTTTTGGCTGGGAACCAATTGAACAAAGCTCGCTACACAATGGAGTTATTTCAAGTGCTACATTTGTAATTGGTTTTTTACTTTCAGCGACTATTGCAGACTACAAAGAATCCGAACGTATTCCAGCAGAATTTGCAGCTAATATTGAAGATATGTACGCAGACGCAGAGGAAATTCATAAATCATATCCAAAATTTGACTTAGAGGGTTTCCGGGCACAACTACAAAAAGTTGCGTTCAAGTTTGAAGACGATACACGCAATGCAGCTAGAGGAATGAGCTCAAAAATTCGAGCCTTAAATCCTTATTTTGGACAAATGGAAAAAGCCGGAGTACCTGCGAATTTCATAGTTAAACTTAAGCAACAACAGTTACTATTGTTACGTCATCGTAAACGAGTTACTTACATTCAACGTATTAAGTTCATTCCGTCTGCCAGTATTCTGCTGAAGTCGATTGTTTTTTTCGTAATTGGTCTTTTAATATTAACTAACGTTGATCCTTTCTACGGAAGCTTAGCCATCATAGGCATCATAAGTTTTGTGTTGATCTACATTATGATACTAATCGGAATTGTCAGTACACCGTTTCATGACTCAGGGGAGACGCGGGACGACGTGAGCCTTTTTCTTATCGACAGCGCTGCAGATTTCCTAAAATCTAAGAAACAAGTAAAAAAAGGATAGTTTGTAGCTCCTCCTCAGCTGCAAACCGTTTTAAAAACTTCCATGAATAGCGTGCTAGAACGCCTTAAAAAATCAGCCGTTACCAAGTAATCCCCGGAACCGTCAGAAATGGCGGTTCTTTCATTTCCCCCCTGTGACTTAGTTCTAACCCAGCCCCTCAAAAGCAAACCCTTTCCCTGGACCGGAATGCCTCGGTTATCTAGTTGCTGGTATTGTTTGCCCAAATATGAGCATAGTCGTGCGCAAATTGTTTAAAAGCTGTCGGTTCTCGGCCTATAAGCTTTGCTATGTCGCTTTTCGTACCTGATGAAAAGTTGTGCCTAACGACAAAATAGAGCATTTTTTGCACTTTAATAAATTCTGCCGGTGAGCCGTTCGCACGTAGGCGTTCTACATAATATGCCACAGAAGGATTTTGATATGTAATCGTTCGCCCTAGTTCGCTACTTAGTAGCTCTGCAACCCGGTAGTAATCAAGCGACTCTGAGCCTGACAGCGTATATGCCTGGCCAATATGGTCAGTGCCAGTAAACACTTCTGCAGCGACTGCACCAATATCACGGACATCTACAAATGCCGTGCGGCCCTTACCGGCAGGTAAGAATATTTCGTCATTTTTGGCTATATCATCTTTATAGAACACGCATTTCGCACCTTAACCACGCATACGAGCAGCCAGCGCTAGCTGGATGCTCGGTTTTATGACCTCCCACTTTTGTTGGTACATGCTGTTTTGTATATTGTTTAGCCTGTCCTGAGATCTTCTCTTGTGTCTTTGTATCCAGGTGAGCATAGAGAGCCCAATGTGGTTTCTCTGTGCTCGGCCAGTGTTGGCCAGACAGCGAGTAAAACCACAGGTTTGTTTGAGTTCACGATGCAACACTTCGACGCTCCAACGTCTTTCAAAGTACTCTTTGACTTGGCTCCTGGATAGATCGAGCTTGCTAGTACCAATGTAATCCGTGCGACCGTGTTTGGTCACGAACCGGAATAGCTTGATCCATCCGTATCCTTTGAGGTGTACGACCAGACCTTCATCTGGTATCTCGAGGGTTTTAATCTGTACATGTGGTTTGTTGACCAAACGGTTACTACGTAACCCCATCACCCAATCCCAGCCATGAGAGCGAGTGGCTTTAAGGTTATCTAAACTGGAATACCAACTGTCGGCAACAACCATTTCAGGCGTAAGTTGACGCTGTTTTACAGCTGTCAGCATATCCCTGAAATGGTTGTTTTTAGTCTTGCCATCTTCCGACGGATTCCATATACGGTAGTCCATCGGCATGTAGTCTTCTTTACTGGTTTGCCATAAGGCATTAACTACACCAATACCTTTAGTTATGTCGTGCTTCGAGCCGGCATACTGCCAGTTTACTAATTCAGTCTTACCACTACGACTTTTGTCTATGACTACATCGTCAAAGACAAGGATACCAGGTTTAGAGGCTACCTCAGACTTAGCAGCCTGCCACAGATCCTTGGGCTGTACCTTTTCGTCTGCAAGCCAACGAGAGATGCTGTCATGTGATAGCGTCGATCCATCTGGAGCAACTTCGCTCAGTGACAATGCTGAATATCTATCTGCTGTTACTTCCAAGAAAGCACAATACAGATCGCGAGAACATTTTGATCGAGACATGTTTATTTTATCCTGCTTAGTTTTGCAGGGCTAACGCCCTGCTACTAATTATGCAGGTTGGGGGTTAAAGTGCGAAATGCGTGTTAGACCCAAATGACATGGCTTACGGGTTGGAAGATTTGTCTTGGGCTTGGGGGCGCTTTCCTAACCTAATATCTATCCAGCCGCAATAGCATTCACCATCCTTTGAGTTAATAGTTGTGAAGTACGTCTACCAGCGGGAGCCCGCAGTACATATTTATCGGGTTATCCAGGGCGCATTCACGCTATAGGTAGTCTGTATTTGTCTGATAATTTCTCGGGCGCGAGCTTGTTATAATTACTGCATAAAGTAGTTTCAAATACATATGGATAACATCGAAATACGCCAGCCAGACATGAGCGAGTTAACACAAGTGCAGCAACTACGGCACGTTGTGCTTGATACGGCACGACTTATCAAGACCGACCACCAGCTGACTGCAAAAGACTTTGCAGAAGAGACTATTCATATGGCAGCATTTGACTGTGGAGAAGTTGTCGGCACGGTGCGGCTTGACCTGGTCGGAACTGAACCTAATATTTATGAGGTGCGCAAGATGGTAGTAGTTCCCACAACCAGGGGTAAGGGCGTGGTCAGACTAATGCTGAGCGCAGCGCTAACCAAAGCGCAGTCTCGTGGCGCTACTGGTTTTACGCTTGATGCTCGCCGTGAAGCAATACCGTTTTTTAAAAAACTTGGCTTTGAGCTAACAGGCAAACGTATCGTACATGCCGACGGCGTGCCCAACTATGCTATGGAGCGAACGGCAGCCATCATCAGTTCTTAGTCCTTGGTACGTCCATAGGCTGTGCTAAAAGCATGCATTTTACAGGTTACGCTGTAAGCATTCGCACTTCCAACCAAAAAGGCTTACTATGTTTGTATGGCTAAAAAATTCACGCAAAAAGAAGCACGCGCAATCGGAGAGAAAATTGGTATAGATTTTAAAAAATACGACTTAGATGAGTTCAGAAAAGGACTAGCGGTGGAGCTCGAACACGGATCAAATGATCCAGGGACAAATGTAACAAATGGTGACCCCATAATCACAGGTAAAATAGCTTGGGCACATCTTAAGGAAATTCCTGATTACTACACTCGCCTGAAGAAAATGGAATCAGAAGCGGACGCTAAAAAATAACAATTGAACCCAGTACACCCCGTTTAAACCACTCTGTCTGGTTCAAAACCCTGTACAATATATCTATACATAAACAGAAAGGAAGCGTATTACCGAACACGTCAAACGAATCACATTTGTCATATTAGGGAGCATTGTCACTGCAGTCGGCCTGCAGTTTTTCTTATTACCAAACCATTTACTGGACGGGGGAGTGACCGGACTCTCTATTATCACTGCGAAACTAACTGGTCTGCCACTCGGTCTATTTTTGCTTATTCTAAACATACCGTTCGTCATGCTTGGTTACCGCAAATTCGGAAAAGTCTTTGCCGTGTATTCTACAATCGGCATCACAACACTCGCACTTTTGACATTTTTCCATGTCGATACTGGGGCAACGGATGTCCCAATGCTTGCAGCGATTTTTGGTGGCTTAATAGTCGGATTAGGAGTGGGGCTGGTAATACGTCATGGTGGCATAATTGACGGTGCGGATACCATTGCCGTCTTGGTCGACAAAGTGACTGTATTTACCGTTGGCGAGGCAATCATGGTCATTAACGGTACCATTATTACGCTGGCAGGGTTCGTTTATGGCTGGGAACAGGCAATGTATTCACTAATCGCCTACTTTATCGCCCATAAAGCAATCGACGTTGTCGTAGAAGGACTTAACGAAGATCGCTGTATGTGGATTGTTAGTATGCACGTCCGCGAGATTGGTGGGGCTATCAACCAAATGATCCGTGAGCCTGTAACGTACATTAAAGAAGCAAAGCCAGGTGACAATAATGAGCCTCACGGTATTATGCTCGCTGTCATCACACGGTTCGAAGAACAACGGCTCAAAGAAGCTATTCGCCGCATAGACAAGCACGCCTACGTCGTAATCACCAGTGCCCATGAGGTTGTGGATAGGGTATCGGAAGGCTCACTCTACAGACAAGCGTCGTAGCAAGGCAGCCAACCAACCGCTCAGCGTTGGCGTAGCAAATAAACCTACGGCAAAACTAAGTCATGTTCGTTTGCTCTACCTCTAGCCACAAAAAAACGTGTCGCCCCAAAAAAGCTCGAGATGAAAAACACCTCTGTTATCTAGCCGTCCCAGGTAAAGAACACACTAGCTTAGCCACGTGAATGAGAGCGTTTTTCCATAATACCTTTAACCGATGGGCTCAGTGGTTTGTCCGTGCGATGAATACACCCAATCCAACAGCAGGGGCGACGTTCGCCGCGGGACAGTTTGTCTTTGGCAACGAGGATGCGCCGGGCACGAGTTTCAGGTTTTTTCGCTTCTACTATCCAGCAAATAAACTCATTTCGAGCTAACGGTGTAATGCTTTGCCAAGCTGCCACCAAACCGCTGTCTGCCTCAAGCATTGTGCGAAGATCGGACGGCATAATGTGAACTGTCCCGCTAGCTAGTGTTTGCTTCTTCATACCACAAGTATACTAGATTTACTGCGTTAATTAACGCTCGCCGTGACCTCGGCAGCACGGAAGAGAACAATTTTTTCAACCAAGTTTAGCGGCAGCGGTTGGTCAAGAGGAAACTGAACCGAACCTTTACCTTGTTTGTAGGGAGCAAGCTCTTTTTTGAAAGCCGCATGGCCAGTGGGGGTTGCATACAGCCCAATGTGTTTGTCGTAGCCAGCAAAGTACACAAGTGGTTTACCGTATAGCATGTAAGCAGGCATGCCGTAGGAAAAAGATTCTTCCGCTTCCGGTACGCGTGTGTGTACAATTTCACGCATGGCAAGAAGCCGCTCTTTTACAGCAGCAGGGAACTGGTCAATGTACGCCTCAACTGTCATGTTTCGTTCGTCGCCTCATGAAAATAGGCGTTTTTTATCATTTTGCGCAACACCAGCTCGTCTACATCTGCCAGCGATTTCACATAAAGACAACCCTTGCCACGCGTGTATTTCCCGAGCGTACTCAGCAGGTGATTATTTGGTTCATTTTCATCGTAAAAGACTAGGCCGTACAACACGAGTGCAGAGGAGCGGGGCGAAAACCCAACGCGAAGCCAGTCGCCTTCACTTGACCTACCCTTGTAATGGTACGAGCCAAAACCAATCATGCTCGGCCCCCACATGACAGGATCTTGGCCGGTTATTTCCTGCATTATGTCCAGCAACTTAGCTCCGTCTTCCCGCCGAGTCGCATTCGACACGCCAGCCAAGAAAGACGCCGGATTAACGACAGTGGGCTTTGTTTTATTTTCTGCCATACATTTAACCCCGCTAATTATAAGTTGTTTATCCGCTGCGATTTTTAGCCTGCAAGCAGGTTCGTCGCCGATGTCAGTCATTCTCTGTTGGTATTACACTGTGCCACCGTGGTTGCCCCGTGTTGCGCGTATCGGCAGTGCCGGTTTTGCGCTCTCTACATGGGTGCTCACGGTACGTCAATACTATACACCACCACAAACCCAGAGTCAGCTACGCTAGAAATACCCGGGACAGCATGCCATTGTTGTTTGGAAGTAACATTTTCCTAGCTGTCTGGGCTAGAAACTTCGGCACGCTGGAAGCTGAAGAAGTGGCGCTCATGTAGTGAACCTCCACAGCCGCTTGCTTATCAAAAGTATTTATGCTAGAATTTTAAGTAATTGTTTCTATGATTCCTAGGTTGGTAGGTTAGTGCTTCGGTGTCATACAGGCAATACGACAAGACGTACATACGTTTATTATTGTCGGCTATACACTATAAACCACTTGACCTAAAGGAATACATAAATCTTATGCCAGTATCATCACGACGCGGCTTTGCCTATAAAAGCAGCCGTTCCCCCTATGCAAAACCAAAGCCTCAGCGCCGCGCACGCGGAGCAGGCCAGTACATTAACCCTGCACGCTTCGTTCAGGTTGCAGCTCCAGTTACGGCCGATTCATACGAAGCTAAACATGTTTTTGCGGACTTCGCATTTGACAAGCGCCTCCATGCCAACATCGCCACCAAGGGCTATGTGGCTCCTACGCCCATTCAAGATCAAACGATCGCACTCGGCCTAGCCGGCAAAGACGTAATTGGTATTGCCAGCACAGGCACTGGTAAAACCGCCGCTTTTGCGCTGCCTATCTTGCACCGTCTCATGGCCGACCAAAACAGTAAAGCACTGATTGTTGCACCGACACGAGAACTTGCTCAACAAATTGAAGCCGAATGCCGAGACATGGGTAAGGGCGGTGGCTTCAGCGGCGCTCTGTTGCTCGGTGGCATGGCTTATGGGCCACAGCTCCGCGATCTTCGCGCGGGCCCACGACTCGTTATTGGTACTCCAGGACGAATCAAAGACCACATTGACCAAAATACGCTTAAACTCGATGGGTTTAATCTAGTAGTACTCGATGAAGTTGATCGCATGCTCGATATGGGTTTTGTAAATGATGTTCGATTGCTGCTCAGCCAGCTTGCAGTCAAACGCCAGTCATTCTACTTTTCCGCCACTATGGACACGCGGGTAACTAACCTTATTCACACTTTTTCACCAGACGCCGAAATGGTTACCGTTAGAGCCAGCACGACAAGTGAAAACGTGCACCAAGACGTTATGCAATTTAGCGGCAAAACTGACAAGCAAGAAAAACTACACGATATCCTTCTTCAGCCAGACACCGAAAAAGCCATCATTTTTGAGGGAACCCAACGCAGCGTCGAACGGCTCGAAAACGATCTTACGGCGCGTGGCTTCCATGTTGCGAGTATCCACGGTGGCAAAAGCCAAAGCCAGCGCGCCCGCGCACTCAAAAGTTTTAAAGATAATACCGTAAAAATATTGGTTGCAACCGATGTCGCTGCCCGTGGTCTTGACGTAATCGACATAACCCACGTCATAAACTACACACAACCACAAACCTACGATGACTACATTCACCGCATTGGCCGTGCCGGCCGAGCTGGTCGCATCGGTTACGCATACACATTCGTCGAAAAATAACGTCATATTGAAGGAGTTTATATGGCAAGCACAATACCGGTTACTACTTTTCTTCAATCTGAAGAAGGCAAAATCTTTTGCCGGAAACTACAAGCTATGTTGGAAGACGAAGCTTTTACCACTACATCTTCTTACAACCCCAACGCAGAGATTTACCCCGACCACAGTATGTCATTTGTTGACAAACATGTTGCCTATCTCTGTGCGCACCCTGGGATAACCGCCGAGCAGTACCTCTCAAACCTTCGTCTTAAAACCCGCATCCGCTAGTTAAGAAAGTAGGTGGTACTTAATTGGGACTGAGGTAAAATACTGTTATGAGTTTTCAGTTTTTTTCGCACAACGGGGCAGTGTTGCCACTTGAGAAAGCTGTTGTGCCACTTGCCAGCATTGAATACAGCTATGGTTTTGGCGTGTATGAAACCATACGTGTTTCGGATGGTAAACCACGGTTTATTAAGGATCACTGCCAGCGCCTGCAAACCTCGGCTGACACCATCGGGCTAGAACACAATTATAAACCAAGTCAAATTGAAGCCTTCGTAACAGATATAGTCAAGGCAAATGAAGTTGAAACGTGTAATGTAAAGGTACTACTAATTGGCAGTAAGGCAGCGACTGATGCCGATATATACATCTTGTGTCTCGCGCCATATTTTGTCGACCGCAAACTGTATAAAACGGGCTGTCATTGCACGACATATGAGTACGAGCGCATGTACCCCCACGCTAAAACACTCAACATGCTACCAAGCTACCTCGCCTACCGAGATGCCGTGAGAGCTGAGGCGCATGATGCGCTGCTCATTAATCGCCGGGGCGAAATCACCGAAGGCACTCGCAGCAACTTTTTCGTCATGCGAGACACCACTATCTTTTCGCCCCCCGAGTCAGACATTCTCCTCGGTGTCACCCGTGACCATGTCCTGAAACTCGCGCGCGCCCAGGGCTTCGACATTGTCCATCAGCCCATTCCGCTCGACTCACTAGCAAGCTACGACACAGCTTTCCTAACCAGTACCAGCGCAAAAATCCTCCCGATTCATTCCGTCGATGCTCATTGCTTCAACGCCACCACACCAAGCCTAGCCAACCTCATCCACGCCTTCAACAAGACCTACTAAACAAATACACTTTAGGCATAACGTAAATATATTCCGCGGCCGTGAATTATATTCGTCAATAATATATTTGAATTAGGTTTAACGTTGGACAATACAATACTGGGCAGGGCAAGAGAAGCCTATATCAAAAGCTAGCGGATGATGACCTGGTCGCGTCGGGGGCCAACACCAATATAAGTAACAGGGAGACCTGTCCATTTTTCGATGGCTTTAACATACTTTTGTGCAGCCTCGGGCAGGTCTGAAAAGTTTCTCACTTCTGTAATATCTTCATCCCAAGCAGAAAGTTCTTCGTACACTGGCTCGCATTTCTCGAGAGCCCAAGCTGAATCAGGCGCCATTGAAAGTGTTTCTCCGCGGTACTTGTACGCCTTGCAGACTTTGATTTTACTGCCGTAGCGCGGTACCCAGTCAAGCTTTGTGATAGCAAGTTCAGTCGTGCCGTTTATCATATTTGCCCGGCGTATGCCAGTAATGTCAAGGTACCCTAGTCGCCGTACACGACCGGTCGTCGTACCTTTTTCTGCATCAATAGTCGACATATCGCCGTGCAAAACACTGAGCAGTTTTTCGTCATGAATTTCTGTCACAAACGGTCCACCACCAACATGTGATTGCACCGCTTTTACGATACCGATTGAGCGGTCTAATGTGTTGGGCGCTATCCCAAGACCAGTGGCCACCCCTCCGGCAGTTGTCGACGACGACGTCACAAACGGGTACATGCCGTGGTCAATGTCTAGTAAAAACGCTTGCGCTCCTTCCGCCAACAAACAAGCCCCCGCCTGGAGACGTTCGTTCACGTATACCGATGTATCGGTCACGAAAGGCTGTAACTTGAGTATGGCTTCGGCGTACAATTTAACTTCATTATCAATATCTACAGTGGGTAAATCGTGGTTTTTTCGTTCGATTTGCAAAGCCTCTAGTCCTTCCCGCACCACGCGCAGAAGCGACTCGTGATTACCAAGCACTCGCTCGACCCGTACACCAGCCCGCTGCGCCTTTGCAGCGTAGGTATCGGCAATGCCGGCTTTAGTAGTTCCCTGAGCAGAGCGACCAATTTCGCGAATTTCTTCCAGCTGTTTGTAATGGGGCAGCACAAGGTGGGCAGATGAGCTGACTTTTAGATTTGCAGGCGTTACGGCAATGCCTAGTTTTTCAATCTGGGCAACTTCTTCACAAAAACTAGCGGGATCGACAATAGTACCACCGCCAATGACGTTGACTGCGTCGTTATGTGCAATGCCCGAGGGCACGATATGTAGCGCAAGCTCACGGCCATCGGGCAAAACTACCGTATGCCCGGCATTGCTGCCACCGTTAAAGCGAGCAACTATGTCACATGACTCGGCAAGCATATCAACAACTCGGCCCTTGCCCTCGTCGCCGCGCTGCTGCCCAAATACACCGATTATTTTCACCCGCTTATGGTACTAGACCAGAGCGTTATTTGCAATGATGCCGCACTCACGCCCTTAAGCACATCGCCTTTTGAGAACTGTAATCAGTTCTTGTAGCGCTTGGCTCGCTTCGCCGCGCGGCAACAAGGCAAGTAACTGGTTTGCTCGCTCAGTATATTCATCGACAGCATGAACAGCTGCCTGTTTCGCTCCGCAATCATCTAAGATAGTGCGCAGTAGGCTAGCCTCTCGTTCAGACAGGTTGCTTTGCCCAAAATGGGTATAAAATTTCTTGCGCTGAGCTGGGTTCGCATGCCTCTCAAACTGGGCAATAAGGTAGCTGTATTTGCCCTCACGTAGGTCGCTCAGCGTTGATTTACCAGTAAGCTTTTCGTCACCAAAAACACCGAGAATATCGTCTGAGAGTTGAAATGCAATGCCCAGCTCTATACCAAATGATTCAAGCGTACGGCGTATATCGTTTGAGCAACCGGCCAACTCGGCACCGACCAGTAACGGATGAACCATGGAATATCCCGCCGTCTTATAACGGTAGATTGTTTCAGGCGGGGCTTTATCTTCCAAACCCATCGAAGCCTCCACATCGAGTAGTTCACCACCGCCCACCTCATACATACTTGCTAGAAGATGCCGAAGTGCTTTTTGCTGCTGTCCGGGATCAAACGCGCTGTCAAGTACCATCGAGATAGAGCCGGCTATACAAATATCTCCTGCCAGCAGGGCCACGCTCTCAGCAAAGTGTTTTCGCTTCGCTTGAGACGTTATTGATTGGTAAACTTCTATATACCTACCAGTAATGTTTAGTTTTCCGCGGCGGCGAACATCTCCATCAATAATGTCATCATGAATAAGGAACGCGTAATGCAGTAGCTCAAAAGCAGCGGCAACTGGCACAATAGAAGTGGTTTTGTCGCCGTACTTATAGCCCAACCACACTAGATACGGCCGCAGATATTTACCACCGTCCTGCATACTTTCGCCAGCTATACGCATCAGCCTTTCATAGTTTTTGTGTATAACTGCTGCCTCAGACGATTGTTTGTCGAACCAGTCACTAATATAGTCCGAGACCTCACGTCTGCACTTTTTGTAGCTTTCATCATCTATCATCTGGATTATTGTATCACCCCAAAATGATACTGCGCTAAGGGCGCTTTGTGCGGGAGTCGGTGAAAAAATAAAGCAGATATGAGATAATGGTGAAGCTGCAGAAAAAAATCTGGAGTAGAACTGGTCAAGAAGAATGAAATCATTTGCAAAAACAACATTACTACTGGGGGCACTGACAGGCCTGTTTCTGGCAGTCGGATACATGCTCGGCGGACGTAGTGGAGCTATTATTGCGCTGCTCCTCGCAACGGTCATGAACTTCGGCATGTACTGGTTCAGCGGCAGTATGGTACTAAAAATGCAACGCGCTGTCCCGCTCGACACCCAAGCTTTTCCGCATGTCGAAAAGGCCGTGCGCGAGCTTACGCAAAAAGACAACCTGCCTATGCCAAAGTTATACTTTGTTGATACACCGGTACCAAATGCCTTTGCCACTGGCCGCAGTCCGAAACACGCCGTTGTAGCCGTAACCCGAGGAATCACCGAAATATTAAACGAACGTGAACTGCGCGCTGTCCTTGCTCACGAACTTGGTCATGTAAAAAACTACGACATGCTGGTTTCTACCATTGCCGCTGCCGTGGGTGGCGCAATAGCTATCTTGGCTGAAATGGCGTTTTGGGGAGGCTCACTTTTTGGGGGTAGCGACGACGAAGGCAACAATTGGGCAGGTAGCCTTGCCATGCTAATACTTGCACCGTTTGCTGCCATGATGATTCAGATGGCGGTCTCGCGCAGCCGCGAGTTTGGCGCTGATGAACACGGCGCTAACCTTGTTGGACAGGGGAGCGACCTAGCAAGTGCCCTACAAAAACTGGAAAATTTCAAACCAAACATGGCCGGTTTACAGCCTCGCCCGAACGAGCAAGCCACAGCACACCTTATGTTTACCAATATGTTCAGCATGCAAGGTCTCTCCAGCCTGTTTTCTACCCACCCAAGCACCGCGGCTCGCATTGCCCGCCTCCAGCAGTATCGCTAAAATAACCCGAACTCGAGCGTAAACGCCAAGTTACTGCTTGTTAGACGACATAATTTCTTGGGCGAGCAGCGGATTCCACATTGGCGCAGTGACAGCTTGCACTACATCAGCACCAGCTGCTCGATATTCGGCGTAATCTGCCGGTGTCATGACGCCACCCACACCGATTATTTCGTAGTCATAGCCTTCTTTCGTGCGGAGCGCGTCAAGCCGCCGTACCATATCAAGTCCCGCCCATTTTATTCCTGCTCCGCAGACTCCGCTTTTCAGTCGTCCTGGTCCTGGTAATGCCTGCTCACCATTACTATCAACAATAGTTCCCTGCAATGTATTGATTGCGCTAATCGCCGCAACGTACTGATCAACGTCCCGAACAATTTCCTCAAGAGTACTTTGCTGCTCCTGGGTGAAATAACCTATTTTTATAACCAGCGGCATATTACCTAGAGCGGCTTTTGTCCGCTTGCATATTTCCGTCACCGCATCGTGGTTGTAGCAAATCACGCCCTCACTCGCCACATTTGGACATGACAGATTGATTTCGACCACTTGTGCGCCTGCCTCTTTTGCCAGAGCTGCTGCGCTCGCAAAATCATCGTAGTATTCGCTAGGTCCAAAATGTTCACGGATTGTTCCAACCACACTCATAACCAATAATTGACCTTTGCCCGCACCAGCCAAAGCTTTTGGTAGGTCGGCCGTCCAAACGGTTGGGTCGGGGGAAGGAACTCCAAATGAATTGGTTACACTCAGTTTCGAAACGTCTTCGGCAAAGGTATCTGCTACGACCAGTGGGTCTGAAAGCTTTTCGAGTGTCAGGTCGCCATCAATCTGAAGCGGCAAGACGTTAGGGTAGGGGTTACACGGGAACTCGTGAGCACGTTGGGTTTTATACACCACCACATCGTAACCAAGCCGAAACGCAGCATTTGTATGGCGCGAGGTAGGCAGGGAGCCGGCCGCAATCCCAAACGGAAAATTGATCGGGAAACCCAAGAATGTATACTTCGGCAGCTCGTTCGGCTTGCGGTAATCTTTGGGGTCGATGTCAAACGGCCCCTCCGCCACATTTTCATCAAATGACCTACTTGGTTCATAGAGCATGTTAGTCGTCCAGCAGTTTTACAAAGCCACCGCTGTAGTCGGGATGGGCTTTTTGATAATCATCACCATGACCAATGTCTATCACTATCGGTTCAGCTTTTGCGCACAAACCGCTAACCGGACATTCCTCAGCCGTCCAAACGTCGTACTCTACGCTTGTCAGTTTTACAAACTTCGGAACATTTAGCTCCTCGGCTGTTGCTCCTTTGTTGGCTGCAATGCAACCGACGCCCACCACAGTACCGCCTGCAGCGCGAACGGTTTTAATCATTGCTTTTACGGACGCCATCTGGTTTACCATGTCTTCAAGTATCAGAATCCGTTTGCCTTGAACTGCCTTAGTAAATCCCTCGCGTTCAAATATAAATTCACGCTCGGCAGAACCGGAAACTTTATCGGCCCAGACACCTAAAATATCTTTGTCGGTTCCTGCCATGAGATGTTGCGCGGCCCAGTGTGCAAATGGTATTGCCCCAATAGCAGGCGATGCTACCACTTCAACATCATCATCCTTAAAGTTTTCCACTAACTGTTGTATGAGTTGTCCCACCTCACGGACATGTGGTATGAGCGGATCTATATTGCAATATCCAGCCAGGTGCTTTGTGCTTACGCCGACAAAATGACCACTATATACGCAGCCCATTTTCTTAAGTACGTCTTCGGGTTTCACTTCATTTGCCCTTTCTATAGCTGTTAACTTCACTTCGGAGTGTTATCGTTGCCTGACGGGCGGCCTCGGCATAATCGACACCTGAGCTTGCAAAAATAATCCCGCGTGATGAGTTTATAAGTAGCCCACTGCCACGGCTGTTTTGCGCGGCCTCCATGGTTTTTTGGACATCGCCACCTTGCGCACCGACACCAGGAACAAGAAACCACATGTTATCACCCACTGCCTCACGGATAGCTCTGGCTTCGTCTGGATAGGTTGCCCCAACCACCAGCATGCAGTTGTCATTGCCATTCCAGTCTTTAGCAACCATGCACGCGACATGCTCAAACAGTTTATGACCATCGAGATATTGATCCTGAAATTCCCCAGCTCCGGGGTTCGAAGTTCGGCAGAGAACAATCGCCCCCTTGTCAGCCCGCGCAAGAAAAGGTTCTAGAGCTTCATGACCAAGGTAAGGGTGGAGGGTTATACTATCGGCCCCTAAATAGTCATACGCAAACTGCAGATAGCCAGCATTGGTATTGCCAATGTCTGCGCGCTTGGCATCAAGGATGATGATTACACTAGGTGCTTTCTGGTGTATATATTCACAGGTTTCTTTTAAAACTGTGATACCTTCAGCGCCACGCGCCTCATAAAATGCCGTGTTTGGTTTATACGCCGCTACCAAGTCATGTGTCGCATCAATGATGGCTTTATTGAAACTCAGCTGGTCAACTCCCTTCGGCAGTTTTGCAGCGTCACTATCTAACCCAACGCACACAAGCGAATCGTTACGTACCACAGATGCCTGCAACTTATCTATAAACTTCACTTGCGAACCCTCCAGTTCTTCTCACAGTGTACCTAATAAAGTCTTAACGGTAAATAATCATGTGGCCTGATTTCCCGCAAAAAATGAAGCAACGAGCAAATCGGGCACAAGCATGGTACTTAACGACCCAGCCCCTTTATGCCTCTTGATGTCCTCTGCGCTCACAGCCCCGACATGTTGCGCGATAGCCGCCGGATACCCACTGAGGTATGTGGTGTACCTGCGCAACTCCTCTCTAGCCCAATCGTAATCTTTTTTACGCCGATAGTACTTTACTTCAGCCAATCTTAAATTATCGCCCGTGAGAGTGGATTCTGCTGGATGATTATCCTTATCAACTTCAGAATTGTGGGACATTTCTATTTCTTTTACTTCTGTTATTATGCCTTCAAAACCGCTTGGCGCTACTGGTGCTGCCGAAGCCAGCTCACGAATATAGTCATACCAATTGCGCCGACCACTCAAGCCAACAGTTTTTGTTAGCGGCAACAGCCCGTCGGAAGCATAGTCTGCTACTTCTTCTGTGTAACCGAGATACTGTAAAAGCATGTAATGAACGAGAGGTGTCATGTGTACTTTTTTCTTTGCCAAGAAAGAATGGTTCCGTTTACCCTCTTCGCTAGACATATCATCTTCAATCTCATCGTGAGCGTACAACACGTACTTCAAAATAGCAGACTGTACGCTGTACTGTTCTGGCGACACAGTACCAAACTGTCTTTTTTCAATCACTTCAGCGATCATGGTACTTTCAAGGGGGTGCTGTGCGTATTGATTGCCGTTACGGCGTCTCTGCCCTAAATGAGAGAGGCTGCTACCCATAGCTCCAAAAAGTAAGATGCGTTCTGGATCTTCTTTTTTTGCTTGCGCAGCGATATCAGGATAATCACACAAGAGACGAGAGATGCCCTTTTCCAGCGCTCGGATGGTACGATGTGCATCAAAATATGCTAGATCAACAATACTGTCCAATTCTTGATGGGGTATGTTCAGGCCACCAGCGTTATCATGCCTACCGATGGCTATTAGACGAGTATGTGCTAGCTCACGAGCTAAGATTCTTGAACCAACATGCAAACTAACATCGGGGTCTGGTGAGATGCTGCGACCACGGGAGAGCCATAGCAATTGTTCAGCGGTATCACTTCGCTCAAAATCGTGTCGAGGATCATAAAATAACCGGAATTCATTTGTTAATGCTTCCGGCGCTGATCGCCGCGAGGGTGGTATAAAAATGTCCACGATTCGTAAAGTATAGCAATACATTGCACAATATACAATTTTTATGAATGCTTGAATCATGAAAAAACATCAAAATAGATTGTACGGCCGGACAATCTATTTTTGTGTGCTTACGGCTGAGGTATGGTAAAGTAGGGTTGTAAAACTAACCAGGGTGGCGTGAAATTCGCCAATCGGACGTGATAGGTCCTACGGCCTTAAGTCGTCGACCAAGTTTTCTTGGATGAGAACGTGCAATTCGTTCACCGGCCGTACAGTCGGAAACTCGAGCAATCGAGTTGCTGCAATAGCAGTAGAAAGGGAACTGATCAATGAATAAATTTGCCCATGCGGGGGCTTTCGCTGTGATAGTTGCAGCATTGCTTTGGAGCGTAGACGGTCTGCTACGGCGTAATTTATATAGCTTGCCACCTTCAGTCGTTGTGTTTTATGAACACGTGCTGGGAGTAATACTTCTGGCGCCGTTTCTGTGGTCTACGCGCTCAAAATTCCGTGGTCTAACCCGTAAGCAATGGTGGGCTATGGGACTGGTTGCGCTCCTGTCTGGCGCACTCGGCACCATTTTGTACACCGCGGCACTTGGGCAGGTAAACTTTATAAACTTCTCGGTAGTTGTGCTGTTGCAACAATTAAACCCAATTTTTGCGATTGCTACCGCAGCGATGTTACTGCGCGAAAAACTAAGCGCGAAGTTTCTTAGCTTGGCCGCAGTCGCACTTATTGGCGCCTACCTAGTCAGCTTCCCGGACCTCACAGTTAATCTTGATACAGGCAAGGGAACCCTCATCGCCGCACTTTATGCAGCTGGCGCAGCTGCTGCATGGGGCATTGGCACCGCGTTTTCAAAATACGCGCTGAAGGGCACTTCATACCCGCACGTTACAGCTGCACGATTTGGTTTGACGGCAGTGATTTCGCTCTTTTTTGTACTCGGCTCTGGCTCAGCCGCAGCCGTTTCGCAAATCACTCAGCCACAGTTTTTCTACCTGCTCGCCATCACCTTTAGCACTGGCCTAGTGGCGTTACTCATTTACTACTACGGCCTCCAGCGCGTTACCGCCAGTCGCGCTGCTGTACTTGAACTAGCCTGGCCACTCAGCGCCGTCCTCATTGGCTGGGCGTTCCTACAACAGGGCCTGACACTCACGCAGGGAGTTGGTGCGGTTATTTTGCTAATATGCACATACACACTGTCGATGAAAAATACGGTTCTGGAAGATAGTCATAGTTTGTAAAGACAAACAAGCATACACTGGGCAGATGCAGACATGCACTTCAGCCAAAGCCATACACGGGCAATTCAGGTCCTTAATTTCTGTCCAAAAAATTGATATGTAGAACGGCTCAATATCGACAACCCTTGATTTAGTAAGAAAAAAGTGATATGGTTTATATATTAATCGAGGAGTTCTATGAAAAATAAACTAATGATCCTTACGGGCGCTCTAATAGTCATATTGGCAATATCGGTTGGTCTGCAGGGACGCACAACAAACGCAGCCGGACAGACGGTATGGGCTTTTGGTGATTCAATCATGGCGGGTTCAGTAACCAACCAATGGCGCTCGACAGCATATCCAACACTGGGAGCGACAATTCCAGAAATGGCCGGCAGCCTAAGCGGTACCACGATCACAAATTATTCGATTGGTGGTTCGGTTTTGCGCGCCCATCCCACAGCCCCAACTCAAATGACACTCAAAAAGCAAATCCAAAATGCGTTGGCCTCGACAACCGAGCGTCCGACTACTGCTATTATTTTGATAGGTCACAACGATATCTATCAATTCGCTGAAAACTACAATTTGAATGATCCGAACTCTTTGGAGCTGTCGAAATGGGAAGCGGTCTACGCCGACCAAGCACTGCGTGATGCCGGAGTAGCAAAGGTATATTGGATTACACCTATGCCCCGCACCACTACTACCCAGGTCTCCGACGTAGACTCTCTCGCCATAGAACATAGGCGCGATTGGTATAATGAGTGGCTTTCGGCTTGGCTAGCTCCTCAAGGCCGAATAATTGACACACGAGGCTTACTGGGCGAAAAAATAGCTGCGACCAACCGTTCCGAACTAGCTAACACGGCATTTTTCACTGGAGACGGCTTGCACCTAAACGCCGCAGGAAATGCCCAAATCGCGCCAGCAGTAGCAGCAAAAATCCGATAGTTTGCGCTGTTACAAACATTTGATCAGCCCCACCCTCAGCGCCCTAGTCCTCCTGACCACAACCTACCTCATCACTCATGAAACCAGCGAAACTAGTAACCAAGAACGCCCCACCACGTAGAATTATTTTCCATAATACAGTGAATAGAAACATATTTTCGTCTTTTCCGGGAAAGACTGTGTGTTGATTATAAGGGGAAGATGACGGCGAAGTTAAAGTGCGAAAAGCGTAGTAAGCAAAACGGCCGAGACGGACAACGACACAAAATCACATATTTTTTCTCTGTCGAAGGTCGGCAGGTCTTCTAGCCAAAATGTTCGCCGAATTATCAGACACCACCAGTCTACTTTATGCCAAAAATCATAGGCTCCTTGTTAGATTTCTTACAAAGTCAACATAGTACTTTAGGGTAGCGACGTGAAGTGAAAAGATCTTCTCGGGAGATTTGTTTAGCAACTCGTCCAGCTCATCAATAGATACCCAACGGGGGTCTTTAGCTTCACTAGTTTGCATGGAAATTGTGCCCGTAGCTTCGCAACGGAAGACAAATCCTACCCATGGAAGGCCACCGTTAGTCTCGAGTACTTGCTGACATATAAATGGTCGAAAAGCTATTGAGGAATCTCCAAGACGAGCATACGTAACTGGCGTCTGAAAATCATCAATAAAACGAATGATCTCAAGGCCTGTTTCTTCTTTGACTTCACGTTTAACCGAATCATACACGTTCTCATATCCATCAATACCACCAGCCGGAATCTCGAATACGCCTAAATAGGTAGGGCTTGCTTGTGGCTTCCAACGTGTTTGCATGAAGACAAACCACATTCCATCTTCAACTTTTTCGATTATTGCAGACACAACGACACGTGGGTTTGACGTAGATGAATCAATCATAGTTTCTCGATTATATAGGTAATGTTATTTGGTTGCTACTAAACGGAGGAACGTTGCATCAGTACCTGCCCATTTTTCTTTAATTGTATCTTGATTTAATGAAATCCAACCAAAAATACGACAGATTTGTTGAAGTGTTTCTGGAGACCATATTCGACGTAGATGCCCATTTTCCTCTGGGTCCACGGCTAATCCGTTACCCAAGTTTATACTACGTGCAATTTTGGTATCATGAGTGCTTTTGCCTTCGATAAATACAACACCTTGCGGACGTAAACGACTATCAACATCAGCCAAAAGGGCCATTAACGTCGCGTCATCAACGTGCAAAGCTGATCTCGCATAGAAACCATCGAAACTGTCCACCTCCTTGGGAAGCCTGCCGGAATTGGCATCGAAGTGCCATGGCTTGATTAGATCTGCTACTCCTTGCCGCACTGCATGCATTACTAACTGGTCAAGTGCGACCTGAGAGAAATCCAAACAATGCACAGTATGGCCCCCAAATTGAGCCCAATATCTAGCATCTCGTCCATTTGCAGATCCAAGCTCTGCAATAGTTGATTTAGGTGGCAGTAAGCCGTTGAACATAACTGCTGCGTCATTTGGTTCATCAACAATTCTGGCTCCTTCAAATCCACCCTGTCCCCCTCGAAGGGCATGTTGGGTGTCCCAAAGAGTCTCTTGATTTCACGCATTTCGCACTTTAACCCCCAACCTGCATAATTAGTAGCAGGGCGTTAGCCCTGCAAAACTAAGCAGGATAAAATAAACATGTCTCGATCAAAATGTTCTCGCGATCTGTATTGTGCTTTCTTGGAAGTAACAGCAGATAGATATTCAGCATTGTCACTGAGCGAAGTTGCTCCAGATGGATCGACGCTATCACATGACAGCATCTCTCGTTGGCTTGCAGACGAAAAGGTACAGCCCAAGGATCTGTGGCAGGCTGCTAAGTCTGAGGTAGCCTCTAAACCTGGTATCCTTGTCTTTGACGATGTAGTCATAGACAAAAGTCGTAGTGGTAAGACTGAATTAGTAAACTGGCAGTATGCCGGCTCGAAGCACGACATAACTAAAGGTATTGGTGTAGTTAATGCCTTATGGCAAACCAGTAAAGAAGACTACATGCCGATGGACTACCGTATATGGAATCCGTCGGAAGATGGCAAGACTAAAAACAACCATTTCAGGGATATGCTGACAGCTGTAAAACAGCGTCAACTTACGCCTGAAATGGTTGTTGCCGACAGTTGGTATTCCAGTTTAGATAACCTTAAAGCCACTCGCTCTCATGGCTGGGATTGGGTGATGGGGTTACGTAGTAACCGTTTGGTCAACAAACCACATGTACAGATTAAAACCCTCGAGATACCAGATGAAGGTCTGGTCGTACACCTCAAAGGATACGGATGGATCAAGCTATTCCGGTTCGTGACCAAACACGGTCGCACGGATTACATTGGTACTAGCAAGCTCGATCTATCCAGGAGCCAAGTCAAAGAGTACTTTGAAAGACGTTGGAGCGTCGAAGTGTTGCATCGTGAACTCAAACAAACCTGTGGTTTTACTCGCTGTCTGGCCAACACTGGCCGAGCACAGAGAAACCACATTGGGCTCTCTATGCTCACCTGGATACAAAGACACAAGAGAAGATCTCAGGACAGGCTAAACAATATACAAAACAGCATGTACCAACAAAAGTGGGAGGTCATAAAACCGAGCATCCAGCTAGCGCTGGCTGCTCGTATGCGTGGTTAAGGTGCGAAATGCGTGGATTTGTGGCTAATTCTTGAGCAATACCTATCATATTGGCGGTGTTATCTTTCTGAAAAACTTAGTTAAAAATCTTGTCTATCTTATTACATATGTTGTATGTTTGTCAAATTTAGAACTGCTAAACTATGTGCTCTCATCATTGCGAGGCCAGTGTAGTGGATTTCTGGGGAGAGGATTAGTTCGCGCTCTTTTTCGGTGAATTTTGCCCAATAGGGGGCGATGGTTTCCGCCTGGGATGCCACTTCGTACAGGGGTACGTTTTGTTCCATTGCTTTGTGGGCGAGAGCCTTGGATACTTCGTGCGCTGTGGTGTGCCCGTACTTTTCGAGCAGTAAGTACAGAGGTTCGGCGGCAATTGCTCCCTTAGTAAGATAAAGATTCCGCTTCATGGCCGCTTCGTCAACTTCAATCTTACTCATCACCTCTTGCAGCCGTTTCGCCATGGACGCAACGAGCGCAAATGAAGTCGTGTAGAAACGAGCAGACGATGAATCGGTCAGGTCGCGCTGGTGCTCACTGCTAATATTGAGGTTCGCGTTCACAACTTGCGCCGTGACTTGTTTCCACATGCCAATGACGTTTTCGAAGTTCCATGGGTTGCGCTTGTGCGCCATGGTCGAAGATCCCGTCTGGCCTTCCTCAAACTTTTCACGCACCTCACCAATTTCACTACGCTGTAGGTTGCGCATATCGTGCGATAGGTTTGCCATCACACCGGCAGCAATTGCAAGCTCATCTAGAAGGCGTATGTAACCCTCTGCTGGGACAATTTGCGTCGCAGCCGGAGCAGGTTCAAGCCCGACAAACCCAAGTACGGTTTTTTCGAACTTTAGCGGGTCATCGACAAACACTGAAATAGCATTGTATGTACCGACCGCACCAGAAAATTTACCCTTCAGCTCGCCGGCCAAAATATCAAGATGCCGTATACTGTCGTCTAGCCGCTCTACATACGTAGCCAGAAAATATCCAAATGTAATTGGCACGGCATGTTGACCGTGTGTGCGACCTATTTGTACGGTTTCGGCGTAACGTTCCGCGAGCTGCGCCAGTGTTTTTTGCAAGTCTTGCAGGCGCGGCAACACCAGCTCACGAATCGCCCGGCGCAGCTGCAAACTCATGGCGGTTGAAACAATGTCGTATGATGTCGCGCCAAAATGTACATAGGGCTGCGCCGTTTCGGGCAGCTCTTTTTTAATAGTGTTGACAATGGCTTTTACGTCATGACGGGTGGTTTTTTCTTCTTCTGAGACAGCCTCCACGCTAATCTTTCGGCTCGCGGCATCTATCTGCTCGGCAATTTCCTGACTGCACAGCCCAAATTCAGCCAGCCCATAGGCAAGGGCAGCTTCCACGTGCGCCTGCGTCAAAATACGTGTGCGCTCAGACAAATATCGGGCAATTTCGGGATCATAGTACCGACCATCGAGCGGATCTATGCTGTTAAAGCGATTGTCTCCAGAGGTAGGTGAAAAATCTAGTGGTGATAAGGTCATCGTCTTTCCTCCTTAGCGGTTAAAGTTAAGGGATAGGATATGTGAGTTAAGGCACGAAATGCACTATGCAAAGCACAATTCTTATCTCCTATCTCGTAACCCTTAACTATCATATTGACCCAGCGCTTGACGCAAATTTGTTTCAATCCGTTTTTCAATATTTTCCGTATCGGGCTGCTCAAAAACTTCGCCTGTCAGGCTTTCGTAAACAAACAGGTAGCGGCGCTCCAACTCGGCAATTATATCGGCTGGCACTTCTGGCGCGGGCGTGTCACTGTAGGGGTCGAAACGCTCCTTGAACCACAGTCGCAAATATTCTTTGTCATAGTTTTCTGGTTCCATGCCCTGGGCAATGCGCTGATGGTAGGTTTCGGCCAGCCAATAGCGCGACGAATCCTGGGTGTGTATTTCATCTATCAATATAATTTCACCTTGTGGGGTAAGGCCAAACTCGTACTTAGTGTCGACCAGCAGCAGTCCTTTTGCTTCGGCTTTTTCTGACCAAATGTAAAAAGCTGAACCGCAAAGTTACTGACGCGCTGCCAAACTTCGTCCTTCAAAAGTCCTTCTGTCAGCGCTTCGGCCGGTGTCAGGTTGCGGTCATGGATTTCGAACTTCGTTGTCGGCGTCAGCACTGGTTCGGTTAGCTTATCATTCTTTTTCAGCCCGTTTGGTAGAGTGAAAGCACCGTAATTACGCTGACCTTCTGAGTAGGTATGCCACAGGGATGTATTTGTCACGCCCGTTATGTAGCCACGTACAACCATTTCCAGCGGTATAACTTCGTATTTGTGGCAGTAGCTGACGTTTGGATCGGGGTAGGAAATAATATGATTCGGTACTATGTGCGCTGTTTGCTCGAACCACCAACGGCTAGTTGCCGTCAGTAGTGCACCCTTGTTAGGGACCACCGCCAGAATCCGGTCAAAGGCGCTATAGCGGTCGCTCGTTACCATCATCAGTTTGTCGCCAAAGTCATAGACATCACGTACTTTGCCGTGATACACCGCCTGTTGACCAGGCAACGAAAAACTCGTTCCCTCAAGAATTTTTTCACTCATGCTTTCAGTATACAGAGTTATGGGTTTAGAGTTAAGAGTTCTCCGGTGCAACCCGCACATCAGCACCTACAGTGATGACATAATGCTGGCTACAGTGATTTTAAGAAGATGAATAAAGTGGATTATTCTGGGCAATAAAATATGCCCGCTGAATTTCAGCGGGCATATTAATGTAACTTCAGTTCGATGTAAACACCACTGCTAGCGCGTTCAGGCGCTAGCAGGCAAAACCCGCCCCTTTTATTCAGTCTGTATCCTTACGAATACGAACAATACGTACCAGCACCCAGGCAATTAAACCGTAGACAAGGAGAGCGACCAGTGTCTCGATCTCAAACCGACCGGTACCATTTCCAACCGTTGTATCAACACTGAACAGCGATCGAAATGGAGCAACAAATGGGTTTGTTATGTTGTAAATCAGATTTGCAAAGCCATTGTTGCCGTTCGCTCCAAGGAGCGAAAGTAAAAAGCGAATAACATGCAGCCCTGCAACAATGCCGTAAACAAGCCAAATGACATTTCGGGCAACTCCTGAATTACTGGCCGCGTTTTCTTCCTGACGAACGACGCGTTGTGACTGCACATCATTGCCAGCCTCATCAATACCGCTTTCGCGGGTTACTTCGACTTGTGATTCCTGAACCATGGTATTTTTCCTTTTCTTATCCTTGTTATTGTAACCTGGTGAACTGCCCGGCCATTTTTTAAGGATGGGATATCCGGGCAGAGTGCACTAATGTGCTCTTAGCTCCGTGAAAGTTTGCGGTAAATGAAGAGCGTAACGACTGCACCAAGAACGGCAACCAACATACTATAGAGGTTAAACCCTGTTACGCCGCTTTTATCAAGTAGCTGCATGAGGAATCCACCGACAAAAGCACCAATAATGCCAACAATTATATTAGCAATAGCCCCCTGACGCGCATCTGTTCCGGCAATAAGTGATGCAATCCATCCAGCAAGTGCTCCAAAAATGATCCAAAGTAGTATATTCATAGTTTTTTTCCTTTATATAATGTAATTTAATTATTTTTTATTGTAGTATGCCGAGCGCGGCCACAGTAGTGTGCGCCCGACCGATATCTCTGACTGACCGCGAGCCAGCAACCGGACCGTTTAAACGGCTCGCTGCTGGCCCTGTCATTATCTAGTCTAGCTAGTGTTAAAAATGTCGGGAAACTCACGGGTTTTTCGGTTTAAAAACCGCTCAATCCGTATTTCAAGTTCCAAATGTTTCATATCGTGTTCCTTTCTGAAGAATTTAAGTGGAGCTAAGACTGTTAGCGTCGCTCTACACTGGTTTCTCTACAGAGCATTGATTTCTTGGGACAAAGGGTAAGCCGGCTAAAGGACCTGTCGCATGATCCGTTAATAGTGCTTGGCTGTTTGTCAAAGTGCTGCGTGGCAATGTTTCTATGGCAACATCTCCATAATAGGCCGCTTATAAAATCAAAACTATGAGCCCGCAAACCAACAATGTGTGGCCCAGCTCACATAGCGATTGGCGGGTATCTGTTAGGATAGCTACATGAAACGCTTCTTTTTAGGGCGAGTAAAACGAGCAGACCGACAACGTCTCAGCACTGCAGCCCTTGTCATCGCCATTATCGTTACCGCGCTCGGCACTTTTACGACATACGTTTACATCCATATCGTTGATACGCAGTATCGACGTGATTACGCCCTAGCAGAAAGGCAACAGCTCCAAAACGCTGAAGCCTACATACAAAACAAATTTATTGCCTACGAACAGATTCTTCTCGCTGGAGCTACCGCAGCCTACATAAAGGGAGATGATGCAATCAACCGGGCAGACTGGAGTACGTACTACCAAACCAATGGTATCAAGGCAAAATTCCCAGGTATATTGGCGCTCGGTTATGCGCGCTATATCACAAATGATCAAAAAAGTACCCACTTTGCACAAATGCAAGCAGACGGATTTACTGATTTTCAAATCATACCAGCAGGCGAACGAAACTTTTATGTACCGGTGACGTTCATAGAACCATATAACTCTAACAACCAGGCTACCGTTGGATATGACATGTTCTCAGAGCAGGCACGCAGAACAGCAATTGCCAAAGCCACGGATAGCGGTAGCACAACTCTCACCGCCCCAATAGACTTTTTTAAACAGTCACCACGAACGGACCAAGCTTCAAAAAATGGAATTTTGTATTATCCAGTCTATGCTGGCGGCCGAGATCCTAAGGCTCAAGACGCCCGTCGACTATCCATTAGAGGGTTCGTCTACATCGCGTTCTACGTTTCTGACATGCTACAACCATATGCATCAGAGTCGGAAGCAAAGGGAGTGAGCTACACCATAGATGACGTCACCGATGGCAAACCACAGCGCTTGTTCTCTTCCGAAAAAAGCAGTGCCATCTCTGGCAATATGGTTAGCGACACCTTGCGCGTGAACTCACGCGTCTGGCGCCTTAGCATGCATGTCCCACAGACTATTGTAAGTGGTCAGGTACATCCGCTAAGATTGTTTTTTGGGGGGCTCGGCATAAGCATACTGCTCGGTAGTTTCGCTTTCCTTTTGCTAAAAATCCGTATTGACAAACTTACGAAGTCACATAATTCAGAGCTCCAAAACACGCGCGATGAACTGCTTGCACTCGCTTCACACCAGTTACGTACCCCCGCTACAGGTGTAAAGCAATACATTGGTATGCTCCGCGAGGGTTATTTTGGTAACCAAACGCCCGAACAACTCAGCATAATCAACAAAGCATACGCCTCAAATGACCGCCAGCTCGAGATTATTGATCAGCTGCTCTACGTCGCCAAGGCCGATGCCGGCCAACTCAGCCTCAAGCCGGAACGCTTTACACTTTCTGCCACAGTACTCGATGTTGCTGAAGCCATGCGAGAACAAGCCAAGCCAAAAGAAATATCTTTCCAGCTCAGAGTCCCCCCCAATGTCACAATTATCGGCGATGAACGATTTATTCGCATGATTATAGAAAATCTGGTGAGTAACGCCATAAAGTATTCGTATCCCAACAGTACTGTGCAGATCACCCTGCAGGAAAAGCTAGGCACTATACGACTGCGTGTTAGCGATTCTGGGACTGGTATCGCCAGCGAAGACCTAGGTAGGTTATTTAAGAAGTTTAGTCGCATAGAAAACCCTCTTTCGAGTAAAGAAGCCGGCAGCGGGCTTGGCCTTTATCTTGCCCAAATGCTTGCAGTGGCGCATGGTGGGAAAATCACTACAAAACAACGTCGTCCAAGGGGGACGGAGTTCATACTTATTCTACCAAAACATATGATTAGTGATGAAACTGTTATCCAGCTAACAGAACACAACTACACCGGCAACGTATAGTACTTAGCATGCCTCGAACCCACAAAGTACTCCTTGTCGAAGATGATTCAGCGCTCAATGACGCTTTCGGCATAATCTTGTTAAAAAGTGGCTATGATGTTCGTGCAGTTTTCAACGGACAGGAAGCACTCGATGTCATGAGTGACTTCACGCCAGATGTTATCCTTCTTGATTTACTTATGCCCATTATGGACGGCAAAGAATTCCTACGCCGACTTGGTAAAAATAGTCCTATCCCAATTATCGTGTTTAGCAACCTAGATAGTAAATCGGACGTCGAGGAAGTTCTCGGACTCGGTGCCTCACGTTTTATGCTCAAAGCCTGGGCAACTCCAAATGAGCTTGTCAACGTCATACAAAACACTCTGCAATAGCAGTGCTAGTTAAATAATAATTTCATCGATGTTGTCCTCACCGAGCAAACTATTGAGCTGCGGTAAGTTGACGGTGTAGAGCTTCAACTTTTCACTTACTGCGTTCTTAGCCTTCAACTTTGCGAGCTCTATACTGACTGTCTCGCGTGACATTGTGCACAAATTTGCTAGATCCTGTTGTGTCAGCCGAATATTTATCCTCACAAATCCTTTGCCGCTCATAGCCATGCCAAATCTGATTGCTAGGTAACGCAAGGTGTGACCCAGTTTTTCGTACGCGTTAGCCTGACCAAGCGCATTGACATGGAGCAGTGCCCCCACATACCGCTTGCTGTCTTGCGCAGGAGTACTGTCATTTGCTGCTCGAAGTGACTGAAAATCTTCATTTGTCTGATTGTGAAGCACGCAGTCTGTCAAAGCTTCGTAGTAAAAAAGTGTGGCCGGGGCGCTATGGTACGCCGTTTCAACAGGGAAGTAGTCTCCCGGGCCATAGAGAGCAATATTTATCTCACTGCCCGTTCCAAGGATACTGTAAGCACGAATAATACCTTCAGAAATGACATATACGCCGCTTAGAGCTTCACCCTGGTAGAGCACAATCTGTTCTTTTCGTACTCTTTTCTCCCGCATCATGGCTTTAGTATACAGAGTAATAGCGCAAAAGAGTAAGCCAATAGTGCTTCACGGCTCTGCCGGCCGAGCTGGCTAGCTGGTGCGATATGCGTGTAATCGTCATTTTTCGCCAGGTGCTATGCTCGTATCCTGAGAACTGGTATGATAAACCCATATGGGAGCAGTCGAGACTATTGGTATTGTCGGCGGCGGACAGTTAGGTCGCATGCTCACGCTTGCCGCCAAACCGCTTGGCTTTGAAATTGTTGTTGTTGACCCAGGCAAACATTGCCCAGCAGAGCAGGTAGGAGCGCGGCAAATCGTCGCCAACCTATATGACGAACGCGCGCTCGAACAACTGGCGACCGAGTCAAACTACATTACCGTGGAAATCGAGCATCTTGACGCCGACGCATTAGCAAAGTTGGAACAAAATGGGGCGACAATAAACCCGTCGCCCAGCACCATCCGGCTCATCCAGGACAAGTATGCTCAGAAGCAGTTTCTCCAAGATAATAAAGTTCCCCTAGCCCCATTCGCCGAAATAACAGGGGAAAGTTCCGCTCGGGATGCCCTCAAGCAGTTCGGCGGTTGCATGATAGTCAAAACCCGTCACGGCGCCTACGACGGCCGTGGCAACATGGTTGTTCGCTCTGAAGCTGATCTTGATCAGGCACTAAAGAATTTTGCGGGCAAGGCTCTTTACGCCGAAGGCCTCGTCGACTTTGAAAGCGAACTAGCCGTTATGGTTGCGCGAGACATGCAGGGCAATGTCGCACTCTACCCCATCGTCCAGACTATTCACAAGCGGAACATTTGCACCGAGGTACTTGTGCCAGCGCCAGTTTCGGCTGAAATAATGAAGCAAGCCGAAGCCGTTGCCCGCCAGGTCGCTGGGCTGCTTAGCGGTGCGGGAACATTTGGCATAGAGCTTTTCCTGACGCGAGATGGTGAAGTACTAGTAAACGAAATCGCACCACGAGTTCACAACAGCGGCCACTACACCACCGAAGCCTGCCGCACTTCACAGTTCGAGCAACACATCCGCGCCATTGCCGGTTTACCACTGGGGGACACAAGCCTCGTCGTAGCCGCAGCCGTCATGATAAACATCCTGGGAGAGCGAGACGGCGAAACCCAGGTAAAAGGCACCCCTGATGTTTTGGCCATCCCAGGTGCAAGCATCCACCTTTATGGCAAATCCCCGACCAAAATCGACCGCAAAATGGGTCACATCACCGTCACAGGTTCGGACATAGAAACTGCTCGTAAAAACGCCCGAAAAGCCCGGAGCTTACTGAGCATATGATGTGGTATAACGACAAGAGATATGAGATAAGAGATAAGAGCGATATTTCGCACGGTTGGTCAAAACTCATGACTCATGACTCTTATCTCTTAAATCTAAGGAGGATTGTATGAACAAACCAGTTGTCGGCATCATAATGGGGTCAGATAGCGATCTCGACATCATGAGTGAAGCTGCCAAAATGCTAGATAATTTTGGGATTAGTTATGAGGTACGCGTGGTTTCGGCGCATCGCACGCCAGATGTCATGGAAGAGTACGCGCGGACTGCAGCCGAGCGCGGACTGAAAGTTATCATCGCTGGGGCAGGCGGGTCGGCACACCTCCCCGGCATGACGGCCTCACACACCACGCTGCCCGTCATTGCCGTTCCCATAAAACGCGACCACCACGGCCACGAAGCATTTTGGTCCAGTATAAAAATGCCCCCCGGCATCCCGCTAGCAACCATGCCCGAAAATGGTGCCCGCAACGCCGCCCTTATGGCAGTAGAAATCCTAGCCTTGAGTGACACCACTCTTGCCAATAAGTACGTCGCTTTCCGCGCCGATCAACACGACAGCGTCCTCACCGCCGACGCAAAACTCCAACAACAAGGCTGGCAGGGCTACCTAGAAAGCCACTCCTAGTATTTGACTTGCTGAAGTTTGGTGAGAAGGTTTTTCACCTCCGTCAATGAGGCAACTGTAGAGGTGGGCTTCTCACTATCCAGTTCTGGTAACTCGTTTGCAAACTTGCCTTGCTTCACCCAAATCGTTGTAGCGCCAAGCACATTTCCAACCGCAAGCTCTGAGCGTACACGGTCACCGATGAAGACTGTTTGCTTAGCATCAAACGTGTTGACAAAAAGGGCAAATAGATCTGTATCTTTGCACCCTCGCGAAATATAACTTGCGAGAAATACTGCCGTACTCCTAGCCGATCTACTTTACCGTACATATCAGTGTCGCCCTTACCGATAAGTACCGTGGGAATCTCCTGGCTGCCCAGCCATTCCAGAAGTTCAAGCGCCCCGCCAATAAGCTCATCCTCCTCGGGTTCGTACAGCGTCCGCTTCCAATCAAAAACAATATTAGTCATACAAACAGAATAGTTTACCCAGTTTGCAGAGACAAGACATACCTCAAACCGGTAGCTTACCCGGCCTCAGAGCATCCACAAAACGCTCAAAATCTTTCACAACAATATCTGCTGCCAGTAGGTTGTCGCTGTTGTGCTCGGAGCCACCGTAAGCAATACATTTCATCCCGGCAGTTTTTGCGGCTTGCACACCATTTTCGGCATCTTCCACGACAACACAGTTTGCGGGATCAACTCCAAGTCTGGCTGCGGCCAGTAAAAAGATGTCCGGTGCCGGCTTGGAATGTTCCACATCATCACCGCAAGCAATAACAGGAAAATATCTTTTAAGCCCAAGCTTTTTCAAAAATAGATCGATCCGTGCTGCCGAAGCAGACGAAGCCAATGCCAAGGGGTGTCCGGCGGCGGCAAGACTCTTCACAAGCTTAACTGCGCCCGGAATAGACGGTAGCGCTGAGAGGTTGTTTAGATGCTGCATATACGCCTTGCGCGATAACGCAATTAACTCGTCAACCTGATAATCAAGCTCAAATGTTTCGATAATCAGACGCGAAACGTTCTTCGAGCTGACACCCTTGAGATTATGCGTAAGCTTGCTAGGATCTTCGATACCCAAACTCAACAAAAAGACTTGCAGGTGCTGCTCAAAAATTGGCTCACTATCTATGAGCACACCGTCCATGTCAAAAATCACAGCTTGCATAAGAAAAGTATACCAGCCCCATTAAACCTCTGCTGTTTACCTGCCATGTATGAAGCGTTTGGCTATGCTGAAACAATGAAATATCCCTCGTAAGTCGAGTAGAGTAGAATAGATAATGTTGTTACAATAGGTGAGTACGGACGAGGTGGCGCAATGCGTGCCTTTTTATTAGTTGAAAGGAGGGTCTATGGCAAACAATCCAACAACCTATGCACAGACTGGTGTGGATTACAGCGCGATGGATCCGGTGAAGGTGCTAGCGCAAAAAGCTGCGCTGTCGACAGCTCAAAATCATGCACGTTTCGGCGCTACTGAAGTCGGTGCGAGCCGAGGAGAATCGGCCTATGTTTGGGAAGAAAAAGATGCATACCGTGCACTTGTCATAGAAGGACTCGGTACTAAGAATCTCGTGGCAGACGCAATGCGTAAAACCACCGGAAAAACTTACTATGACTCACTCGCCCAAGACACGGTAGCAATGATTGTCAATGACCTAATTGTCGTTGGGGCCTTGCCGCAGGTTGTAAATGCTTACTTTGCTCTCGGTGACGGCGCTTGGATGAACGACCGTAAGCGAGCTACCGATCTTGTGACTGGCTGGGCAGGGGCTTGTAATGCAATTGGTGCAGCGTGGGGGGGCGGTGAAACACCAGCGCTTAAAGGCATCATTAACCCAGACACAATTGATTTGGGAGGTTCGGCCGTAGGAATAATTAACCCAAAAGAAAATCTCGTTCTTGGAGATAAGCTAGCTGACGGTGACGAAATTATTCTAGTAGAAAGTAGTGGTATACACGCCAATGGTATTTCATTTGTGCGGCATTTATACGAAAAAACCCCCCAACTCTATGAAACAACACTATCCAACGGGAAACTATTTGGTGAGGCAATCTTAACCCCTACACTACTGTATGTACCTCTCGTCCGTGATGTACTCGAGGCGGGCGTTGTTCCTCACTACATGGTAAACGTCACCGGTCATGGCTGGCGCAAGCTAATGCGTGCCAACGCGGCTTTTACCTACGAAATCGAAACCATACTGGAGCCCCAACCAGAATTTCTACACATGCAAGCCGAGTCCCGTGTTGATGACAGCGAAATGTACGGCAATTTCAACATGGGCGTCGGGTTTGTGCTGTATGTTGCGCCACAGGACACCGACTCGGTTCTCGCAGCCGCTAAGCGTAATGGGGTAAAAGCCATCAGGGGTGGAAAAGTCAAACGAGGTAAGAAGCAGGTGATTATCAAGCCAAAGAATCTAACATTTTCAGCAGAAACCTTGGAGGTGCGCTAATGCAGATATACAAAGGGGTCAACGCAATATCGGATTTCCGTGCGAAAAATTTGCTCAAACAGTTGCAGTCAGTCGACAAACACATAGGCAGTGTTACCGCAGAGTATGTACACTTCATAAACGGCGATAAAAAGCTTTCGTCACATGAAGACAAAGAGCTCAGTAAGCTCCTAGCCTACGACACCCCGTACAACGGCGCAAGAAGCGGCGAACTATTTTTGGTAACACCTCGGCCAGGTACAATATCTCCCTGGTCATCAAAGGCAACCGACATTGGACACAATGCTGGTCTATCTAGTATCAAACGAATTGAGCGAGGAACGGCTTATTATATCGAATCGTCTCGGCCAATCGAGCGCGGGACAATCGAACCACTACTCCATGACCGCATGACCGAGGCTGTTCTAGACTCACTGAGTTCGGCCAAGGCACTTTTTGCCGAACCATCACCGAAGCCACTCATTATCGTCAATGTGCTTGAGGGTGGCAAAAACGCGCTAGAAAAGGCAAACACAGAGCAGGGGCTTGCCCTCAGTGCCGATGAAATTGAATATCTTGTTGCCGCCTACACCGAACTTGGCCGTAACCCCTCTGACGCCGAACTCATGATGTTCGGCCAAGTCAACAGCGAACACTGTCGCCACAAAATATTCAATGCCGACTGGGTTATAGACGGTAAGCCGCAGCCAAAAAGTTTATTCAAAATGATCCGTAACACGTTTGAGCGTGGCGGCGAAGACGTGCTCAGTGCATATTCAGATAACGCCGCCGTAATCGCTGGTCCTGTCGCTGATCGCTTTTTCCCAAACCCAGAAACGCATGAATATGGTTACAGCAAAGAACCGATTCATACTGTTATAAAAGTTGAGACACATAATCACCCGACTGCCATTGCACCGTTTCCGGGCGCAGCCACCGGTACTGGCGGTGAAATCCGGGACGAGGGCGCCACCGGTCGCGGCGCCAAACCCAAGATGGGACTGGCCGGATTCAGCGTATCAAATTTGAACTTGCCTGGCGCAGGACAACCTTGGGAAAAACCATACGGAAAACCAAGCAGGATTACCTCACCGCTGGGCATTATGATAGACGCTCCTTTAGGCGGCGCGGCGTTCGCTAACGAATTTGGTCGCCCAAACCTAGCTGGCTACTTCCGTACCTTTGAGCAACACGATGGTCAAAGCGTACGCGGCTATCATAAACCGATCATGATTGCCGGCGGTCTGGGGAACATCCGCGACCAGCACGTTCAAAAAGGCAAGCTAAAAGCCGGCGACAAAATTATCATCCTCGGTGGGCCAGCTATGCTCATTGGTCTCGGCGGCGGCGCAGCCAGCAGCATGCAAACCGGCGCAAGCAGCGCGGATCTCGACTTTGCATCAGTCCAGCGAGGAAACGGCGAAATGGAACGCCGCGCGCAGGAAGTCATTGACACGTGCTGGGCGAGTAGCGAAAACCCCATCGTCATGATTCACGACATTGGTGCCGGCGGTTACTGTAACGCCGTGCCGGAGCTTGTGCATGACGCCGGCCTAGGAGCAGAGGTTGAACTACGAAATATCGACAATGCCGACCCGGGTATGTCGCCTATGGAAATCTGGTGCAACGAGGCCCAGGAACGCTACGTCATAGGACTAAGGGAAGCAGACGTTGAGCGTTTCGCGAGTATATGCAAACGAGAACGATGTCCATTCACCGTCATTGGTACTGCGACAGACAAAGATCGACTTGTCGTGCATGATAATCTACTCGACAACGACACCGTAGACCTACCCATGAGTACACTCTTTGGAAAACCTCCCAAAATGACACGCACCTATACATCTGTATTGGCTCAGACAGCTTCATTCAATACTGCAAATATTGACATTGAAGAGGCCGTAGAGCGCGTGCTTCACGTACCCGCTGTTGGTAGCAAAAAGTTCCTCATAACCATCGGCGACCGTACCGTCACCGGCCTAATTACCCGTGATCAAATGGTTGGACCATGGCAGGTGCCTGTTAGTGACGTAGCCGTTTCTGCCGTTGGGTTTACGAGCAATCATGGTGAGGCAATGACCATGGGCGAACGCACGCCGCTGGCTGTTTCCAACGCACCGGCCTCCGGCCGTATGGCTGTCGCCGAAACCATCACAAACATGCTGGCTGCCGACGTCAAAAAACTATCAGACATAAAACTATCAGCCAACTGGATGGCGGCGGCCGGACAAGGTAGTGAAGACCAAGCCCTCTACGATACTGTCCACATACTCGGCGAAGATTTTTGCCCGGCGCTTGGCTTGACTATTCCTGTCGGCAAAGATTCCCTGAGCATGCGTTCAACTTGGACTGATGGCAAAGAAGCAAAATCAGTTACATCACCACTTAGCCTCATTATAACCGGCTTTAGCCCAGTGACTAACGTCACCAAAACACTAACGCCTCAGCTCGACACCACTACCGATTCGCTGCTCATGTTTGTCGATCTTTCCGGTGGGCAGACTCGAATGGGAGGCTCGGCGCTTGCGCAAGCTTACAACCAAACAGGCGACAAAACACCCGATGCTGACCCGACGCTCTTAAAATCCTTCTTTAACTCACTGACAAAATTAAAAGCAGACGGAAAGATTTTGGCATACCACGACCGCTCAGATGGCGGAATACTTACAACTCTATGCGAAATGGCATTTGCAAGCCGTTGCGGACTTGATATAAAAATCGCCGCTCTTCCCGGAGAAACAATTGAAAAACTATTTAACGAAGAGCTCGGCGTAGTCATCCAAGTAAAATCAACAGACGAAAAAACTGTATCCCGGGTTTTTGGCGACTCCGCGTACACAATTGGCAAGCCCACAAAAACGCAAGATATTGTTTTTAGCGATGGGCAGAAAATAGTATACAAAAGTACTCGCGCTCAGCTCGAACAGTGGTGGGCAGAAACCAGTTACCTCATACAAAAATTGCGCGACAACCCCGCCTGCGCCGACCAAGAATACGCTTTGATTAACCATGACAATAACCCCGGGCTAAACCCGCTGCTAAAGTTAAGAGATAAGAGTTATGAGTTAAGAGTAGCGGCATTAAGGCAACAAACAAATGAGGGTACACCGCTGACCGAACGAGCGCACACCGCGAGCGAACAGCGAGCGGGGGAGCGGAGGCTGCTTTCGAGCGAAGCAAAGAAAACACCTCAAGAGGGGCAAGCCTCTCTTCAAAAAGATAAGAAAAGGTATATCAACCGCCCACAAATTGCCATCCTCCGTGAGCAAGGTGTCAACGGTCAAATCGAAATGGCCGCCGCCTTCAACCGCGCCGGCTTTTTAGCCGTAGACGTTCACCTAAACGACCTCATTACTGGCACAACAAAACTCGATGACTTTAGCGGCCTTGTTGCCTGTGGCGGGTTTAGCTACGGTGACGTGCTTGGCGCTGGGGGCGGCTGGGCAAAAACCATCCTCTTTGACCCAAAACTTCGAGCACAGTTCAAAGCATTTTTTGAACGACCAAACACCTTTAGTTTAGGCGTCTGCAATGGCTGCCAAATGCTTTCTGAGCTGAAAGAACTTATACCAGGCGCAGATAACTGGCCACGGTTCCTGCAAAACCGCAGCGAACGATTTGAAGCCCGCTTGCCGCAAATCAGGTTAAACGAATCACCGTCAATCTTTTTCAAGGGTATGGCTGGCTCTGTGTTGCCCATACCGGTCGCACACGGCGAGGGTTATGCGGCGTTTGCGTCAAAGCAGGAGCAGCAATCCGCAGTAAAAAGCTGCCTAGTTTCGGCACAATTCGTCGATGACAACCACAAACCGACAGAAGTCTATCCAACCAACCCAAATGGCTCACCAGAGGGCATCACAGCACTTACCACACCAGACGGTCGCGCCACCATTATGATGCCACACCCCGAGCGTGCTTTCATGACCCGTCAGCTTTCTTGGCACCCCTCCGACTGGCCAGAGGATTCACCATGGCTCCAGATGTTTGTAAACGCCCACGACTGGGTAACGGATAGGAATCATGAAGCATGAATCATGAAGCAGGTAAAAAAAGCATTAGGAGCTTTACTGACTTAGACACCCGGAAAGAAGGTCATAAATTAGTAATTCTCATTTACACTACGACAAAAACGTTTCCTGTCAACGAGCAATTTGGGCTAACCAGCCAGATTCGCCGAGCGGCTGTCTCGGTGACATCAAATATTGCTGAGGGTTTTTCAAGACCATCCTACCCTGATAAAGCACATTTTTTTTCAATGGCTCACGGTTCGCTTACTGAGCTACAAAATCAACTTTTAGTTAGTCGAGACGTTGGCTATATTACAGCCGATGATTTTAAAATACTTGCTAAGCAATCAGTAATAACCCACAAGCTACTAACTGGCCTACTAAAAACTACCCGGCAGTACAACAAATTACATGATTCATAATTCAAAATTCATGATTCAATTAAGGAGGAGACATGTCTATCTACCACTTACTTAAAACTAATCAAAATGCCTTGCTTTCAGTCTATGACAAAACTGGAATCGCCGAATTTGCCAAGGGGCTGCACGATCTGGGGTGGAACATCATTTCGTCTGGCGGAACCGCCAAAGTTGTTGCCGAGGCGGGCGTACCGGTCACAGATGTCGCAGAGCTAGTTGGCGGGGAAGCCATACTCGGCCACCGTGTTGTGACGCTTTCGCGCGAGATACACAGCGGCTTGCTGGCTGACGCCGACAGGCCAGAAGACTTACAGGAGCTAAAAGACAGAGGAATTCCTTTTATCGACCTCGTGGCAGTGGACATGTACCCCCTAGAAGAAGAAATTGCCAGCGGCAAAGCCACACTGCAAAGCGTGATTGAAAAAACCGATATCGGGGGTCCAACTATGCTCCGCGCCGGAGCAAAAGCACGGCGAATTGTGCTTTCCCGTGCCGACCAACGAAGTGAAGTGCTTGCCTGGTTAACAGATGGCAAAACAGAAGAAAAAGCGTTCCGGGACAAATTGTGTGCCGTTGCCGAGTACGAATGTGCGCGCTACATTATGATTTCCGCCAAGTACCACGGTGGGGAAGAGGTGGCTGGCTGGATAGGCAAACGTGTTGCGCCTACGAAATACGGCGAAAACCCGCGGCAAACACCAGCCGGGCTCTACGCCGATAACCGCGTCACAGTTGATCCGCTTGGCCTCGACCAGTTCACCCACCAAAAAGGTTGGGAACTGAGCTACATAAACGAAACCGACATGCACCGCTTGCTGCAAACTGTCACGCATATTGCTGCTGGTTTTGAGAAAAACTTTGGTAAGGTGCCGTTCATCGCAGTCGGTGTCAAGCATGGTAACGCCTGTGGGGCAGGAACGGCAAAAACCACCGTAGAGGCGGTACAGCGCATGCTTGAAGGTGATGAAATCGCCATATTTGGCGGAGTTGTCATGGTAAACGGCCTCATTGACGCCAATGTCGCAACCATTCTCATGCAACATCACATGCCAGAAGGGCAAAACCGACTGCTCGACGGTGTCGTTGGTAGTGGAGCCACTGCGGAGGCGTTGGAAATACTTGGGCGAGCGAAGTTGCGTGTCGTGACAAACCCGGCACTTGCAACTTTGGGTAATGATTCTCTAGAGACTGCCTCTGTGTACCGTAATGTGCGCGGCGGCATACTTGTGCAACCAAACTACACATTTGTTGTAGACTTTGCAGCTGACTACATCGAGCAACACGGCGAAGTAAGCGACCAAACAAAGAAAGACCTTATCCTCGCCTGGGCAGTCGGTAGCACAAGCAATAGCAACACCATTACCATTGTGAAAGATTGCAAACTACTGGGCAACGGCGTCGGCCAGCAGGACAGGGTTGGAGCAGCTAGGCTCGCCGTTACACGTGCCCTCGGCCGCAACCACGACATAAAAGGCGCGGCGGCTTACAGCGATAGTTTCTTCCCATTCCCAGACGGCCCACTTGTGCTTGCCGAGGCTGGCATCACCGCCATCCTGACATCATCTGGCTCTGTCAAAGACACCGAGGTCGTCAAAACTCTAGCCGACAAAAAGGTTTCCACCACCATGCTACCCGACAAACTAGGCCGCGGCTTCTTCGGCCACTAAGAGGCTATGAGGAAACCGTGATAGGTTTCCCTCATCGAGCCAGGTCTCGCATCTCCCTAATCGGTCGATCACTCGACTTGGTCTGCTCCTTCCTGAAAGATGTAAATATATCCTTGGAGTAAATCCAAGGATATATTTGGTTTGATACGACTTCAACACAAACCCGAGAGCATAAAAGTATTTGTGTAAGTAAGACGACCGTTTGCATTCTCACCTGTGGTTTTGTCCAACGTTGGCTACCCAAAGTCGGCCGCCACGCCCAGTCTGAACCGCGCATGAATGTAGCGCTTGCCATAAAGCGCTCGTGCTTTCATACTGATAGACAATGCAGCATCAGGTAAAGAAAAATTTGGGCGTGACTGGGCACGGGGAAAGTACGCAGTTTCGGCTGTGGGCGCCGTTTGCCACCAGCGTTACCCTAGCGGGCACTGTCAACGACGGCCAACGCGTCGATATGGCCAGCGAGGGCGATGGCTATTGGTCAGTAAGTATCAAAGGGGTCGTACCCGGCCAAAACTATGTCTACCTCATTACGACACCAGACGGCCGCACACTCACGCGTAACGACCCTCGAGCGCAGCAACTTACAACATCTGACAGCGGCGCTTCCGTCATCGTTGATCCAAATTTTGATTGGCAAGGCGATGATTTCTCGCCAGTACCACCCAAGCAACAGGTCATATATGAACTTCACATTGGCACTTTCAACCGACCAGATGCCGCAACAATTGGTACATTCGAAGACGCAATCGATAAGCTTGATTACCTGAAAGGGCTCGGCGTTAACGTCGTAGAACTTATGCCCGTCACCAGCATGGCGCACGGCTACGGTTGGGGGTATGCCCCAAACCACATTTTTTCAGTCGAAAACGCCTACGGCGGACGGCATGGCTTACTAACGTTTGTACGAGAGTGCCACAAACAGGGCATCGCAGTCATTCTGGACGTTGTTTACAACCACTTCTCAGGTAAAACTGACCTCTGGCAATTCGACGGGTGGAGTGAAAACCAACGGGGAGGCATATACTTCTATAACGATTCCCGAGGCGATACGCCGTGGGGTGGACGCCCAGATTATGGCCGCCCGGAAGTCCGCCAGTTTTTCCTTGATAACGCTGCCATGTGGCTAAACGAATATCATCTCGATGGACTGCGCGTCGATAGTACAATTTACATGCGCAACACCGAAGGCCACGATAACGACCCGGCACACGATATATCTCACGCGTGGTACTTGCTGCAAGACATAAACGAACTCGCTCACAAAATCAAACCATCGGCCATTATGATCGCCGAAGACTGTGCCAATAGCGCGTACCTTACCAAACCGCGTAGTGAAAACGGCTGCGGATTTGATGCGCAGTGGGAGCTTGGATTCCCGCATGCACTGCGTGATGCGTTGGGACTACGCGGCGGCCGCACACTGGCGGGGGTACGCTACGAACTCGAACGTCGCTACAACGGCGCTGCTTTTGAGAAAGTTGTTTTTAGCGATTCGCATGACACCGCCGCCAACGGTTCGGTTCGACTAAATGAAGCCGCCAGTTCGGGCGATGCTGCCGACATCCATGCGCGCGAAAAATCGCTGCTGGCCGACGCCGTTATGCTAACCGCTCCCGGCATACCTATGCTTTTGCAGGGTCAGGAGTTTTTGCAAGAAGGCAGCTTCAATGACTGGCAGGAGCTAGAATGGGGCAAAGCCGAAAGATATAGCGGAATAGTGCTCGCACACCGCCACCTCATAGACCTACGGCTCAACCGGCACAACAATACCGCCGGGCTGCTTGGCCAAAGCACAGCCGTCTTTCACCAGGATGACAACAACGGCGTTTTAGGCTACCATCGCTGGAACCAAGGCGGTGCAGGCGACGACGTCCTCATTATCGTCAATTTCGGCGACCAAGCCCACAATATCTACCAACTTCAGCTGCCGGTGCACGGCACTTGGCAAGTACGATTCAACAGTACCTGGAAAGGTTACAGCCCCGACTTCCACGAAGTCGATGTTGCGAGCATTATGACTGAGGGTAGCAACCTTGCCACTATTTCACTTCCTCCGTACTGCGTCCTCATCCTCTCCCAGGACGAGTAGTCCGTTTATCTCCCTCATTTTAGATTGTCCGGCCGGACAATCTAAAATATAAGTTATACTTGGTATATGAAACGTCTGCTAATTATATCCCTTGCAATCTCGACCGTCGGACTTGGACTGTTTTTGGCGTTTCGTTCTGACGATCTTCCTCAGAACACCTCGAAAAACTCAGCAGATTTAAAAACTACCCAGTCGCAAAAGACAAACGAACAGCCCGTAGGTGGTACCACTGAGCTAGTTATTGGAAATGCAGATGCAGCGATTACCATTGTCGAATATGGTGACTACAAATGTCCAAAGTGCAATGATTTTCACCAGAAAGCAGGCAAAGACATACGTCGAGAATGGGTCGACACTGGAAAGGCAAAAATTATCTACCGGCCATATCCACTTTTTGGCGAAGACTCCGGACTAGCGCTGTACGCTTCATTCTGCGCCGCAGAGCAGGGTAAATTTGCTGCCTACCACGACAAAATGTTTGCATACATGTGGGGCAATTACTTTAGTAAAGGTGATCTAGATGCCACCACCGCAAAACTATTCACCCCCGAAAAGCTCGGTGAGTTGGCTCACGGAGCAGGTTTAAGTGGCACTGAATTTACAACCTGCGCCGGTGGGCAATCTCATGCCGACGCGTACAACACAGCTGTCGACAAGGCGGCTGGTGACGAGGTACAGGGCACGCCAACGCTTATCATCGGTGGCCAAAAAATTATCGGCTCGCAACCCTACAATATCTATAAGGCTCTGTTGCAAATTCAATGAGCTCGCTCAAACTACCGCTAAAAACCAAGCTCAAAATTGCCGCCACAAACACGGGCAGGATAGTTCTAAAAAACCCACTTTACTTCGTGCTGGCGGTAGCGACCGCATTTCTCATGCTTGCGATTATCATTTGGTCACTCAACTACGAGCTCGCCGGATACATCATTACCAACCCCGATATGACGTTCGACCAAAAAGTGAGGTTTTTTGGCTATGGCTACGAGGCGCTTTTTACTTCATTTGATAGTTTTCTCTCTGTCAGCATCACCTCATTATCATTGCTGTTTGGTATCAACATTGCCGTACTTACCTATGCGCTTCGGCGCAAAACTGCCTCTGCGCGCGCAAGCGGCACGAGCGGACTTGCCGCCACACTCGGCATCCTCAGTAGCGGCTGTGCCGCATGCGGAACTTCACTACTCGGTCCGCTTCTTGCAACTTTTGGTGCAACGTCGCTTACTGCGGTTCACAACATCGGCGCCGCTTTTAGTCTCGTTGGAAGCGCTCTGTTGCTATACTCAATCTACAAAATCACCCTCCAAACCCAAACCAAGGGCTAGCTTCTAGACAATCGGTCCAGGAGGTCGGCTTCGCTGCGGATGGCGGCGGCTTCTTCCATGGTAAGCGTGAGTGCATGTTTGGCAGCAATGGCTTCATAGCGCTCGACGCGGTGAGCAAGCAGGCGAGGATAAAGATAGGCGCCGACCTGCCTCGGTGAAATTTCGGTAACATCAGCCGCGTTGAATTTTTCTAGCAGTTTCGGCAACTCAGCAGCCACAAAATCTGGCCGATAATAGATGGGTTTTGGGTCGGCAATATTACGTTCGATGAGCACTTTTTCATGCGCTTTGGTGGCACGAATGTAGATAAGTGTTACTGTGTCGTCCATTATCTGGAGCACTGGATCGTCATCGTTCGCAGGCTCGACAACCTCGCATAAACTTCCGCTTAAATCGGCAAGAAAGTGTGGATATTTGTACAACTCTTCAGCCCGTTTAATGAAACGCGGGATATCTAGCATGGCAGCGATTTCGCTTTCGGCGTGCCGTGCCATCCGCTCGGTGAAATCCGGCAGCGTCGAACCATGCTTTTTCGGGTTACCGAGCATGCCCATGTAGAGTGATGTCGCAAGCAGGTTATCAAAATGAACCCGATGTTCAACAGTTATAGCATCGCGTTTTAGCATGTCACACAGTAATGGGTGAGACATGGCGAGCTTCTTAAGGTAATCATTAAGCTCATCGCCAAGGTAATGTGTCCATATACGGTAATCGACCGAATAATGAAACCACCGACTGCTTGGTAGGCACCGCGCCAGCGTGGTTTTACCTACACCACTAAGCCCCATTACGGCAATCCTGATTGGCTGGCTTGTGTTTATGGGGTGATACATGATGTCAGAGATGAGAGATATAAGTTAAGAGTTTAGAATTTCTTGTTTAAGTGCTTCGAGGGAGTTAGGGATTGAAGTGAAGCGCTCAGGCACCGTACGGAGTTTTTCAAGCTCGGCAGTGTTATCGACAAATATGCCTGTCTCCCGCATAATTTCTTCGGCAAATTTTTCTGGGGCGGCCGTAGAAACAATAACGTCATGAAGATCTTTGTTTGGGTGCTGTTCGCTCGCATACCACGCCACTGCGGTGTGAGGGTCAAGCAAGTAGCCAGTTTTTTCGTAAACCTTCTTGATTGTCTCCACCGTTTGCTCGTCACTTACTTGCGCAGTCAGGATATCCGCGCGAAATGCATTGACGTCCTGACCAAAAATCTGCCGCAAACGTGGTAAGTTATTTGGCGCCCCGATATCCATGGCGTTTGACATAGTTGGCACCGCTTCAAACGGGGTAAAGTTGCCGGTTTGCGCGTACCGATCTATGGCATTATTGGCATTATTGGCTGCCAAGAAAGAAGCAATTGGTATACCCATCTGCTGTGCCAAAACACCGCCCGTTACATTGCCGAGGTTACCGCTCGGTACTACAAAGCGCAAGTCTCTGCGCCCGCCCAGCTGAGCGTATACACGTGCATAATATAGTGTTTGGGGAAGTAGCCGCCCCACAGTAATGGAGTTTGCTGAAGTCAAGCCAACCTTTTCTACTAGCTGCTTGTCGGCCAGAGCCTGTTTGACGAGTGACTGACATGTATCAAAGTCGCCCTCAACTTCCAGTGTATGTACGTTGTTGGCGGCGCGGCGCAGTTGTTCTTGTTGAAGCTGGCTGACACGACCTTTCGGGTAGAGGACGACAACTCGCGTGCCCTCAACACCGCCAAAGCCGTGGGCAATCGCCCCACCCGTATCGCCGCTTGTGGCGACAAGCACTGTAGAGGTGCGCCCAGTCTTGGCATTAAAATAGCCCATCAGGGCTGCAAGATAGCGCGCTGCGACATCCTTAAATGCCATAGTAGGCCCATGAAAAAGTTCTAGCACATGCTTGTCGCTAACAGAAACCGCTGGTGTTTCAAAAGAGGCAGCAGCATCGACAATATTACGAAGATCGTCTGCCGGAATTTCGTCGCTCAGCCAAGCACCGAGCATGACCGCATCGATTTCATTTTTCTCAAGTTGAGGCATTGCGCCAACTTGCTCTGTAGACAAACGCGGGATTTTTACCGGATAGTACAGGCTGCCGTCAGGAGGAATCCCCCGGCTTAACGCTTGCTCAAACGAAACAACATCTTTCTGATTACCCAAGCTCATAAATTTCATACCTTTAATACTACGCTACCCTGAGCCGGATGCAAATAATACTCATTTCCCTACAGAAAGCCCAGCACGCCGTCGCCCTCTACGCCAACTAACACACCGAAAACTGCGACCGTATACTGTGACGGCGCAGCCCCTTGCTACGGGCCTCGTGAAGTGGCCGCGCATGGCAGTGCCGGGAACTGCTGGGGATATAACGGCAACCGCGTTATAAATATTTCAGGTTTCGATGCGGCATATCATAAAGCAAAAAGCGGTATTGGGAGCGTTGAGGTGAGTGGGGTGTGCGGCAAAGACCTTTCTGGCTCTCTTGGTGGCAGCGTCAGTGCAGAAGGTCAGACTAGAAACCACAACGCTGCCACAAAATCCAACGCCGACCGTAACCTGATACCGTACTTTGTAGGGTACTTTGACGTCAACAAACCATAAAAAAAGAGATTTAAACTATGCATAATAAATTAGGTAACAACCAATCCCAAGTAAAAACACTAGATGAAAAACACAGTCCCAGACGAAATTGGGAACGTTGGCTGTTTGGACTAAGCATAGTAATGCTCATGGTATCATTTCTTATTCTTGAGGTCGCCAGTTCGATTGCAAGCGAGCGTATACGCGTGCCTTTTGCAGGGTTAGTGGCAGGCAAACCCATTACCACCGGCACAACGACTATCACCGTCAGCGATATTCACCATAAACCAGGCACTGGGCGTTTCATTGCGCGGAGCGGCTACGAATATCTTGTTCTGACGCTCAATGTGCGCAATAACGGCGAAAAACCACTTAACGTTTTCCCGACTACCGACACCTACATAAAAACAAACTCAGGCGTAGTCAGCTATGTAACGCCGTACGACCTCGCAAATCCATTCCATAGTGGCAGTGTTTTGTCGGGTGAGTCTACTGAAGGCCAGTTGAGCTACCTTGTCCCAAAAAACGCCTCCTATAAGTTCTACGTTGAATCGAGCTGGAGTGGGGGCGCTATTCCGTTTATGGCACAATCAGAAAAACTTAAGCGAGACAATTTGTAATGGATTTTAAACCGGTAGTCGTCGAGTTTAACGCCCCCAAGACGCCCCTCGGCAGTTGGCGAGACAAGCTTCCTCATTTTGGGCCGCGCGGCACTAAGATGATGATAATTGTCATATCGACCATTATGATTGCCAGTATGGTCAGCTTCGCAGTATTTACCGTGCAGAGCAACAACGCCGACTTCAGCAAGAAACACGGGTTAGACGCCAATCTCCCACAAAGCAGTGGTGTCGATAAAAACAATGCCTCACTACCGGGCGGCGGGGTCGCTGTCGGAATTGGCGGAACAACAGGGAAGAATGCCCCCTCGATAGAACTCACCGCCGAACCAGCCTCCGTGGTTCAGGGACAAAAAAGCACTCTGAAATGGACAGTAACAAATAGCCCCAACACGTGCACAGCTAGTGACGACTGGAGCGGAGAAAAGTCTAAGACAACAGGGAGCGAACAAACGCAAACACTTAGCAGCGTACAGAACTACTTGTTCACACTAACCTGCAAAACCGCGACGGGAACCGCATTTAAAACAGTGGCTGTGAGTGTAACAGCACCAAATACCTCCGCACCTGGTAGCACGTCTACAGCCACAACTGGGGTGCCCGCAGTGAGTATTGCTGCTAAACCAAACTTAATCTTTGCCGGTGACAGTTCGACTATCACATGGGAAGCAACCAATAACCCATCGTCATGTACAGCCAGCGGTGACTGGAGCGGAACCAAAGCGGGTTCTGGTAGCATGAGTACCGGAACTTTGATTACTGCGAAAACCTATACCTATACACTGTTATGTAAAAATACCGCAGGCTCCAGCCAATCAATCAGCGCAAAACTCACCGTGCAAACAGTGCCGCCTGGAAGCCCAGTTGTTTTTTTGGCGAGCACCCCCCCTGGGCCAATTCAGCCTGGCGCCGGCGTAACCTTGAGCTGGACAACCGAGAATTCACCGTCCTCATGTCTGGCCAGTGGTGACTGGAGTGGTACAAAAGCCGTTGGGGGCGGGAGCCAACAAATTAGTAATCTGTCGACTATAAAAGAATATGTTTTTACCATTACCTGCTCGAATGAAACGGGTACTATTGACGATTCCGCCACAGTTCAAGTGCTGCCTAGCCCGCCCAATGTGTCACTGACCGTCAATCCAAGCAGCATAATATCGGGGCAGTCTTCGACCTTAAGTTGGTCGGCCACAAATAGCCCCACCAGCTGCACCGCCAGCGGAAGCTGGAGCGGAGCAAAGGCGAGCAGTGGCACGCAAAGTACAGGGGCATTGAATGCCGGTGCATATGCCTACAATCTCAGCTGCACGAACGCTGGTGGCACAGGCTACGCAAATAATGTTCCGCTCACGGTTTCTACTCCACCCAAGCCTGTCATTACGCTCAGTGCAAGCCCAATTTCGGTTTCGGTAGGTGGCAACTCAAACTTAACTTGGTCGGCCACAAATAGCCCCACCAGCTGCACCGCCAGCGGAAGCTGGAGCGGAGCAAAGGCGAGCAGTGGCACGCAAAGTACGGGGGCACTCAACACAGCACAAACTTTCACATACACATTATCCTGCGCCAACGCTGGTGGAACCGGCACTGCGAGCACGAGCGTTACGGCTTCTTCTGGCGGGGCGACAAATCCGCCAGTTGTATCCATCAGCGCCAGCCCAACGTCCATAGGAACAGGAGGCAGCTCAACACTCAGCTGGTCGGCCACAAATAGTCCAAGCTCGTGCACCGCCAGCGGAAGCTGGAGCGGAGCAAAAAGTGCCAGCGGAACCACCACGTTGTCGCCTACTCCTGCTGGAACATACACCTACAGCCTGTCGTGCAACAACGCAGTCGGGTCTGGCAGTGCCTCGGCAACAATCACCGTCATCGCCACCCCAACGGTAAGTGTTAGCGTATCACCGGGCACTATTACTGCGGGCAGCAGCACAGCCGTGGCATGGACAACAGGAAACAGCCCCTCGTCCTGCACAGCGGGCGGTACGGGGTGGAGCGGAAGTAAAACACCGAGCGGTGGTTCGCAATCTGTTGTCCTGGCAGCTGCTGGTACCTACACTTTTACTCTTACCTGTAGCAATTCCGGCGGAAGCACTACAAGTAATACTGCCAGCGTTACGGTAAACGCCGCCGTGTATTGCGCAGGCCTGACGCCCTGCTACAGCACCGCCGACCTAAACACCCACACAAGCCTTACCGACTGCTGGAGTTACAACACTTCTACGGCAAGCGCTTCCAATAAATCTGTATACAACATTACAAACTTCAACAATGGCTGGCATAGATCACGGCAAAACCTGCTGCCAGGCGCTTCGTCTGCAACAGCGCTTTGCGGCGCCAAGGATTTTGCCGCATTTATTGCCGGCACAAATCTTTCTGGGGTGGGTAGCCGCAATCACGCAACCAACACCAAGCAAAATTCAAATACAACGCTGAATGCGTACAGGGCAGGCTACTATGATGCAACGAAACCATAAGAAAACGACAACACATAAGAAGGGAAGTGCATGAAAAAACATGAGACACCGATAGAGAAGATTGAAGACGCCATCGAGCACGAAGCCAACAAGCTAAAGCGTGAATATAAACGATTTGAAAAGTTTCGTGATGAAAACAACTTACTTTTTGGGGTCTTTGTAGCAGCAATTGTAGCGCTACTAGTCGTAAACACTCTTTTTTGGGCACAATACACCGCACGGCGCTACGATAAAGAAAACCGCGTCACAACAACGGTAGCCAACCTTACCAGCAGCACATCGCTGCAAACAGCTCACAACTTTGCGCTAAGCGCCCGCGTAAGCAACGTCGGTACAAAAACAGAGCAAGACCGTGCCTTTCCGATAGATCCTGGCAAAACTCTGCTAATTATGGATGTTACAGTTACAAACAAAACAACCACTGACCAACAACTCATACCAGTCACCCAGTTCTACGTTCGCACCACCGACGGGCAATACGCTACCCTCTACCCAAGCTCAAGACTACGGCAAGCACTTTTACCGCAAGATCTTCGTCCCGGGCAATCCGCCACCGGCCAGCTTAGCTTTGCTATTTCCGACCGTACTTCCATGCCTCTTCTGTACATAGACACCATGTGGAACCGTGCCACACCTCTCGTCATAGACGTTCTACACTAACCCGAACAGGGCTTTCGGCTCGTTCGCTTCGCTCATTACGGTCGAGCGTAGAGATAACCGGTGGTGCTTATCTGGAGCTGAATTTAACTGGCCAGCTGTTGGCGAAAACGACGGAGGCGTTTAGTTTGAATTTTTTCGGCCTCAAGCAGCCATGTATCGTTGTAGTCTTCGCTGCCTATTTCTGCCTTTAAATCCTGGACCGCAATCGGACGACGAAGGATGTTAAGCCTTTTTAGTTGTTTGACATGTGGTAATCGTTTCATGGCGAGAGTTCCTTTCAACGAAATTAATTTGATTTGGGCGTTTCGGCGCTACGTTTAAACGCTTTACCTCTAACATACGCCAAAACCCTCATGTTTGTCTGAGAGCTAGATTACAGAAATATAATATTTCACCCGAGATGAGCAATTTATCTCTGACAACTTTACCGCGGATTATTCACAACATTTTTTTGGCTCTACGTAGTCTGCCAATATTTTTTGTGAACGCACTTTGAACTCATCACACATTTTCTCCTTAAATCACGGGGGGAGCCGTACTTATGGTACGGTGAGTCAGTACAAAATGCATGAGTTCAAAGTACGAAATGGGTAACTGATTGTATTATCTGATAATTAGTGCTATGCTTCCACGTACTAGAAGGCTGCGAAAAAGGGGTGGCCGGTCATAAGCCCGGCAATTCAGGTTCTAGAAAGATTAATAAGTTATGTTCGATGCAAGGCGCAGCTAAGACCGTTCTTTCGGGATTACCTTCAGCGACAACCGAAAGAAAGGGTTCCATTTAATGGCAACCAAATTATTCGTCGGTTCACTGCCATGGTCAGTGGACGACACACAGCTTGCTGATCTCTTTGCAGAGTTCGGCCAAGTTACATCAGCTAAGGTCATCATCGACCGCGACACCAACCGCTCAAAGGGCTTTGGTTTCGTTGAGTTCGACGACGACGAGGCTGCAAAAGCAGCTGTCGCCAAGCTGAACAACACCGAAATGAACGGCCGCACCATTGTGGTCAACGAGGCTCGCCCACAAGAACCACGCGCTCCACGCCGTGACTTCGGTGGCGACCGCGGTGGCTACAACGACCGCCGCTATTAAGCAGTAGAAGGGGCTTGCCCCTTCTAAAAAGCCCCGAAGTAAATTCGGGGCTTTTTTCTACCCCCTAAAGCCGGCGCTTCGCACCGGTTCGTTTCACTCAATTAGTAGAAGGGGCTTGCCCCTTCTAAAAAGCCCCGAAGTAAATTCGGGGCTTTTTTCTACCCCCTAAAGCCGGCGCTTCGCACCGGTTCGTTTCACTCAATAGGAGGGGCTGCTATACCTTATTCGTGGGGGTTGATAAATTAGAGGTAGATAATATGCTATCATGAGGGAAGATAAGGAGCCAAACAAGTGAAACTAGTTGTTGTTTCAATATGCAAAAACGAGGCCGACACCATTGCTGAACTCATCAGCCGCATTCCAAAAAAATATACCGGTATCAGTGAGCTCGAGGTCTGCATTGTGGATGATGGTAGCACAGATGGCACTGCCAAAATCGCCAAAAATGCTGGAGCGGTGGTTTACAGCGACGGAGCTGGCAAAGGACTGGCGTTTCGGTTTCGAGAAGTTATCGATATAGCACTAGAGCGCGGCGCAGACGTGCTCGTCAACATAGACGGCGACCTGCAGTTCAGGCCGGAAGATATACCGCAGTTCGTAGCACCCATTGTTAAAAACGAGGCAGATTTTGTCGCCGCCGACCGTTTTACTGACCCCAAAACAAATCGGCAGCGCCGTCCAGAAAACATGCCGGCTGGTAAGTACTACGGCAACAAACTGGGCGCCCGTGTTATTAGTAATTTTTCAAAACAACGCTTCAATGATGTTACTTGCGGATTTCGCGCCTACAACCGCCGAGCACTATTTGCACTCAATCTTAACAGTACCCACACCTACACTCAGGAGTCATTTCAGATTATCGCCGCTAAACGTATGCGAATAACAACCATACCGACTCATGTCACCTACTATAAAGGTCGCAAATCTCGGGTGGTCAAAAGCCTGGTTAGCTACATCGCCATCAGCAGCCTAAATATACTGCGTGCCTACCGCGATTTCGCCCCATTACGTTTTTTCTTCTCTGTCGGCTTCATCCCATTTGTCCTTGGGGCGATTGGCATGTCTATTGCAGGTTGGCACTGGTTCCAGACCGGCAGTATTTCACCATACAAAGCTTTTGGTATAGCCGGACTGTACCTGACAACACTCGGCATATTCTTCTGGTCACTCGGTCTCGTTGCCGACATGCTTGTCCGTTTGCAAGGTACTCAGGAAAAAACCTACGAAGACGTCAAGCGACTCCGCTACCCTAAAAAGTAGCTACGTCAACCCCAGCTCAGTGTCAGTACCGCTATTAGCGCTTTCAAGGGTGCCACGCATTTCGCACCTTAACCACGCATACGAGCAGCCAGCGCTAGCTGGATGCTCGGTTTTATGACCTCCCACTTTTGTTGGTACATGCTGTTTTGTATATTGTTTAGCCTGTCTTGTTGTCTTCTCTTGTGTCTTTGTATCCAGGTGAGCATAGAGAGCCCAATGTGGTTTCTCTGTGCTCGGCCAGTGTTGGCCAGACAGCGAGTAAAACCACAGGTTTGTTTGAGTTCACGATGCAACACTTCGACGCTCCAACGTCTTTCAAAGTACTCTTTGACTTGGCTCCTGGATAGATCGAGCTTGCTAGTACCAATGTAATCCGTGCGACCGTGTTTGGTCACGAACCGGAATAGCTTGATCCATCCGTATCCTTTGAGGTGTACGACCAGACCTTCATCTGGTATCTCGAGGGTTTTAATCTGTACATGTGGTTTGTTGACCAAACGGTTACTACGTAACCCCATCACCCAATCCCAGCCATGAGAGCGAGTGGCTTTAAGGTTATCTAAACTGGAATACCAACTGTCGGCAACAACCATTTCAGGCGTAGTTGACGCTGTTTTAGCTGTCAGCATATCCCTGAAATGGTTGTTTTTAGTCTTGCCATCTTCCGACGGATTCCATATACGGTAGTCCATCGGCATGTAGTCTTCTTTACTGGTTTGCCATAAGGCATTAACTACACCAATACCTTTAGTTATGTCGTGCTTTGAGCCGGCATACTGCCAGTTACTAATTCAGTCTTACCACTACGACTTTTGTCTATGACTACATCGTCAAAGACAAGGATACCAGGTTTAGAGGCTACCTCAGACTTAGCAGCCTGCCACAGATCCTTGGGCTGTACCTTTTCGTCTGCAAGCCAACGAGAGATGCTGTCATGTGATAGCGTCGATCCATCTGGAGCAACTTCGCTCAGTGACAATGCTGAATATCTATCTGCTGTTACTTCCAAGAAAGCACAATACAGATCGCGAGAACATTTTGATCGAGACATGTTTATTTTATCCTGCTTAGTTTTGCAGGGCTAACGCCCTGCTACTAATTATGCAGGTTGGGGGTTAAAGTGCGAAATGCGTGGGTGCTTGGGTTATTTCAAAATGAATGGCGCTACGACGCTGCGGACGACACGGCTGATAGGCTGCATTGTCGGCCAATACCATGTATCCTGCGAACGGATAATGTAAGCTGCCATACCGCCGCCCCACAAGCTTGCAAGAAGAAGTATAGAAACTGCTACAGCGGAAACGGTCTGCATTTTTTGCTTACGCAAAAGTGGCCGCAAGCCGATGTATACTAGGTAGCCAGCGAGCGGCAAGAAGGGCAAGACGTAGCGCCCATGAATTGAGAGAGGAACTGCCGTTGCAAGAAACGCACCATAGTTTTTGAGAAATAAAAATACAACATATGTGCCCGTAACTGCAAAGAGTAGCTGGGCGTATATGTTTTTTCGGAGTATCCAGGGCAGGCGCAGTAATATTGTCAGAGCTCCCAGCGCTGCGACTATCTTTCCCGCTGTGTAAGGAACGGGCAACGGTTCTGCAACTGGATACGCAATTTCTTTCGGCCCGACCGCAAAGTATGATTCGTAGATCATTTTTTCATACCATTTGTATGGATATGTTAGCCGCTGCTTCTGAGTTATTGTCTTGTACCAACCTTTTTCTCGTATGTCGGCATCACGTCCATAGGGTGCAAAGCCAAGACAACGCTCATGGCTTAAAACAACCTGGCATTCCGGAACCAAGCTGCCGTAGTTCAGGTAATTCATCCCATACCGCTGAACAAACAGTACCCCAGTAAGAAGCAGTACCCCAACAGCCACAGCGCCAGAACCTTTGGAGGCGTCAGTTCGCCAAGACTGCCAGATACTCGACCAACGCAAGCGTTTCTGATAGGTTTGCCTGGTTAAGTAACCAATCATATACAGCCCCGCGCCTAACGCCGCCGGGAAAAATGCGTATTTTGTCTGTAATGTTACCAATACGGCAACACCCACCCAGGCAACGAGGGAAAGCGGCAGTTTTCTCTGCTCGCTTACCGTCCGAAGCAACCGAACAAGCAGAAGCACAGTTACCCCGCAAGACGTAAAGAAAAGCGCATCATATGTCAGCTGCCCAGCCATAAAAGGTGCCATGGGCATAAGCATACATATGGCCAATAGCACATGAGCCGGCGCTGCCGAAAGCTTGAGCTCAAAGAGCAAACGCCGGAATACGTACCATCCAGCCACCACAATGCCAACATCTAGCAAACGCAGCATGACAATAAGCGCCGTCTGTGAAGTAGTCACTAGGCGCAGCAGTCGGTAGGGAAAGCTCATCAGGTAGTGATATAGGTATGAACCATCGGCCGTAAAAGCACTCAGTTCAGCTGGCCCAGGCGGCTGGGTAACTTGCCAGGGAAACAACACTTTTGAATATTCGTTTATGGCGGCAAGGTGAAAATGCTCATCAAACGCCATAGAAAACTGGCCAACGAGAGCAATATACACGGCTTGTATGACAAACAAGCCTACTATGCCACGCCAAAACCACCGCGAGGCAGTCACAGAAACGAGCGTCGCAAAAACTCTTTTCCCAAAAAACAGTTTGTACATTATAAGGTAGTATAACCCCAGCTCTGTGTAAGCACCACTGCTGGCGCATTTAGGCATTAAGCGAGCGAGAGCGAAGCCTTCAGGGGTGGGGAGCTTTAAATAACTGGATTTACTCCGGTTATTTAAAGCGGGGCGGGCGAGCCTGCCCCTTTAGGACTCGGCGTTTGCGCCGAGTTCGAGTAGTATAGCTTAGTCATGCAGTGGTACGATACTAGGTATGCGCGGCAAATCGGTTCGTCTGTGGCTCATGAGTACCGTTTTACTCGGAACTGTCATTCTTTTTGGGTGGTATATTCGCAGTCACCCAGAGCATATCACCCAACTTAGAACACTTGAGCCAAAATGGATTATTTTCATACTGCTCGCAAATGTTGGAGGCATTGCAGCTCTTACTGGTTTATACCAGGTACTGGTTCGCCTTGTTGACGTTCGACTCCAAGCAACAGAAAATATACTGCTCACCGTTTATTCATCCGTTGCAAACTTCTTTGGACCGCTCCAGAGCGGACCTGGCGTCCGAGCAGCCTACCTGAAAGCCAAGTACGATCTTCCTGTCAAACGCTACGTACTTGTGACGCTTATTGCCTATGCGGCATACGCAGTACTCAGCGCTTTCTGTATGCTAGTGGGTACGCGGCCATGGTGGCAGACGCTACTTGCGGTAGCGGGTGCCGCCTGCCTCAGTGTATTGGTTATTCGTGCACTTACTCGGCGACGTGCCGCAGGCGTAAGCCGTCTAAACCTCACAGCACCGCTTTTAATCGGCGTACTCCTGTGTACAGCCTTGCAAATTTTGTTCATCACCATCCGCTACTATTTATCTTTGCGAGCAAGCGGTACCGAGGTTTCGCTTGGGCAAGCCCTGTCTTACACAGGTGCTGCAAATTTTGCATTGTTCGTATCCGTTACCCCTGACGGCATCGGTATCCGTGAGGCTTTCCTGTTGTTTTCACAAAACATCCACGGAGTATCCACTCCAGACATTGTAGCGGCGAGTGTGGTAGATAGGGCAACGTATGTTTTATTCCTAGGTTTACTGTTTATATTTGCGCTTAGCCTGCATGCAAAAGAACGTATTACACATATTGGACGTGGAAGCTCGACCAAAAAAGCGCTACACTAACGGTTAGCGCTATGCATATCACCATTATTGACATCCTTATTGTGTTCTTGGCCATCGGTGCGCTGCTACGAGGCTACCAGATTGGTTTTTTGCGCCAAGGCATATCGACAGTTATGTTTATAGTCGGGCTGTTTCCAGGTTCCTGGTTGTCCGGCTACGCAATGGAGCACGTCAGTGGACCAAGTAAGCCCTTGGCTGGGCTAGCCGTTCTGCTTACGGTGTGTTTTCTGCTTATGACCATCGGGGAAATCATAGCCGTTCGGCTGAAGCACGCAGTCGAAAACAAACTCATTCATAAGTTAGATAACGGACTTGGCAGTTTCATGTCAGTCATAACACTCCTGCTGGGGTTTTGGTTGGCTGGTGCTTTGTTCAACTTGGCTCCACCGAGCGGTTTGCAGACTGCACTAAAGCAATCGGTAATAATTAGTGCGTTTACGAGCCGACTACCCCCCGCCGGACAAGTTCTGACAACCCTCAACACACTGATTGACCCAAATCAGTCCCCACAAGTGTTTGCCGGCCGCGAGCCAACCCCTGACGCGACCTACACTCTTCCAAACCCCCAGCAATACACTGACATGCTATCTCAAGCCCAACAATCGGTTGTCAAAATAGAAGGTCTTGGCTGTGGGGGCATTGTCGATGGCAGCGGTTTCGTATTTGCCCGTGAGTTCGTCGCAACTAACGCGCATGTTGTAGCAGGCGTTAGTAGTCCAAAGATACAAAGTGGCAACAAAACTTATAACACAATACCCGTTGCTTTTGACGCAGAAAACGACATAGCCGTGCTTCTTGTGCCCGGTTTAGCCGCCCGCCCAATGACCGTTAATCGTATGAATCTAGCACCTAAGAGCCCCGCCTTCGCACTTGGCTATCCGGGCGGCGGCGATTACAGCGTCAGTCCAGCGGTAGTGTTCGACCAATTTAAAGCACTCGGGCAAGACATCTACGGAAAAAATCGGGTTATCCGTGAAGTTTACAGCCTGCAAACGACGATTGTACGCGGCAACTCGGGCGGGCCAGTCGTTGGCGCCGACGGCACAGTAATTGGCGTTGTGTTCGCTACCAGCACCACGTACAATAATGTCGGTTACGCGCTGACGATGGAACAGGTTCATCAGGTGTTGCATAAAGCACAAACAAACTCTAACCCTGTCAGCACAGGGAAGTGCAGCGAGAAATAACTGACTGACGATTGGAGATAAGAATGGGAAAAGCCTTAAAGAGCAAAAGCAAGCAAGATCCTTCAGCCCAAGTGAAACTCCCCTCTGTTAAATCATCTTCCCAGGTAAAAGGGCAGGCTCATCCTAGGCACCTCAATTGGCTGGAGCGTCATGTGCCGTGGATTCTCATTGGCTCGGGGTCAATTGGACTATTTGCGTCTATCATGCTTTCGGTCGAGGAATTTTACCACCTGAAACAGCCCGCTGCGCAGCTCGGCTGCGACTTAAACCCCATCATAGGCTGCGGCTCGATTCTCGACACCTGGCAAGGGCATGTTCTTTTCGGTGTCCCAAACCAGTTTTGGAGCGTTTCCATGTTTTCGGTCATCATTGCAATTGGCTTCGCTATATTGGCGGGGGCAAGACTGAAGCGATGGTTCTGGCTAGGTCTGCAAGCCGGTATGCTTTTTGGGTTCCTTTTCGTCGTCTGGTTTATGGCACAAAGCATATTTGTGTTAAAACACCTGTGCCCGTACTGTATGCTCACGTGGGTAGCGATGATTCCGGCTTTCTGGTACACAACACTCTACTGCATCCGAGCCGAGCATCTTCGTCTGCACGGCAGCCTAGCCCGAGCTAACCATTTCATACAGAAACACCATGCCGATATTCTCGTAGGAATGTACCTTACTGTCATCGGTCTCATTCTCTGGCGATTCTGGTACTACTGGGGAACGCTCATTTAGGCTATTACTGCTAAGCGGAAGTGAAACTTTTATCTGTCAGGCATTTCGCAGCAGCCAGCTCGGCGCTTACGCCCGGCTTGGGTTCATTAAGATGACAAGTGGTTTCGTTCGACGTGATGTTTGTTAATACCGTTCACTACGTTTGTAAAGCCCATTTGTCGGAGATAGGGCATTGTAGCGTTACTGCGGCTGCCGCTCAAACAGTAGACAATGATTTCAGCATCACGGGGGATATCTGCCAACTCCGGCGGATTACTGAGCAGTTTCGCCGGGGGTATGTTGATAGCGCCCTCGACATGCCCCATTTTGTATTCAAACGGTTCACGGACATCGATTATAATTTTGTTGGTCATAGTACATAGGAGTATACTATACAAAGTAAAGTAATAAAAGAGGCTAACTATGAAAAAAGTGTTCGCTGTTCTTACAGTCCTAGTTGTTCTGATTGGTGGCTTTTTACTGATTAGCAGGCCGGACAGTTCATCCGAGATAAACAAGCAACCAGCCGCTAAACTCACCTTCGGGCTAGTAAAAAACGAGGTCGAAAAGGGTAGCGCGATGCTACTTGATGTCCGCGAACCAGAAGAATACGCCAGCGGACATTTTCCGGGTGCGCTCAACCTCAGTCTGCAAAATATAGAAGCAGGAAAACGGCCTGATTCAGCCAAGACTCAGCCATTGTACATATATTGTCGTAGCGGGAACCGTTCGGCTCAAGCAACCACAATTCTGAAAAATAGTGGGTACACCGTTATTACCGACCTGGGAGGTCTCGATGACGTCACAGCTATGGGCGGAACCCTCATTAAATAACCGGGAGGCTCTCCGTGAAACAAGTATTTACCAAAACAACCGTTATTATTGCTATGGCAATTGCCGTACTTGTGGCAGGCTTTTTTTATGCCCTATCTAAACCAGAATCATCCGCACCGGTCGTGAAAACAGTAACGCAAAGGACAAGTGAAGCAACGTCCAAGCCAGAAACAGCCGATCCTTCCGCGGCTACAGTCAACACACTGTCACAAAATGAGCTTTTAAACTACCTCCTGGAAGAAGAAAAGCTCGCTTATGATGTCTACAGCGTAATGCATGATACCTACGGCGCAAAAGTTTTCGGCAATATACTAAACAGTGAGCAGACACATCAGGGCGAAGCGATGGCTCTCTTAAACACAAGAAACTTACCAGACTCACGCACAGGCAAGACTGGTACGTTCACGAACCCGGAGCTGCAAACGCTCTACGACCAGCTAATTGCTCAAGGCAAGCAAAGTGCCGAGGAAGCCTACAAGATTGGAGTAGCCATTGAAGAAAAAGACATTGCCGATATTACAAAGCAACTTGCAACAGCTACCGATAGCAATATTGTAACTACGCTCGAAAAACTCCGAACCGGTTCCGAAAACCATTTGCGTGCCTTCAACCGCCAGCTTTCTCGGTACTAGTAGCCGGATGAATCTGTTACAATACTGGCAAATAGCTTACGCTTTTTGCCATGCCAAACATACCCAAACGATTCGATTCTGACAAGTTCCTCGAGAAAAGCGTGGAAGTTCCTGCGGTCATGCTTGAAAAAACGCTGGAAGCAGGCAACAGAGCCGTCCAAGCCGTTCCAAACAATCGAGGCGTAAAAAGGGCACGTGACTACTGGCATGCACTAGGGCCCGGGCTGACAACAGGAGCAAGTGACGACGACCCTTCGGGTATCGCTACTTACAGCCAAGCCGGCGCTCAACACGGCTTTGGGTTTTTGTGGCTGAGCTTGTGGACATTCCCGCTCATGAGCGTAGTACAGGAAATGTGTGCCCGAATTGGCATGGTGACGGGCAGAGGTCTCGCGGGAAACATTCGTGTACACTTTTCACGTCGTATGCTGCGGTTTGTGACGCTTCTGCTTTTTGCGGCCAATGCTTTTAACATTGGCGCAGACCTTGGAGCTATGGCAAAGGCCGTACAGCTTTTGAGACCTGGCCTGTCTTTTAGCTGGCTCGTTGTTGGTTTTGCGGTTTTTAGTTTGCTTTTGCAAGTTCTCATGCCCTACGCAAAGTACGCAAAATACCTAAAATGGCTAGCCCTCGTTCTGCTTAGCTACATCGTCTCGGCTATTTTGGCGAGGATTGACTGGACAGAAGCTCTACAGCATACTTTCGTCCCAGACCTCACAATTAACAGAGACAGTCTTCTCCTCATTTGTGCCATACTCGGTACCACCATTTCCCCATACTTGTTCTTTTGGCAGACCTCGCAGGAAGTCGAAGAAGAAATTCTGGAGGGTAAAACAACCCTGCGCGAACGACGCAGTGCGACCGCGCCCGAACAAATTCGCAAAATGCGTGTAGACGTTTGGAGCGGTATGTTCTTAAGCAATCTCGTCATGTTTTTTATAATCGCTGTCTGTGGCTGGGTACTTTTTCCACACGGCATCACAAACATCACGAGTGCCTCTCAGGCGGCGGAGGCGCTTCGGCCATTTGCCGGTGAAGCAACCTACTATTTGTTCGCCCTAGGTATTGTTGGTACCGGTATGCTTGCCATACCCGTACTGGCCGGTTCCTCTAGTTATGCGGTTTCAGAAAGCCTAAAGTGGAAGGGTGGTCTGCATAGCCCGCTTAAGCAAGCCCATGCTTTTTACGGAGTTATTATTATTTCCATGCTTGTCGGCCTGGGCTTAAACTTTGTTGGGCTTGACCCCATTAAAGCACTCATTTACTCGGCTGCCGCCAATGGCATTGTCGCTCCATTTGTACTGTTTTTTATCGTAAGAATTGCGGGCAATAAAAGCATCATGGGTCACTGGGTAAACCGCCGCAGCACCACCATCATCGGCTGGGTGACAACAACGCTCATGGCCGTCGCCGGCCTCGCCGCCCTGTGGTCAATGTTCTAAAAAAACCAGCTCAGTGTAAATACCGCTGATAGCTTCCTCAGGCGTTAGCGAGAGGGAGCAAATCCTTCACGATGGGGAGCTTTAAACAACTGGATTGACTTTAGGTTATTTAAAGCGAGGCGAGCGAGTCAGCGCCTTTAGACCTCGGTACTTACCCCAAGCAAAGGTTAATTATTAAAATTTATCGGGCAATGAACGGTACTTCTGCTGACGAGTGGTCAGCTATCCAAACTCTCCATAAGTTTTTCTGTTGGTGAAACTTCTCTAGCCGACGCCGTCTCTCGCCGGATGTTGCACCTGGGTCTTCTTTATCATACCATCCGAACGTTTCCTCTAACACACCCTCCATACCCTTGCTTATCTGAGAAGCATGTAGTTGTAGGTAATTCTGAGCGCTCGGAAAGCGCTTACCGCATTCGATAAGATCACCGACAACACCACTACCTAACACTTCGGTAGTCAACCTCTTAAGTGCAACGATGGCTGCCTCACGGTCCTCATCCGAATCGATCCCAAGGAGGGTCATATACCTATCCCCAAGCGCTGCATGCTCCAGTCGTCTAATCTGCTGCAGAGATGAGAGAGTATTGTTCATGAAGCCCATCAGCTCAACTGTCTTAAAGGCACCAGGCATTTTCTGCATTTTATCACCAAATGCAATATCTTGACCCCTTCTATAAACTGTCAGGATCATGCCCCCTAGTTTAGGCACAAAGGACGCCTCGTATTCTACTAGTGTACGCGCCTCTTTCTCCCGCTGATTCCGTGACTTTCTACCATACTCGATATCTCCGACGACTGCTTCGCCCTGGTCGTGCATGGCTGCCGTTACCGTTAGCTCCTGTGCTTCCTTATAGGAGAAAGTGCCGGGTTTAATATTATTCTCAGTATCAACGAACCAAGCAGCAACGGCTATTGATTGACGCATATGATGAAGGTTGTTTCCATCTGGACCGATTAGCCGCTCCCATTGTTCCGTAGAAAACCCATCAGGAATAAAACGATGGTACCGAGGCGTATCTTTAAGCATGTCACCGAATCCGGTCGCAGCGAATTCCCGATACACTCTTCTTGCTACATAAACAGGGTTCATTGCGACGATTATACCATCACAAGACACTGAAATTTAGGGTAATATAATACCCTAAATTCGCGTAAATGACCGAGGTACCATATAATGCAGGCCATGCTAGAGCTGCACAGATTACAAGTGAAAGTATTGCGAGAAATGGCGCTACACCCATCACGACGTTTTTCGGACATGATGGCGGTAACGGGACTGACGAGCGATGACTTTAAGTTTCATCTGCGCAAGCTTGTGAAGCTAGATTTGGTTGCCAAGAACGAAGAAGGCTTGTACGAGCTAACGCCTGAGGGAAAAGAGCTAGCCAATCGGTTTGACTACGCGGAACGGGCACCGATTCGACAGCCGAAACTAACCACCGCAACTATACTATCCAGAGCTAATGCCAACACAGGCCAAACTGAATATCTGTTTCATCAGCGCCTTCGGCAGCCATTTTATTGGTACTGGGGTGTTATCGGCCAGCCGGTGAGGTGGGGCGAGACATTTGAAGATGCGGCACGGCACGGCTTGAAGGAGCAGACAGGGCTGGATGTGCCTGTACAATTCATAGGATTTTACCGGCAGCGTGACTATGAGGAAAATACTGATGAGCTTCTGGAAGACAAATTGTTCGTGATATTCAAAGCTGATTCTGAGGGTAAGGAAACACAAAACTGGCCACTCGCAAACGCAGAGTGGATGACGGCAAGTAAGTATGCTGAGCAAAAGAAGAAATTCAAATCGTGTGTCGATATGCTCAACATCGTCGAAAATGGTCAGAGTAGTTTCAAGGACAACACCAGTTTTTACCCACAAGAACAATATTAGGCTGTAGCCGAGAAAACCGTATTTGTGTTTTATTTATTCGTGGCGAAGGGCTTCGATGGGGTCCATTCGGGCAGCCTTGATAGCAGGGATGGCTCCAAAAAGTACACCTGTGGCGAGCGCTATGAGCGGCGCAGCCACCACAACGGGCCATACTATCGCCGGAGAAAGACTTGTATACATACGCAGCAGCCCAATGGCCGCCAACGAAGCAACAACTCCAACCACCGCGCCGACTATACAGAGCGCGAAAGCTTCAGTCATAAATTGCCTGAGAATTTGTTTGTTTGTTGCGCCAATTGCTTTCCTGAGCCCAATTTCGTGGATACGCTCGGTGACGCTTACTAGCATCATATTCATAATGCCAGCTCCACCTACGACGAGGGCGACTATGGCCATACAAACAGTCATGAGCGTCAAGAGTTGCAACGTGGGCTCAACACCACCTCTTTTTGAGCCAGGCGAGAGTACCGCAACATCATCAGTGCCGCCATGAGAATCGGATATTGTTTTCTGTAACTCCGTGGCTAAAACCTGCGTAGAAACGCCCGGTTTTGCTTGGACAAAAAGCTGATTCATGCGGGGCGGAGACCCCAATAAAGATTGGGCTGCCGCATAAGGGATAAAGACTGCTTCGTTGTAGTTTGCTTCAAGCGAAAATGGCGCTGCCGTAAACGAACTAAACACACCGGCTACGGTAAACTGTTGGCCGCGAAAGGTGAGTTGCTGCCCAAGCGGTGCGACATCTGCAAAAAGCTGTGCCGCCACCGTTTTCCCAAGCACCGCTACCCGTTCTCCATCACTTGCTGTAAAGAAGCCACCGAACTCCATTTTTTGATGCACTAAGCTAGCCAATTCAGGGCTCGTTGCAATGACTAGCGGACTCTGTACGCTTTTATCTGCTTTTATTGCCCCCCTGAGTGTACTGAGTGGAACGACTTGCTGTACGCTCGGAGAACGCCGAAGTGTTTCTGCGTCGGCGGGTTCGAGCAAACTAGTTGCCACGCCAGTGAAGCTTCCGCCGAGACCGCTTCCTGTGTCTGGCCGAACGATGAGAACATCTTTGCCATAACGTGCCGACTGATCGGCAATCTGATCTTTCACTCCTTCTCCAACCCCGACAATCACTATCACCGACATAACTCCAATAACTATTCCGAGCATGGTCATGAAACTTCTCATACGAGAAGCCCGCAGACTTTGAAGCGCAAGACCAAGGTAACCTTTACGTATACTGGTCATGTCGATGCCTTTTGTTTCGTCTCACGTTTACTGCGTCGCTTAGAAGCCCGCTTCTGTGGCAATTTTTTGGTTTTTTTATCTGACCCAGTTTCTCCAGGGCGTATTTTCATAAGCACCGACACTCCCGCCAAATCATCTTCTTCGCTTGCAACTGGCACTTTGTACATAAACTGTGCCACGTAGCGGCCTACTTCGCCAAGTTTTGTTTGCTCATCGTGTTTAATAAGCCCGTCCTGCATGTACACAACCCGAGTTGCGTAACGGGTGAGCTCAGGGTTATGCGTCACAAAAATAATAGTGTTACCCGATTTGTGAATTTCACCCAAAAGTTCCATCACAAGACGAGAGCTTTCAGAATCAAGGTTACCCGTCGGTTCATCTGCAATAATGATTTCTGGTTGGTTTACTAACGCCCTCGCTATTGCAACACACTGTGTTTGGCCACCAGACAATTGCCTCGGGTAGTAGTAGCAGCGGTCATTTAAGCCAACACGTTCAAGTAATGAGCGGGCAGCATGGTTACGCTTTGATGTACTGAGACCACGGTAAAGCAAGGGAAGTGCAACATTTTCGAGGGCGGTTAATCGCCCTAGCAGGTTAAACGACTGAAAAATAAATCCAATCTTGTCACGGCGAATTCGTGCTCGCCGATTTGTCGAAAGCCGGCTGACACGCTTACCAGAAAAAAAGTAGTCGCCGTGGGTCGGATGATCAAGCAGTCCAATCATGTTCATAAGTGTGCTCTTACCGCTGCCGCTAGGACCCATAACAGCTACACATTCGCCTTTTTCGATAGTCAAACTGACCTCGTCGAGCGCCACACTTGTAGCGTCGCCAAAGCCATACAGCTTGCTAACGTCTTTAAGTTCTATAAGAGACATTTATGCTTCTTAGTGTACCGCCCTTTGCAACAGAGGCGCAACTACATAAACTTCATTTTCCAACGTATTTTTCGCAACACCACTTCCACGGAGCGACTTCTGACGCAGCTGCTCACGAATCAAGCTCAATGTTTAATCTCGATTTAGATTGTCCGGCCGGACAATCTAAATCGAGCACTTAACGTTGTTCTTCTTAAAACGCTCTGTTTTCTTCACCCCATTTTCGCTATACTGCTAACATTACGGAGGGGTCGCCTAGTGGTCTATGGCGCCGCCTTGGAAAGGCGGTTTGCGGGCAACTGCATCGAGGGTTCGAATCCCTCTCCCTCCGCCAGACACAATAAACCTACCGGCAAAATAACGTAAACCGTTTATGGTCATGTAATCAGATCCGTGAACGCTCCAGACTTACATTATGAGGATTGAGCACTACTAGACGTAGGGAAATACATGGGCTTATCCGGTTGCTGCAACTCAACTACTAGCTTACGACTCGAGGCAAACATATCAGCCGCCAGGGGAAATGCCCAGTTGCCAGCGAACACCAAGCCAGTTATAAGTGCTCCCATGACCATAGCGGTCTGTAGCTTTGACGGCCGCTGACCTACCTCGCGTAAGTCAGGCTGATTGAGCTTTTCAAGAAGTATATCCATTTTAGCGAATGATGGTTCCGACCGATTCGCCGGCAGCGGCGCGGGCAATATTGCCTTCTGTGAGTAAGTCACAGATGATGAGTGTCTTTTTATCTTCAAGTGCCATTCCCAATGCTGCCTTGTCCATAACCTGGATATCGCCGTTGGCTAACGCTTCGTCATAGCTGATATGGTCGTACTTTACTGCGTCAGGGAATTTCATTGGGTCTTTGTTGTACACGCCGTCGACTTTTGTTGTTTTAACAATTGCATCGCACTTCAATTCCAATGCAAGATTTACAGCCGCCGTGTCAGTGGTAACAAAAGGACGACCCGTACCGCCTCCAATTATAACAACCCTATTTTTTTCAAGATGGGTTACCGCACGGCGGAAAGTATAACTATCAACAATTTGATTGATTTCAATGTTGCTCAGCGCCCGAGTTTCTAGACCGTCAGCGTTAAAGACGTCAGCCAGTGTTACTGCATTTATTACGGTTGCAAGCATGCCGACATTGTGCGCGGTCACATCAACGATACCATTGCCCATAAGCTGTGCGCCGCGTGCGTAATTGCCACCGCCAACTATTATCGCCACCTGCGTACCCGCTTCTATGACTGGTTTTATCTGTCCGGCAATCCACTTTGCCCGCTCAGCGTCAAAACCGCCGTCTTTATCGCCTTGTAATTGTTCCCCAGAAAGTTTAAGTAAAATTCGTTTATACATAAGGTCGAGTATAGCATGCCCGACGCACCCAATACATAAACCGCATAATCCCACCCCACCAGACTCACTCATCAGCCGCGTTGCAGTCCTTTAAGTAGCAATGCGTTATACTAATCCGCATGAAACTCTATAGCTGGAATGTTAACGGTATACGGGCGGTGCTCTCAAAAGGCCTTTTGCAGAAGTTCGTGCAAGAGCACGATCCTGACGTCTTGTGTTTACAGGAGACCAAAGCCGAGCGAGGACAATTTGTGTTCGATTTTCCGCAGTATGAAGAACACTTTTTTAGCGCGGTAAAGAAAGGCTACAGTGGCACGGCGGTACTATCCAAAGTGAAACCTATCAGATGTGTAGATGGCTTCCCGGGTGAAATCATCAAACAATACAACGTTACGGGCGATAGCTACGGTGACTCGAACGCAGAAGGTAGAATTATTGCCGCCGAATACCCAAATTTCTGGGTTGTGACGTGCTACACGCCAAACAGCAAAGGCGACCTTAGCCGGCTCAGCCTCCGCTACGAACACTGGGACAAGGCCTGTCTTGCATATCTACAGCAGCTGAAACAAACAAAGCCGGTTTTGTACTGCGGGGACATGAATGTGGCACACCAGGAAATTGACCTTGCAAACCCTAAGCCGAATGTTGGTAAACACGGGTTTACAGATGAAGAACGTGCCGGTTTCCAAGCATTTCTAGACGCCGGGTTTATCGATACCTTCCGCAGCGCTAACCCAGATAAAACTGACGCCTACACTTGGTGGACGCACTGGGCCGATGCCCGCACCCGCAACGTAGGCTGGCGCATAGATTACTGGCTTGCCTCAGCCGATATTGCAAACCAGGTTAAAAACTCGCAGATTCACCCCGATGTAATGGGGAGCGATCACTGCCCAATATCCATTGAAATTTAGCCCTAGCAGACGAACCGAAAGCACACGTAATCTGTAATGCTCTAAATCACGCGTTTCGCTTTGAGTTTTTTTTTTTTTCCCGGGGGGGGGGGGGGGCCCCGGGGGGGGGGGGGCCGGTGGGGGGGGGGGGGGAGGGGGGGGGGGGTTAAAGGGGGCCGGGGGGGTGGGCGCCCCCGCCGGCGGGCCGGCTGGCGCGGCGGTGAAGTGAGTGCTACCTCTTGAGCCCGCAAAATGATATTCTAGTAACATGAAACGGGATGTGGACTTTTTATATGAGCTGGGGGCTATTCGCCTTATAGATCGGCAGTGGCGGCGTTTTCATAGCCAGAATTTTGCAAACCTCGCTGACCATCACTTCCGGGTCGCTTGGATTGCGCTCGTCATCGCCGCCCGCGAAGGTGGCAAACTAGACACCGGCAAGCTTGTCAAAATGGCACTCGTCCACGACATAGCCGAAAGCCGTACAGGGGATGTCGACTATTTATCGAGGCAATACGTTACAAAGGACGAGGCAGGCGCAGCCAAAGATATGATGGATGACACGAGCATCGGCGAAGAGTTTTTAAGCCTACTCGAAGAATATGAGAAGCGAGATTGTCTGGAAGCGAAAATTGTGAAAGACGCCGATAACCTAGATGTCGACATGGAACTTTGCGAGCAAGCAATGCAGGGCAATGCTCTTCGTAAGACTTGGCAGTTCAATCGTCGACTTGTGGCCGATACAAAATTGTACACCAAAACCGCCCGACACATGTGGGACGAAATTCAGTCTACCGACCCCGACCACTGGCACGCCGGCTCTCCCAAAAACCGCGTCAACGGCGGCGACTGGAAGCCACCCGACAAGAAGTCAGCAGAGAAGTAGTGATGACCCCAGACAAGCATACAATCGCAGAACACATGCTCGAGGTCGGCCACGAACACACCTTGTACATTCAGGACTGGGGCAATAAAAAGGCAAAAACTCCGATATTCTTCCTTCACGGAGGCCCAGGCGCGCAGTGCAAAAACAAACACAAATTGCCATTTGACCCTGTCACGCAGCGCGTGATTTTCCACGACCAGCGGGGCAGCGGTAAAAGCACACCGCTCGGACGCTGGCACCACAACAATACCCAGGAGCTGGCCGCAGATATTACCAAAATTGCCGACTACCTGAAAATTGATCAATTCATTATTACGGGCGGATCATGGGGAAGCACGCTCGCACTCTACTATTCCATCTGCGAACCACGCCGAGTCAAAGGTATTGTCATTGACGGCGTATTCACCGGCTCGCAGGCCGAAATAGATTGGGTAGACAAAGGTTTGTTTCGGGCTCATTTTCCCGATGCTTGGGAGCACTACCTAGCCGCAACACCCAAAAAATACTGGGGTGACCCAAGCGCGTACCACATAGCACAGGCACTCGGTACAGACGAGGCAGCGACCAAAAAATCTGCACATGCTTACGAGGAGCTTGAACGCAGTATTATGAGTTTGGATGATAATTTTTTGCCATCAAATCCTGAAGATTTTGAACCCGAGGGAATGTTAATCGAAATGCGGTATTTGAGAAACCGCTGTTTCTTGCCCGATAGGTTCATCCTGAAAAACGCCGGCAAACTCAAGATGCCGCTATACATTATCCAAGGCCGTTACGACTTTGTTTGCCCACCGCAAACAGCATATGAACTCAGCAAAATCGCTCCAATTGCTCATCTTACCTGGGTAATTAATGGACATAAGGGGGAACATGAAGTTGTCTCCGTTAAACGGCTTATCTACAGGCACTTGACCGAAGGAAAATAATGTCGCAAACCGCGTGCATAGTCTATGGATTTATGGAAGGGCCGCGGCACGGCCATCGGATGAGGCAAGCTCTCAGAGACAGGGGCTACCGCGTCGTCAAAAGCCAAAGACATGCCAACCTTATTGTTGCCCACTCTGGAGCACACCTACTGGTACGCGTGCCCAAAGTGAGGCAGCAAGTCCTCATCATAGATGCCTCGTGCAATACGGGCCGACACGTCTTCGATAACGCCCTCAGGCATGTTTGGTATGATCTGGTGCATGTGCTAGGAAACGGGCAGGTGCAATACTACGCCTGGAAAACTTGGTGGAACGCCGTATACTTTTTCTTGCGTCCACTGCCCGCTTGGCGTATGTACCGACGGATTCGCCGGCCAGACTACCTTCCAGTTCGTTTTGCTGGCAAAGCAGTCATAACTCAAGGTGATGACCGCTCGTGGTATCGGCCGGAATCATTGCCGCTCGAAGAAATTGTTTTCATGAGCGGTGATCACGACGATTGCTGGCGCAACCCCGACCGCTACCTCGACCTCATAAATGCTCTACAACCGCCAAAACCCACAACCTAAACCCACCCATACCCATACCCATACCCATACCCATACCCAGGCCCATACTCAGGCTCAGGCTCAGGCTCATATCATTTAGATTGTCCGGCCGGACAATCTAAAACTGAGTTGTAGTGTTCAGAGGCGAAAGGGTAGAATAATATATATGATTTCTGCGAAAACAGAGGCGCTACTGCGCAAGCTCCTGGCTGAGCAACCGACGTACAAACCGAACAGTGCCGTGCTGGCACGACTGAAACACATAGATTATACCTGTTTTGTAGGAGCGACCTGTATGGGTAAGACCACGCTAATGGATACACTCGTCGCACTCAACCCCCTTTCGTATGGTAAAACACGTAATTTCACAACCCGCTCACCACGAGCAGATGATGACCCAAAACGCTATTATTACTACCCGCACACTGACGAAGGGTTGCGGCCAATCTTCGAGCGCATCGCCCGACACGAAAACCTCCAGCATAACATTAACCCTTACACGCTCATCATGTACGGTAGCGAAATCGATGATTACCCTCACCGCTATAATCTCGGCGACATATTTTCCAGCTCCATCGATGGTTTCCGGCAGCTTGGGTTTGGAACGCTACGCGTCTTTTCGGTTGTAACTGATCCTGCTGTTTGGATAGACCGTGTCGAGGAACGATTCCCAGTTGGCAACTTCGACCGTAAGGCCAGATTCCAAGAAGCTATCGATAGCCTCAGCTGGTCACTAGCTCAAGCCGCAACCAATCACTCGTGGATTATCAACCCCTCGGACCACATCCAAGTGGCAGCTGTATCTGTTGATGCTGCCATCCGCGGTGAAATCGTAACCACTCAAGCCGACGCACGCGCCCTCGCCGAGGAATGTTTAAAGCACGTAAAAGAGCTTTTAAAATGAGTAAACAGTGCCACGAAGCTGACACAAGCGAGGTTCATGCTTCGAGCTCATGGCTGTTTTCTAGCACAACGACTAACGAAGTCTTTCAAAGGCACGGCGAGAGAAGAATCACCGGTGCAAAACGTGCAAAAGACGAAATAACTAGCGGAGTTGGCGGCTCGGCTGACAAGCAGGCAAGCCGACATGAACTTCGAAAGTTTGCAGTGTTTGACATAGACGGCACACTCATCCGATGGCAGCTGTACCATGCTGTGGTACACAAACTTGGGAAGGTGGGGCAACTTGGACCGGGTGATTTTGAGGCAATCAATGCCGCCCGCATGGAGTGGAAAAACCGCCACGACACCGAAGGGTTTCACATTTATGAGAACGAGGTTGTTGAACGGCTCAAAACCGCGCTGCCGCATATTGACCCAGCAGTGTATGACCAAGTAGCAGAGGAGGTATTTGACGAATACAAAGACCAGACCTTCACGTACACACGCAACCTAGTGACTGAGCTAAAAACAAAGGGATATTTACTTTTCGCAATCAGCGGCTCACCCCAGGAAGTCATTGAACTGCTGGCAAAACATCATGGCTTCGATGATGCCATAAGTGGAACGTTTGAACGGCTAAACGGACAGTTCACAGGTAAATATGCAACGCCTATATTTAATAAAAAATCCGCCCTCGATTCACTCATCGAGAAACACGGTGCGACGTACGATGAAAGCTACGCGGTTGGCGATAGTGCCAGCGATATTTCGCTCCTTGAAGCCGTAACGCACCCCATCGCTTTCAGCCCGGACCAAAACCTTTACCGAGCGGCTAAAAAACGCAACTGGCCGATCATAGTCGAGCGCAAAAACGTCGTCTACGAACTATGACCAGGGCACTAAATTAAGGGTAAATTATGATTATGAATCAACCATACTGGTTAAAACAAGACGAAAAAGCGTTGTTTCCTGATCTGTTGTGGGCACGACCCGAGTTAAAAAGTGCCGCCGGTAAGCTTCTAATAGTCGGCGGGCACGCCCAAAGTTTTGCAGCCGTCGCCGAGGCATATGCAGCAGCTGAAAAAGCGGGCATAGGTAGCGTCCGAGTTCTGTTACCTGACTGTCTCGAAAAAACCATCGGTAAACTATTTCCAGCGGCAGAATTTGCACCGAGCAACCCCAGCGGCGGGTTCGCCATGCAAGCACTCGCCGAAGTACTGGCGGCAGGGCAGTGGGCAGGCGGGACACTCATCGCGGGAGACCTTGGCAGAAATAGCGAAACAACTGCCATGCTTGAAAACTTTGCGGGCAAATACACGGGGCAGCTAACCATCACGAAAGACGCGGCCGACTTCTTTTGCTCACAGTCACACGGCATAATATCGCGGGCAAGCACGCTACTCGTGCTCAGTATGGGACAGCTCCAGAAACTAGGCCATTCATTAAAACTGCCCAGCGCTTTTACGAGCGACCTCGGCACAGTACAGCTGGTAGAACTACTGCACGACCTTACCAGCATGTACCCTAACCTTCACCTCATCATCCGTAACCAAAATCATGATGTGGTAGCCGTAGCTGGGCATATTAGTACAACACCAGCCTCCACCGACAAACCCATCTGGCGCGTCACCACGGCAGCCTCGGCCGCCACTTGGTGGCTCCAAAACCCGACGAAAGCATTTGAAGCCATAACCACTACCCTAGTGTCATAAATCACATTACAAAGCGAAGCATAAAAGATATAGTGAAGGCGCCCCCCCCCCCCCCCCCCCCCCCCCCCCCCCCCCCCCCCCCCCCCCCCCCCCCCCCCCCAAACCCCCCCCCCCCAAACCCCCCCCCCCCCCCCCCACCCCCCCCCCCCCCCCGCCCCCCCCCCCCCCCCACCCCCCCCCCCCCCCCCCCCCCCCCCCCCCAACCCCCAACCACCCCCCAGCCTACCGGCAACCCAAGCGGGCCGGGGGGGCCGCGCCCGGACCCCCCAAAACCAAAACACACCCCCGCCGGGGGGAGGGGTTTTGTCTTTTTCCTTTTTTTGGGTTTTGGGGTTAAACCCCACACACCCACACCGCGAAAACAACCACACGACCCCGGACGACCCCCACACGCCCCCAACAACCCCCTCCACCCCCCCCCCCCCCGCCCTTCTCCCCCCCCCCCGTTTTTCCCCCTTTTTTCTCAGGTTCCCCCCCCCCCCCCCCCCCCCCGCAGGGGAGGATGGGGTTGGGGGTTGCAGGGTGCGGGGCTGCGGCTCCCCCGCCCCCGCACCGCACAGAACAGGAGGGGATGAGCGACAGAAAAAAAAAAAAAAACACACCCAAAACTCCCCCCCCCAATTACCCCCCCCAAAAGTATGGGTTACCAGAAACCCGCAGAGCTACACCCCATAAAAAAGAGATGTGGTTTTTATATTTTGGGCGGTGCCCCCCCGCCGGGCCCCCCCACACAAAAAAAAAAAAAAAAATAAGGAGGGGGCGGCCCCTTTCTTCAAGCCCTAACAAAACACGGACCTTCTCGGATAAGAGCTATGTCAGGCGTCTGTTTGCTCGCAGCTGCCGCGTAACGTAGCGCCAGAGCTTCATTTTTTGTTATACTTTGAGCAATGAAGAAACACAAACGCAATGACAAACTTGTTGACGTATGGAGTTTCGTACATGTAGTTAGCAGTGGAGCGCTCGCTTGGCTAATCGGGCCTTTGCCGGCGCTTGTTATCGTCACGCTTTGGGAACCGCTTGAGATTTTTGTGGTTTCGCCCTTACTGGCAAAACGTGGCACTCTCTTCGGCTACGAAAGCTGGCGAAACTCTCTTTCTGACATTATTTTCAATACGCTTGGAATCGCCATTGTTACGGGCTTAAAATCGGTATAAGAAAACCTTTTCCTTACTCAAACAAACCCCTGCCGGGCGTAAGTAAGCTGGCCTGGTGCGATAGGCACGATTGTTTGAAAAATTAATGTGGTGCCGCAGGCCGGACTTGAACCGGCACGTCCGTAAGGACACAAGATTTTGAGTCTAGCGTGTCTACCAATTCCACCACTGCGGCAGCACATTTATTTTTCAATGAACAAAGTGATGTTTATATACTAGTTGCACTACTCGCTTTGCGCGCAATAACTATGGAGATTACCCATAGTCACCAGGGGTGTATTGTACTATACTTATGTATGAAACGCGAGTGGGCGGTGGTCTGCTAGCGTATAGACGCATATGAGCACACACCCAATTTTTCCTGACAACCCCCTCCGACCTGAACCGGCCGACAGCGCTGCCGTGGAGCTCATACGGCAAAAGGTTTCCCGCGCATATGGCCAAGAGCCGTCAGCGAGCGAAGAACTAGTTAAAGCAAAGCATGATCGGGCTCCAAGCAAACACCAGCTTTTTATGAAACAGCTCGCCGAGGCAGGAAAAAATCTTGCCGAAGTGCAGACAGAGTGGCATCACTACTATACACAGCTACCAGATGACGAAAAACGTGAGGTATGGGATGAATTTTATGCCGCAAACGAGTATACACCGTACCAAAAGCTATTCCAGAAGCAACAACCAGTTCAATCGCGCGCACAAATAGAGCCCCGCGTCATTAATGCCGCCCAGACTCCGTACGTGCCTGACCAGAACGCAACTGCCCTGAACGGCGTAATGGTGGGGGATCTTTCCACCCCCAGAACAGTGTTGCCCCCAAAAACGAAAAGAAAAAAACGAAAGTCTGGTGCCGCTAAAAAAACTGGTGAGCTCATTCGCAAAACCAAAGTAGGTCGCCGAGTTGCCGACTCACGGACAGCGGAAAAAACACGACACATAAAGCAGAAGATTCAACAGAAAGTGAGTGCAGGGGGCAGACTAGAGGCACGCCACCACATTCAGTCACTCCTATTCGGTCTGGGTGTTGGAGCTATCATGCTTTTATTTCTGTTGTTTGGTTTTTTTAACGAGTACATCATCACGCCGTTTATCCAGCCGAGCAGTAAAGTCAGTAGCATGCCCATAATTGTCAGCAACATATCCGCCGACCAAGCCGCGAATCCAACAGTAATTGTACCGAAAATAAATATTCAAATCCCGATAGACTTCAACCTCACTACCACTGACGAATCGACAATACAGAGTTCTCTGGAAAACGGCATCGTGCACTATTCCAGCACCGTAAAACCCGGTCAAAACGGCAACGGTGCATACTTTGGACATTCAAGCCAGAACCTTTTAAACAGCGGCAAGTACAAATTTGCGTTTGTACGACTCCGTGAGCTTACCACTGGTGATATTTTTTACGTAACCTACCAAGGAAAAGTATACGGCTACCAAGTATTTGCAAAAGAAATCGTTCCGCCTTCACAAGTAAGTGTTCTAGGCGACACTAAGGGAGAACAAGCGACGGCAGTTCTTATTACGTGCGATCCGCCTGGTTTCAGTACTAACCGACTAGTTGTTTGGGGCAAGCAAATTAGCCCGAACGTAGCCTCCAACACTACACCAGGCACTTTGCCCGCTGTACCAGAGCCCGTGCAAATCACAAGCAATGGCCCCACGCTCTGGACTCGTATGTGGCGAAGTATTGAGTTTTGGCGGTAGCAACACTCAGGTAACCATAGCTCGGTGTAAATAACCCTGTTAACGCCTTCAGCCACGGGCGAGCCTGCCCCTCTAGAATTCGACGCTTATACCGAGTGTGGCTAAGGTACGATTAGAGCAGTCTGTGTCAGTTTTGGCAGTTCACCTGCGACCTGAGTTACCGCGTAGCTATGCTCAAAGTCAGGAGCAAAAAACACACCGTACTGCGGGAGCGCCGCGTGCAACACATGCTCGTTAAGATTATCGTAATCATATGCCACAACTTTTCCATCGGAGATGTATGTCAGTCTATGACCATCCATCCACACAGCTTGTGCCTGAGATGCGTCAAAGGGGGCAGTTTTTATATAGTGGTAAACTGCCTGGTACTCCAGGTCATACACGGTGTGTCTCAAGCCGTTTCCAACCAAAATAAACTGTGCATTTGCCGAAAAAGATACATACTGCGGGGAAGGTAGCTTCAAAAAACGAAACGGAGCTGGCATATCTGATGCTTTTGCAAGCACAGCGTCAAGTGGATTAAGGTACGTATATACACCTTTTGATGCGTCTGAGCCTAGAACAACGTACCATTTACCGTCGTACTGGGCAATATCAAGTAAGTACCGGCTCGCAGTCGGCAAACGCTTCAGCACACCGCTACGCGTACCTTGTTGCAAAACAACCCAAACAAAACCCGGTGTCGCTTGGCTCCCCAGCGGCGTGTCGGTCACGTATAAAATAGTGTTGTCTTCATAGGTTTTATACGCCAGCACCCGTTGCAGTTGTAGTGTCGCGGGAGGACTACCGTTCAGCGCAAGCGTCCGCAAAACCTTTGTTTCGGTGTTATATACATAAAATAGATTCTGCTTCTTATCAAAAAGCCGCACTTGCTCAGCAGGTGCCAGACTCAACTCCTTGGTGATATTCCTTGCTGCAGTGCCGTCCTGGCGATCAAGTAGGAGATATTCCTGTGCCTGAGTACCCGCGGCCGTGTAAGACCTCTGCGTCAAAATGTGCCGCCCGTCGCTGGACCATTCCACGACATTCCAAGATTGCACTGACTCGGACGAGCTTATCACCGTTGTCGGCAGCTGGATCGTCACGCTGCTTGGTTGTTCTGAATTTCGTAGGTCAAATACTTTCAGTTGAGCTGGTTGTGCAATCTCAGCAACCACCACCCAACGACGATTTGGGCTCTGCGTCACAAAAGATGCCGAGCTGCCCAAGGTCGCAATCGATTTCGACTTGAGGTTCACAGGATAGAGTAGCGGGTAATCAAACCTCTGGACATCGCCGCCCGCCACAGTCACGCTTCGGCTCCAGTCGTGATAGCCAGAGCGGCTCAACCGGATGTTATATGTTCCACTCTTTAGATTTACCTTGCCATTTGTGGTAAATTTTTGCACTTTATCGTCAATATGCACCGTTGCGCCATCTGGTTGACTCGAAACAAACACAAGACCACACCGATCGACCTTGCCATCTCGACCCAAACAATATCCGTCGGTTTGATACAGCAACATCCAGCTTGTGAGGGCAATAGCAACGGCAATAAGACCGTAGCTCGCAATGAGCACAATACGATTTAGCCGTTCCTTTCTGGGATCAAGAAAATCCATGGTGTTTACAGTATACTCGACTTACCAAAGAACCGCCGCAATCTCCGACTCACATATCAGCATCCGTAGGAACTGAAAACACTTGCGCTTTCACAACCAAAAGCGGTATGATACGTCATGAAAGCGTGATAGCTACAAGAGAGAAAGCAAACAATATGGGGAAAACGGTTGTGCAAGTAAACGGTAAGTTATACGATGCTGTGTCGGGTCGGCGTATCATCGACATAGCTTCACCCCCAGAAAAACCCGTTGTTCAACGCGTAAAAAAGCCTAGCCCCATCGCTGTTACCACGGTAAGTAAGCAGGCTCGACAACCGGCCGCACACGCCAAGCATCGTCATCCCGAGTCATCAAAAACACTCGTTCGTCGAGCGGTCAAAAAACCCAGTGCAGGACTAAAAAAACAAATGCACGTTCAACACGAAATCAGCCACAGTGAGCAGCAGAGTATTGTTGTTAAGCACATCGCATCACATGTTGATACCGCCAGGCTGCACCGGGCAACCGCAACTGAAAAAAACCAGCAAGTCCATCGTTTCCACAGCCCTGCCGTCGTCCCAACCACGTTTACCCATGTTCAGGTACAAACACCACCCCAGGATCTCCCCGCCAACGAACCTCTCATTGTGCCGCCTCCAACCCCCAGCAACGATCCACCAGATATATTTGAGCAAGCCATTGCCAATGCCTCCCACTTCGTCGACATTACAGCTCATAAAACACACCTCAAGAAAAAAGCCCGTCAACATGCACTCACCATGGTCGCCGGTGTTACTGTGCTACTATTTTTAGGCGGATTTTTGGCACTCCGTAATACACCCAGCCTTCAGGTCAAAATGGCCGGTGTTGTGGCGGGCGTGTCAACTCACATGCCAAACTTTGCCGCCGCCGGTTTCACTTACGAGGGCGTGTCCGGGAAAGATTCACGGCTTGTCTACACATTTCGTAGCGACCTAGCACGGTACCAAATGGTCGAACAAACTACCAACTGGAGTGGGGAAGAAATGATTCGTCAAGTTTCTTCAGTCGCCGCCAACGGTGCCCCCAACTACACCACAGTCCAAGCCGAAGGCCGAACCATATACAAATTTAGTGACCGCCACGCTACCTGGATTACTCATGGTACATGGTACCAAGTTCATGGTGAACAACCATTTTCTGACGCCCAGCTCGCAGCACTTGCCAAAAACAGCTAACATTACTTTGGCCTAGCAAAACCCCAGCCCGGTACAGGCACCACTGTTAGCGAGTTCAGCCGTAAGGCGGGCGAGCCAAGCCCTTTTAGTTATAATTTACCCCTGAAGTCTGTATACTTAGGGATATGACAACTGTCCGTACACGTTTTGCACCAAGCCCCACCGGATACATCCACGTTGGTAATGTCAGGGCGGCATTATTCCCCTGGCTTTTAGCACGCCAGCAAACAGGCACATTTATTTTACGCATCGAAGATACCGACCAAGCACGGTTTGTTGCGGGTGCGACCGATCTCATCCTCGACACACTAACCTGGTTGGGTCTCACCTGGGACGAAGGCCCCCGTGTTGGCGGAGAGCACGGCCCGTATTTTCAGACCGAACGGCGCGACACGTACCGCGCCTGGGCACAGAAACTTATAGACAAAGGCCTGGCCTACGCCGATCCGTATACCCCAGAACAAGTCCAGGCCTTCCGCGAGGAGGCCAAAGCTGCCAAGCGAGCTTTCCTATTCCGTGACCACCGTCCTGAAAACCCACCCGTTTGGGACGGCACGCAACCACTACGCTTCAAGGTGACAGACGTGAAACGCTACACCTGGCACGATCCGGTTATGGGTGAGCTCACCGCCGGCCCCGAAGCACTCGACGATTTTGTACTTATCAAAGCCGACGGCCTGCCAACCTACAATTTCGCCCATATCGTAGATGATGCTGAAATGGGCATCACCCACGTCATACGCGGCCTTGAGTACATAAGCTCTACTCCTCGTTACCTCAGCCTTTACGCAGCACTCGAACTTGAAGTACCCATACTTGCGTGCCTGCCACACATACTGGCTCCGGACGGCAAGAAAAAACTCGGCAAACGTGACGGTGCCAAAAGCGTCACTGATTATCGTACCGATGGCATTTTACCTGAAGCCATGCTAAATTTCCTGGCCAGTCTTGGGTGGAACGATGGTACCGAGCAAGAAATATTCACCCGCGAAGAGCTTATACAAAAATTTAGCCTAGGCCGTGTTCAGAAAAGCGGAGCCAGTTTCGATGAAACCAGACTTCTCTGGATGAACGGGCAGTGGATTCGTCGCCTAACATTAGATGACCTCTATGCCCGAACTGCACCATACTGGCCAGCCGAAGCGGGCGACGCCAACGAGCTGCATAAAAAGCAGGTACTCGCGCTTGTTCAAGATCGCCTAAAAACCCTCGCCGAATTACCCATGATGACACGATACTTTTTTAGTGAACCAACTGAAAACCGCGCACTCATAACAGAGAACAAACAGCTAAAAAAACTACAGCCAAGTGAAATAAACGCCCTTATGGCCGCTGCCCGCGACAAACTGCAAGGGGTAGAGCAGTGGGACGCCGAGCATATTCTAACCGCTCTGAACGAGCTACTAGAAGAAACCGGCCAAAATCCAGGCACCCTTTTTAGCCTCATACGTATATACACTACCTGGGCGCCCTTTAGCCCAGCACTCGACGCTACCCTCGCTCTCCTCGGCAAAGATAAAACCATCACCCGCCTGAAACCCCAGCAAAATTAATATCAATTCCATGACTACAGGGTAACCGAATCGAGTGCTCTGCTTTGACTAATATGCGTCAGGGTACGATCCCTAACAACAACTTTTTCTGGGAGCACAAGGAGGTACAGGCAAGCCCCACTCCTAACTTCAGCCACTAAAGCACCGGTAAGCTTATCCGGACTAGGTGATACGTTTTCCCCGTCCCGAGGCATTCTAGCAGGGTCTAGCTGGAATACCGTGCGCGGCGAAGAGGGGTCATCCTCACCATTGGTATGCCCCGACGACTGATAAGCTTGCACCGCTCTCTGACCAAACTTAAACTGAAGTTGCTTAAGAACTTCATTAGTACACTCTGAATCTAGGGGAGCTTCCACGGCTACACGGATAAGAGTAGACCCCTTTGTTGGCACTAACTGACTGGGATATAGTGTAAGCGACCTATCTTGCTCCGACATCTGCTCCAACCTTTATAAGATAAAAATAGCATAAACCGCCCAAACTACAAATTATTTATACTGAATATGGTGGTAGATAGCCCCTAACATTGCTACAATAATGCTTATGATTGATAACTTTCTTGGGGCTGATCCACTGCGCCGCCAAACCCCGAAACTAGTTGAACCAGTTAAGCAAGAGCCCCTTCGTTCCATCCACGAGTTGGTTGCGGAGCAGGAAGCGACCGAAACTGCCGGGGATCAGTCGCCTGGAGCAGTGCAAACTCCCACCGACATTTTACCTGAAACTCCAAATGAAGTTGAGTCGTCCTCTGTAAATAACACATCCCAAGTAAAGAGGGCTCCTGGTTTTTTTGCGTTCCGCTGGACACTTAGCAAGCGTTGGACTATTGTACTCGGTCTGGTTGTGGCCTTGCTCATAGGAGGTGGGCTTACTGCCGCCTACACGCTCACGCGCCCAACAGTCAAAGGCGGTGTCTATACGAGCAAAAATCCGCCGAAACCTGCGCCAAAAATCACCACAGTGGCCAGCAGCCTTAGCGGCCTACAAGTTGATCCAAGCGTCAATGAGCGTCCAGTTTTGGGCGTTATGATTGAAAACAGTCCTGATGCTCGGCCACAAAGTGGGCTTGACCAGGCTGGTGTTGTTTTTGAAGCAATCGCCGAAGGAGGGATCACCCGTTTCCTCGCTCTCTACCAAGACACGCAGCCCGACTACATTGGCCCCGTGCGCAGCGCCCGGCCGTACTATGTGCAGTGGTGCATGAGCTTTGATTGTGCGTATGCCCACGCTGGGGGCAGTCCAGAGGCTTTGCAAAATATTGGGGCATGGGGCACAAAAGATTTGCCCGACACGCGTGGTATATTTTGGCGCATTTCTAATCGCTATGCCCCACACAATCTATATACAAGTAGCTCGAAACTGACAGAGCTCGCGGCCACAAAAGGGTACGGCAAGCCAACACTGACCGGTTTTACCCGTAAGAAGGACAAACCCTACGTAGCACCCCCAGCTGCCACGGCAACGCCAAAGAAAAACACAACACCAGAGACAAGACCTCCCGCCAACGTTGTCAATCTCAACACCTCAAGTGGTAGCTACAATGCTCAGTTTAACTATGACCCCGCGACAAACTCCTACGCCCGTGCCCAGGGCGGAGCGGCGCATACGACGATAGACGCCGCCGGTACTCAAACGCAAATCAAGTCTAAAGTTGTTGTCGCTCTTATAACCAACTACGGTGTAGCCGCAGATAAGCACTCCCAGTACGGCGTTACTGGCAGCGGACAGGCCGTTGTATTCCAAGATGGCACCGTAATACAAGCCTCGTGGAGCAAGACTGAAACTGCCTCACCACTCAGGCTGACTGATGCGGCTGGTGCAGATATAGCCCTGAACGCCGGCCAAACATGGCTAACCGCCCTTAGCGGTGCCGACAGACTATCATACCAGTAGGCTTATGGATTTTTATAGCAAATACCGACACCAACTCACCCTCCGAGTCCTCGGCTATGTCATTGTGCTCCAGGCATTTGTACTTGGAATAGGCTGGATGTTGTACTCACAGGAGATGGAACCGCTTGTTGTCTCTATGGGTATGGTTTTGTGCTCGCTAGGCGGAGGTCTGCTGTTTACCCATTTCATTACTACTACGAGCAGCGAACCATTGAAAGCACTATGGCAAGCAATTTTGCACGTTGCTCCTCACGGCGAGTCACAACACGCACCCCAAATTGAAAAACTGCACTACGGCAGAGAGCTCGTGTCAAGTCTGATAAACCACGTTTATCAGATGGCCAGCGTCATCACGGATGTCGAAAAAACTACCTCAAAAAAAATACAAGACATGCATGCAAACTTTCTTGCCAATTCTTTACCGCTGCCACTGCTTGTCCTCGACAAAGACGACGCCATTGTTTACGCAAACGAAACAGCCATCCGGTATTTGGCCCTGCCGATTGATGAGATGGAGGGCAAAAATATCTACACCGCGCTCGACATGTCGTTTTCGGACGACCAGACATTACACAGCTGGCTACAGAACGTTCGGCAATCAAGTATTACCGGCAATATGCGCTGGGAACGCGTACGCATAGGCCTGCCTGGGCAGCAAAACGGCAAGCAGTTTGATCTAGCGGCCCATTTTAACAAAGAGAACCCCATGGGCTACGAAACGCTTCTCATTATGTTTGACCATACCGAAGTCTACAGCCAAGATGACCAAGCAATGAGCTTCGTGGCACTGAGCGTGCATGAGCTACGCACTCCGCTTACTTTACTTCGCGGGTACATTGAGGTTTTTGACGAAGAACTCGGCCCAAACCTAAACGCCGAAATGCAAGGCTTTATGAAAAAGATGGATGCCGCCGCTCAGCAACTTGCTGCGTTTGTTGACAACATTTTGAATGTTGCAAAAATAGAAGATAACCAGCTCACGCTCCAGCTAAAGCAAGAGGAGTGGGACGACGTTTTGCGCACAGTAGTGAACGACCTACGCCTGCGGGCAAGCGTTCGAGGCGTGACCATAAAAGCTACCGTGGCACGCAACTTGCCGGCTGTGGGAGTTGATCGATACAGCATATATGAAGTCGTTGCAAACTTGCTCGACAACGCCATCAAATACTCCCGTGGGACTAAAGAAGTACACCTCTCCGCCAGCCTCAACGCAAATGGTCTTGTCGAGACCAGCGTAAAAGATTTTGGCCTTGGTATAGATTCTTCAATCTTGCCACATATTTTCGATAAATTTTACCGCAACCACCGTAACCGCGCTCAGATAGGTGGCACAGGTCTAGGCCTCTACCTGAGTCGAGCTATTGTGCAGGCACACGGCGGGCAAATATCGGTCAATAGCAAAGTTGACGAGGGAAGCACATTTACATTCACCGTCTTGCCATACACCAAACTTGCAGAACAGGGCAAAACAGGCAATACTAATGGCATCACCCGCGGAGCCCACGGCTGGATAAAAAATCACTCGCTCTACCGCGAATAAAGGAAACTATGCAACCAGACACACCCATTCCCACTCCAACCCCAACGCTTCGAAAAGTCCTCTGCGTTGAGGATGAACATTTTATTAGTGAGCTCTACGCCCGAGCTCTGACCAAAGCCGGTTACGAAGTCGATGTTCAGCTCGATGGCCAAAACGGCTTAGCGGCCGCCCAAACAGACGCATACGATATTATCTTGCTTGACCTTATGGTGCCCAGTATTACCGGCATCGAGGTTCTGCGCACCTTGCGTGACCCTCGTCAGACGCCCAAGATGCATGCAAAAATAATCATTACGACGAACCTCGAACAGCGCGATGACGTCCGTGCCGATATCGAGCACCAGGCCGACGGCTACCTTGTCAAAGCAGAAATAACTCCCCATCAACTGGTAGAGTTTCTGAGTAAACTCGAACCGGCAACGACCTAAGATCAGAATTTGAAGAGCAATTGGCGACCTTGCGTGGGCGAAACCGCCTGCCTATGCTGTCTTGTGGTTAAAACGACACTATGCAAGTCGTAAACACAAGCGTATATTAAGTAATCCAGCCATGTGAGGACTGACCTGTTTAAGGTTTTTACCTCGCAGACTATATTTCAGGCAATCACACTTCGGTCACTGTGCGCCTTCATTACTCAAAACAGGTTCCTTATACCCACCCCGCGTGAAACGGTCGCGAGCGTGACAGGCACCTACCAACAAAACCCGTTGCCGAAAGAGTTATTACGACTTCGGCTTTTTGTCGTTCTAAAGCTTTATCGACAAAAATTAATGAAATGTAATGGAGGAAAGTCAGCCATGACCCAAGTTATCAACCAAGAAGTTACTATAAATGCCCTCTATTTTGCCGGCCAGACAATGAAAACATTCCCGCGCGAGATTGAATACGGTGGCAGGGCTGTGACGTTTATGAACGGCCTACGCTACCTTGTCCAACGCGGGCAAGAAGCAATCCAGCTATTCGACATGAGCACTGAGGACGGCCATACCTACCGAATCAGTCGAAGCGGTGACAGATGGATGTTGCTCGGCCGGAAAGGAGCTTTTTAAATGAAAAATAGGCAGTACCTCACTGAGGATATCGGGCAGATACAGCGTTATTTCCCGGGAGCACAAGCCGTCACACTGCGAACGCCATTTGATCTCAGCCCGCCTCACCGTCGTATTATTGGCGATGTATTCCGCGCCAAACGGCCAATCAAACACTGGGGAGAAAGCCTACGCTGGACCTCATAAACCCACTAGGCAACACACCTCATGAACCCCACTATTATTTGCGACGAGCGTGTTAGCGTTGTCATCTTATTTCACGTCCACACCGAACCAAGTTCAATCGCGCAGCCTTACAAAATGCGCTACAAGAACCGTGACGTTACCTTTACGCAGCTCGGCTTGCGCCATCCAACCGCAAAGGGGAAGCGCATGATTCATGTGTTCGATGTTTCCGACGGCTGCGATGATTACCGGCTCGAGTTTGACGCCGAGGCACTGACTTGGACACTCACCGCCATCATTCCAGGAGGCAGCACATGAAATATCAGAAAAATTTTCGGCTAAACACTGAAGCCCCTAGTATTATGTGGGTTGACCTCAACAGTGCGTTCGCCACCGCCGAACAACAAGCGCACCCGAGTCTGCGCGGCCGCCCCATGGGAGTCACGAACCGTTTAAGCCCAGAGTGCTGTGTCATAGCCGCAAGCTATGAAGCGAAAGCTCTCGGCATAAAGGTAGGCGTGCGGCGCAGCGAAGCTATGGCAATCTGTCCAGACTTCATTATGCTCGAAACAGACCCACCCAAGTATAACCACGTCTACAAAAACCTGTGCCGCATCATGCAAGACTACACCCCGCACATCAAAATGCGCAGTATCGATGAAGGCATTTTAGATTTTCATCATACGCTTCTCGAGAGCAAAACCGAAAAAATCGTTGAAATTGGCTACGAAATCAAGCAACGAGTCAAACGGGAAATAGGTGACTACACCAAGATAAACGTTGGCATTGCCCCAAATCGATTTCTGGCCAAAACTGCCGCAGGCCTCCACAAACCGGACGGTCTAGACGTCATTGATCACCAAAATCTCCTAGCGGTATACCGAGGGCTAGATCTGCAAGACCTAAGTGGCATTGCCGATGGTTACGGCGCACGACTACGAGCGCACGGTATCACAACACCGCTTGAGTTCCTGGCGGCACCAGAACGCCTGTTGCGACGAGTTGTTTTTCGCAGTATCAACGGTATACATTGGTACAACAGGCTACGTGGCTATGAGGTAGACGATTTTCAAACTCAGCTCGGTATGGTAGGGCGACAGTGGGTTGTCGCAAGCCCAACAGCAGAAGACGCATATTTGCGCTCTTGCTTGCACTTTCTCGCTGAAACAACCGGCATAAAACTACGTTACCGGCAAGCCGAAGCACGTGGCGTTTGCGTGTGGCTCAGCTTTCAGGCTGGAGGAGAGTGCATTGTAAAAAAACTGTACAAAACAGCGTGCTACACTAACAGCACTATTTGGGAGCGCGTTGCTAGTCTATTTGATCAACGACCAAAAGGCATGGTGGTGCGCACTATGGGGCTTTACTTATACCACCTGCAGCCTTCCACGCGCAGTCAACTCGGCCTTTTCGAAGACCTGGCCAAGGCAGACTACCTCACCAGTGCCGTCGACGAAATCAATGACAACTACGGCGCGTTTACCGTCTACTCGGCAGACACACTCACCGGCACCCGCACGGTCCGCCAGAAGATACCCTTCGGCGGTACAGAATACTTTGACCTACTCTTAAAGAGACAATAACCATGCAACACCGACCAATCGTATTTTTAGACATTGAGACAACGGGCGGAAGTCCGCACTGGTCACGTATTACCGAAATAGGAGCAATCCGCATCGAAAATGGCGCAGTCAGTGGCGTGTTCAACCAACTGATTGATCCAGAGTGCGCCGTTCCGCCGTTCATCACACGGCTCACTGGTATTAACAATGCGATGGTATCGGGGCAGCCGACATTTAAAGACGTTGCCACAGAACTGGAGCAATTTTTGGATCAGGCAATATTTGTCGCTCACCACGTAAACTTTGATTACGGGTTTATCCGAGAAGAATATCGCCGCCTCGGGCGTATGTTTCGTATGGACCGAGGGTGTACCGTTCGACTTGACCGACTGTTATATCCAGCGCAGCACAGTCACGCACTAGACCGCATCATTGAACGGCAGGGGATAGACGTGGCGCATCGCCACCGCGCATTTGACGACGCTGCCGTCCTGTGGGAGTACTTTGAGTTTGAATGGCAAGCGCGCGGCCTAGAAATATTCCGCAACTTCGAAAAAACCCTCATTACAACTCGCTCAAACATCCTGTAACTTACTACATCCTCCCGCAAAATAGATTTGGCCGTATTTTTCTGACACCATACAGCCCCGGAATATGCTAGTATACCTATAAATATGGCAGAATCATTTCGATTTGAGGAAATTGGCTTAGAAACTCGTGACAGACGAGTATATGAGGCGCTGGTAGAAAACCCCCAGAGCTCGCTGCGAAAGATTGCCGCCGACACAGGGATAAACCGCGGCAGCGTCTACGAAAGCATGAAGCGGCTCGCAGAACAGGGCTTGGTCGGCTCAATAGAGGTTGGTAAGCAGCGACGCTATACTGCCAGCAACCCCGACGTCATCATCGAGCTGCTTAAAGAACGGCAAGAACAGGCCGCAGTCGCCCAATCACTCGCCGCGGAATACATCGCCAATCTACCAAAACCCAGTAGCGACACTGCTCAAGTTGTGTCTTTCGCTACCTTTTACGAAGACCACGAGGGGATTGCAGCCATTTTACGGGATGTGCTTGCCACCTGCCGCGAGCAGAAAAACCCAGCATACCGGGTTATCTCTACGAAACGCGTTCGCCAATATCTTTACCATAATTTTCCAAATTTTACTCAACGCCGGATAGCAGACGAGATTAGTGTTCGAGTGATTGGCGTTGGCAGCGGCAGTAGTCAAGATGAATTAAGTGAACGCAAAGAGTTTCCAGCAACTCGCGGAGAGGCTCCAAATTGCTACACCCTCATATACGGCAACAAAACAGCCCTGATAACGCTCGGCGACACAAACGTTCTTTCGGCAATTGTTATCGACAACCCCGGCGTCACCAACATGCAGAAAGAGCTTTTTGACCACCTATGGCAAACGTTCTAGTAATGGTAGTTTGCTTGAAGCCCAGTAAGTAATGTTCAGGATTCAAAGTTCAATACAAAATGATCAATCATATAAGCACAATACTCCACAAACACACTCTCATTTCTGATCAGGTTAGCAAACAACAGGTCGAGGTTATACTGCACCAGCTTCAGCGCGTCCTAGACGCCTATATCGAAGGAGACATTGTTGAATTTGGCTGTTACGTCGGCACAACGAGTCTCTTCATTCGACGGCTCCTCGACCAACAATTACTAGGGAGCGATGGCTCAGAGCGGGCATTTCATGTCTACGACAGTTTTGAGGGTCTGCCGCCAAAATCCACCTGGGATACGTCTATAACAGGGGAGCAGTTTACCGCGGGCCAACTTGCCATCAGCAAAAAACAGTTCCTGCTTGAGTTCAAAAAAGCTCACCTTCAGCCACCCATTGTTCACAAAGCCTGGTTCAAAGACCTTACGGATACCAGCATTCCCGACAAAATCGCATTCGCATTTCTTGATGGTGACTTTTATGAAAGCATACGCGGTTCACTCAACCTTGTCCTTCCTCACATGACGCAAGGTAGTACTATTGTTGTCGATGATTACTCCCGCGAAGCACTCCCCGGCGTCGCCCGTGCCGTAAACGAACACTTCCGGTCCGAAACCATTACCACTTCGCATAACCTTGCCATCATCCAGCACTCGTAATATTGCCAAAATCCACCCCTAACTCCCCATCTCCCATCGTCAACCATTCCTTATCTAACTTCAACATTCTAGTTCTTCATGCTATGGCCTTTGAAACTAGCATGAAACTGTAAGCGAGATGATTCTGGAATGTAAGTTTTGGCCTGTAATTTACTACTATGTTTTTGCTACTATGTTGCTATGCATCCAGAAGCCAAGCCCGTTCGGTAAACAATGGAACACATTTCTGACGCGGCAGCAGAGGCTGTCATCGGCATTTTTATCATGAGTACCAGAACCACAAAGATATGCGACTACACCTACTAACAATCGGCAAGCCTAAGCTTGCATATGCAAAGCTAGGGTTTGAGGAGTACGCGCAGCGGTTGGGGCGGCTTCACCAGCTACGCGTAACGCATTTAAGTGACAAATACGCTGATGACGCCAAAAAGATCCTAGGTGAAACGCAAGACACCGTAACAATGGTGCTAGAAATAAATGGGATGGAATATACATCTGAAACATTGGCAGATTTTGTGCGAGCCAGAGAACTCGAAAGCAGGGAAGTCTGTTTTATCATTGGCGGACCAAATGGTTTGCCCCAGCAAGTGCGTGATGCCGCCGACTATCGTTGGTCACTTGGCCGCCTCACGCTACCGCACGACCTTGCCATGGTCGTTACTCTAGAAGCCCTTTACCGCGCCAGCACTATCATCTCCGGCTTACCGTATCATAAGTAAAAAGCCCTACCCGTGGTAGAGCTTTTTACTTGGTGACCCCGGCGGGGTTCGAACCCGCGATTTTCTGGATGAGAACCAGATGTCCTAAACCACTAGACGACGGGGCCGGGCTACTTTGCTCCAATTTTTATTTCACTTCTTATAATTATCATTTGGAGCTACAACAGGTTACCATATCTGACGATTTTCGTCTAGGTAACAGAACGGAGCCGTGGCAGAGGCACCTTGCTTTTCACAGAGAAAAAACAGATACTAATACGTAAGCAGTTTAACGTATGCAAGAATACATATTTATCGGTGGTGGGGCGATTGTTGGCATTGCACTGGGGGTGATGGGATGGATTCTTGCTATAAAACGAAAAGGGCTCGGTTCTGCAACCACAAGCAAGCTTGCCAGCACGCTACGTGATGAAAAAGCAAAGTCCGACATCATCCTTGGAGCCATTCAAGATGGAGTAGTCCTTGTAGACGACCAGCAAATCATTCAGCATTTTAACCAAGGTGCAACGAGCATTACTGGTTGGACAAAGCAGGAGGCACAAGGCCTGGACTGGCATTCGGTATTGAAGTTTGTTAGTGCCAAAGGCGAGGTCATACCGACCGACCTAACGCCACTGGCAAAAGCCTTCTCGACCGGCCAGCCGCTACGTGACAACGCGCTCAGCATAATGACCAAGGCAGACACAATTGTTGCCACCAATTTCAGTGTGTCACCGCTCGTAGACAGTGGCAAGCACGTCACGGGTATGGTAGCAATTTTTCGCGACGTTAGCGAAGAACGTGCCGAGGAAAACCAGAGAGCAGAATTTATTAGTACAGCCAGCCACGAGATGCGCACGCCCGTTGCGGCTATAGAAGGCTACCTCAGCTTGGCGCTCAACGAAAAGGTTGCAATCATTGACAACCGTGCACGGGACTACCTTGAGAAGGCACATAGCAGCACAAAACACCTCGGACAGCTCTTTCAGGACCTCCTTACTAGCGCCAAAGCTGAAGATGGCCGCCTCACTAACCATCCAAAAGTAGTAGAAATGGGCGCATTTCTCGAGCAGCTCGCTCAGGATTTACGGTTTTCGGCCGAAAAAAAAGGGCTGTTCATGGAGTTTTTATTTGGTAATTCGTCTATAAAAGATGCCAGCGGCGAAAGAGGTGAAGTCTTAGACATGAACAAAGTTATACGGCCGCTCTACTACGTGCAGGTTGACCCTGACCGTATGCGCGAAGTTATTACAAACATTTTCGACAATAGCTGTAAGTACACCGAGGAGGGCAAGGTAAGCTTGGGACTAACTGGTAACGATGGCGTTGTACAGGTGTACGTAAAAGACACCGGTGCCGGCATCCCAACAGAAGACATTCCTCATCTTTTCCAAAAATTTTATCGGGTTGACAATAGCGCCACGCGTACCATTGGCGGCACGGGCCTAGGCCTTTTCATATGCCGGAAAATTGTTGAGCTGTATCAGGGGCGAATATGGGTCGAGAGTGAACTCGGCAAGGGCAGCACTTTTTATATAAACATCCCCCGCATAACCTCTCAAAAAGCCGAGCAGCTCATGGCCACAGAAGCCGCCAATCCACTCAACACAACTACAGTCGTACCAAGCACAACCGCGCAGGTATCGACAAACCAGCTGTCGTGATATACTTTTACATATAAACCATAAGTGTTTTTACACGATAAAAGGCAGCAACAGTGGCAAAACTCCTCCTCGTCGAAGATGACAATAACCTACGCGAAATCTATCAGGCTCGCTTATCGGCCGAGGGCTACGACATTGTCACTGCTCAAAACGGCGAGGAAGCACTTTCAGTAGCAAAACAAGCCCACCCTGATCTAATCATTTCCGATGTTATGATGCCCCGCATAAGCGGTTTTGAGATGCTCGATATTCTGCGGGCAACTCCAGAGCTCGCAAATACCAAGATTATTATGCTGACAGCTCTCGGCCAAGCCGAAGATCAGGCTCGGGCAAACAAACTCGGAGCCGATAAATACCTAGTGAAATCTCAGGTAACGCTTGAAGACATTGTAAATTCCGTAAGGGATCTCTTGAGTGGCACTACTATGGTCGCGCCGTCTACCGTAAGTCAGCCAACTGCAACGACTGCTTCCGTACAAACATCGCCAGTAACGGCTGACCCAACAAGCGCTCCTACCGTCGCCACACCTTCACTAGTACCAGCGCCAGAACCGTCGCTACCCGGTTTTCTCCCTACACCAAATTTTGGGAGTGACGGGGCTATTGCAGCGCCCGCACCCGCACAAAACACTGCCGACCCTGCAATAACTGCAGACAACACAACAACCCAGACAAACTCTGGTTTTGTGACTGCGACCGTGTCGGATCCCGACCCGCTCTCTTTCGCCCAACCAGCCACTCCGGCACCACAGACAGCAGAGTCTGTCTTGCCCGAAATCATGACACATAGCGGACCAGTCCTGGGCGCGTCCAACAACACTGCAACCGACACAACTTCAGATATACCCAACCCCACCGTACCCTCAGTGACAACCTCTGGAACAGAAGAAGCACCCACCGTACCTCAAGTAGCCATTCCCTCAACCGACGACCAGACTGCACAAACTCTTGCTGCAGAAGAAGCCACTGTTGCATCGCAAATTGCCGCCTTTGCAAACACTATTCCGACAGAAAGCAGCGCAGCAGTTGCGCCGTTTCCAGAGACACCACATACTCTAGCAAACGAAGCTAATGAGCGAACCCTAACAGCAGCTGTAGATGATTTAGCCGCTGCAGTGAACCAACCGCCTGAGCCGTCGCTTCCTCCCAGCCAAAAAATTGTTCCCGGCGAAGAACCACCCATTGTAACCGAAACTGACAACACTACCCCCATCCCGCCGGAATCGATCGCTGTAACTGTAACACCGGAGCCTACAGACACCGCGGCAACCACACCGTCCGTAGTAACCCCAACCCCCGCAACCACGCAAAATCCTGTTTCGCCCGACCAAGCACAGCCAATAGTTGTAAGTAACCAGCCAGCACCGCCGCAAGCACCACCAGAACCCGAGAACAGTCAGGTAAACGTCGCCGGCAAAAAGGTTATTAGGCCAATTAACAACATTACCCAGGGGCCTAATCTAAGTGAGCTCCTCGCAAAAGAAGCTGAAAAGGAACAAGCGTCCGTCGGTTTTAGTAATGCTGTTGTTGGCGATGAGTCGCAACAGATTTCGGCGCCAACAGCTCCAGCCGCTCCAGCAGCCCCTCCAGCCGGCCCCACTAGCGCCCCGACACAGACCGCCATCGATCCAAATAGCATCGCTCTCTAGCGTTCAACGACGTATACTTGTTACATGCGTATAAACAAGTACGTCGCAGCCGGTACATCACTAAGCCGCCGCGCTGCCGACACTGCCGTTACTAATGGCCGCGTTACCATAAATGGTCATACCGCTGAAACTGGATCTCAGGTGAAGCCAACAGATACAGTTTGCTTCGATGGGGTAAAATTGGCCATTCGTGAGGCGCCCACAACAATCATACTCAATAAACCAGTCGGCTACGTGTGTTCACGGAACGGGCAGGGCAGTCAGACCATTTTTGAGCTGTTGCCACCTGAGTATCGGCATCTCCAGCCCGTTGGGCGGCTCGACAAAGACTCTTCTGGGCTTCTGCTGCTTACCGATGACGGTGACCTTGCCAATGAGCTGACCCATCCGCGCTACGCAAAAACTAAAATCTACGAAGTTACACTCGACAAACCCCTCGCCCCCCTCCATCAACAAATGATTACAGATATCGGGATAACGCTCCAAGACGGGAAGAGTCAGTTCTTGATTACAAAAATTGACTCACAAGCACAGAGCACGGGCGGCGAAAGGATTAAGACGGGGGTGGGACAGGGGCGACACGGGCAAAGCCGTGCGTCGCGCGAGAAGGGCAACGCCCCTCCCAGGTCAATTGAGCAGTCTGTGCCGATTTACCAAATTACTATGACAGAAGGCCGTAATCGCCAAATTCGCCGCACGCTCTCCGCCCTCGGCTACAATGTCACCACCCTCCACCGTACTAAGTTCGGCTCTTACTCACTGCATTCCCTTGGTGCTGGCCAGCACTCTGTCGTTTCTGCCTATGAAGCCTAGTTATGGTCGTCAAGCAATTTTTCTACAATCATCTGGCCAGTTTGCTTAAGAAAGTTTTTTGCATCTTTTGCTGCTAAGCAGAAACACCACGGCCGCCTAAGCTTCGTCGTCTTGTAAGGAACCGTGCTACTACGCATTTGCCACTTTGAGCTCACATCACGCATTTTCTCCTCGTAGCACGGAAGGTACGGTTAAGCGATCACTGGAAAAGAAAATGTGCATGGGGTTAAAAAAGCCAGCCATGCATCACGGCTCTCCCGGCAAGCAAGCTGACTATTGCGATATGTTTGGTTACTGCGCGGAGCCCGCTTCGGCTAACATTCATTTGTTTGGCATAGGCGTTGACGTGGCACAGCCTAACACATGGGCATCATCAACCAAATTATGTAGTTAGCTGGTGCTTTTTCACTTTAAAGTACTCCTAATAGCCTTCAAAACACCACTTGGATCCGCCGACCGTAACGACTGCAATGTTCGTTGTATTGGCGCTTTTTCGGAACCCGGGACAACCCAAATGGCCATAATACCAAGCGGCACTTTTTTAGAACGGGCAAGGTCAGTCGCTTCCACATTAAGATGAGCCGTACTACCAGAAGGTGCGCCCTCAAGAGGCGTCGACACGTCAGGCGTCGCAGTTGTTAATGCCACCCCTCTCTCGGCTGAATTTTTCAGAGCTTCATCTAGCTTCGTATGTAACTCTACTAGGCCCTCAGGCGAACATTCTACATGTACAGGAGCCGTTATGGTCAGGAATGTGCCTACATCTCTACCATATGGAGGTCGAACACCGCAAGTATAAAATGCAGACATCCTTACAGGTATAGCCGCCGGATCTATAGCGGTTTCACCGAGCTGTACAGTCTCATATAATGCGCTATACCGATCTCCCAGGTTTACGATATCGCCTGCACGCGCCAACGCCGTCCCAAAAGCTAGTGACGGTTTGGGCGGAATATTACTCTTCATATAAATATGATAGCACCTTGTTGCAATTTGTGAAATCTGCTTCTGCGCCAATTTATACTATTAAAGAATTTGAGGTGTCTTTTTGCAAATATCGTTACCTCTGTTATACTGTCTAAGAATGATTAAAAAACTACCGATTGTCGCCATAGTAGGGCGGGCAAATGTGGGCAAGAGCAGTCTGTTTAATGCTATCCTCGACCGACGAGAGGGCAATTGTTGCGCGTGAGGCTGGCACAACGCGCGACAGCATCACCGCCAAAGCCGAGTGGCAAGGACAAAACTTCTGGCTCGTCGACACCGCGGGCATGAAAGACGCAGCCGATGATTTTGAGTTCACCATCCAAGAGCAAATTATCCAAGCAGCCGACAGCGCCGACATCATTTGGGTTGTTGTGGAAGCAAACGTCGCCATCAGCGAAGAAGACCGCCGTGTTGCCAGATTGGCACTGAGAAGTAAAAAACCTGTTTTTCTTGTTATAAACAAAGTTGACCGAGCGCGGAGCGGCGACCTTGAGGGATTCCAACGCCTCGGTATAAAGCCCATTTTTCCAACCAGCGCCACCCAAAAACGTGGCATCGACGACCTACTGGATAGCCTTATCCAGCACATTCCGAAAGCTACGCTTGCCGACAATGACAACCGCTTGCGTATTGCGCTTTTGGGTCGCCCAAATGTTGGCAAATCACAGCTTTTCAATACTCTCGCAAAAAAACAGCAGGCAATTGTAGCCGACCGTGCAGGCACCACCCGCGACATCAACCGCGCCACGGTGAAATACAACGGTCAAGAGATTGAGCTTATGGACACCGCAGGCATCCGCCGTCCGGGTAAAATTGGTGTTGGCATAGAGCATTTTAGCGTTGTACGTTCCTTGAGCGCTATTGAGCAGGCCGATGTCTGTTTGCTGCTTATAGACGTCAATGAAATAGGTACCGCACTTGATCAAAAAATTGCCGGTATGGTCAAAGACGCAGGCAAAGGACTTGTACTGGTTGTGTCAAAATGGGACAGCGTAGAAGGCAAAGATGCTTTCACACGCGACGCACTCGCCCCCCAAATTGCTCAAACATTTGATTTTGTCTCGTGGGCACCGCTTATCTTTACCAGCTCAGTAACTGGACAAAACGTAACAAAAATATTTGACCTCACGCTCGATATCGCAGCTGCGCGCAAAACCCGCATTACCACCCGAGTGCTAAACACCTGGCTTTCAGGTGTTATCGCCAAACATCCGCCCGCCGGCCTAAAAAACCGCGCTCCAAAGCTAAATTACATGGTACAAGAAGACGACAACCCCATTCCGGCCTTCAAAGTATTCGGCGCCCATACGAAATTTTTACACTGGAGTTACAAGCGCTTTATGGAACGTGAGCTGCGTGCCCAGTTTGACTTTTCTGGCACAGCAGTACAACTGTGGTTCATTGAAAAAGATGGCCGGCACAAGCACGGCAACAGCCCTACCAAGCCAGAGCGTAGCGACACTCAGCGCAAGATTATCAAAAACAAAACCCGCAGTGGCAAAGCGTAGAGTTGTAGTTAGTAGCCTACAGCCTGTAGTCACGCATATCGCACCAGCCAGCCTGCTCGGCCGGCAGAGCCGTCAAGCACTGCTGGCTTCTTTAATCTCCTGCACATTTTTCTTTTCTAATACTCTCTCACCGGACCTTAAGTACGGCTCGTTCCGTGCTTCGAGGGAAAAATGTGCATGAGCTTTAAAATGCAAAAAGCGTGGTAGTATGGAAACATGTATCGAAAATCCCAGCTAACTAGAGTTGACGACTAATGGCTTTGTTTGTAAAACGCCCAGACATTGGCAGCCGGATCAGCTTCACCACATACGGCATGAATAAATCACTGCTCATCGTCGGACTTGGCAATCTTGGCAAGGAGTACGACGGTACCCGGCATAATGTGGGTTTTTTATGTTTAGACGAGTTTGCTCTTAAAAACGATTTTACATCCTGGGTGAACAAAACAGATATGAAATGCCTAACCACGGTAAAAACAGTTGGCGATACCCGCGTGATTTTGTGCAAACCCACAACTTTTATGAACCTCAGCGGGGAAGCTGTACAGGCCGTGATTCACTTCTACAAACTGTCGCTTGATAACGTAATTGTGCTGCATGACGATATTGACGTTGATTTTGGCCAAATACGAATGCGCCGTGGCGGCAGCAGCGCAGGGCACAACGGCATAAAAAGCGTGACGCAAATGCTAGGTAGCGAAGACTACGGCCGTGTCCGGGTAGGTATTGGCCCAAAGACACCGCCGCAGCTAGACTCTGCCGACTTCGTTCTCCAGAAATTCAACGCCACAGAGCGGGGCGAGCTACCAAAACTAACACGTGAAATGAACGCACTCCTCAGTGAGTATGCCTACGGCACGCCCCTCACCTCCGAAACCCGCAGCTTTTTATAACCCTACTGTTTTGGCTGTAGCAACAAAAGCTCCTGGATTTTGTCCCGAATCCTGATTAACTGGTTCTGCCCATTAACGTGAACGACTTGTTCTGCTCCAAGAAGTCGCGCAAAGCTGCGTGTCTGTTCAAAGATTTCTCTATAGCTAGCACCATACTCGGCCAATTTACTCCTAAGTACGTAAGTGGCGTTACCGTACTCCGGGCTCTCACCGATAGCAAACTCTTCACCATCCACTGACAGCACTGCTACGTAATATGGTACACCGCCTTTTCCTAGGCTGCTAGGAAGCGTCTGACCTACTACACCGCCAAAAATGTCACGGAGCTTCAATAAGTTTTCTACGTAGCCCCAGTTAATCTTATGGCTAACCTTGTCTCCATAATTCTCCAGTGTAAAACCTTTAATCACATTGATGTCCGCATCGGGGGGGAACATTTCCCAATCTAGTTGGCGAATCACGTCTTTTTTATCCCAAAGAGCAGGCAAATCCGGCGGAGACGCCGGATCGGCACCTAATTTCACGCCCTCACCGTCTCCTTGATCATCGTCACCTAGCAATTCCCCTGTGGCTAAGGCCACCTGTACTTCGTCGTCCTCACGTACCGAAGTATCGCCATCGCCCTGAGATGCAGTAAGCCCTTGTTTGTACACTAGAACGTCAGAAAGTATTCCTATGGCCGCCCCCCAATCTTCCTTGCCGAATGGAGAATTATAAGGAGAATCTTCCGCCCCAATGATTTCAAAAATCTTCCGTATTGAAGCAAAATTATCTGCGTCACTAAGCCATTCAATCTCGGTCGATAAATCACGCTGTAATGCATTACGATAGCCTGAACGGCTATTAAGTTGAGCAAATAAACGCCCATACTCCGAACGTAGGCTACTGTCAGCCACGAGCTGTTCTACTAACTCATTCTTGAAGCTTTCGCCGTCTTGGCTTTTTGAGGCAAGGACTAGCAAGCCAACAAATGTTTGTAGCACAGAATCTGGAAGTACTTGGCTAGTCTCTTTTTGCAAAATATAAGAAAAAGAATCTTTACCCATGAAACCCAACGAACGTAACTTTTTCCCCGTAAAAGTATACTGCTCGAGAAGAGTGGCCTGTGCGGAGGTTACTCTAAGCATATTTTCGCTTATTTCCGCGTCAGCCTCCATCTCTGCCTGTGTTCGCAGAGCCAATTCGGCGGCTCGTTTTGCAGCCTCGTCTAGCCGTTTCTGACGAGCCGCCGCCAGGGCTTCACTTCCTTCGGTGGTAGCTTTTCGTGGAGAATTATCCTGTCTTGATAATAATAGACGGCGGTCCCGGCGGCTATTATACGCCTCCAGTACACCCCTAAGTCTGTCGCCACTTAGTGGCTCATACCGAACAAAGCTGCTCGCGACTTCGGGGAAATCAGTCAGTGCACCACAGCGTAAATCTATAGACTCAATAATCACATCTTTTGCCAAATCAAACACGTCCCGCATTCTTTCTGGTGCGTTGGAGGCCTTAGTTTCTAGTAGAAGCAAGGCTTTTTCGAGGCGACCATCTAGCCCAGTCAAATATTCCTTAACTGTCTGATTTTTAGGGGTAGAAGTATTATTTATTAAGTTTGTAGTAGCGTTAAACACCCGCGCACTCTTCCCAACATCAGGGTGTGCAGTCAATACCGATGCGGCAAACCTAAGACTCGTTTCCGCCAGTACAGTTTGTTCCTCCAATACAAGCCCATCATACTTCTCTAAGTAACCTAAGGATGTATAGTTACCTTCCTCATTTATTTTTGAGAGTGTTCGATCCACGCTTGGACGCTGACCCAAAATAGTTCGCACAATTCCATCAGGTTTAGTCTCTCCACCATACTCCTTAAGTGCAGCTTTATAGTTACCCTCGAGTGTTTTGCTATGTATTCCACCCAGAAGCCTTGCAGCCACTATTCCGCGCCACGTGCAAGCCAACCCCAAAGTCTTAAGCTGCCCACTATGACAAGTCCAATATCTATCGGTCATTCTTTGCAGCAATCCAGTCGAATGGTTACTAATAAGGTAGCTACTGTCGCTTACAAAGAGTGCTCCGGCGTCCATCCATTGCGTTTGCAACTCAGCAAAACTCTCAACAGCCGCTGGGCGTCCCTTATACATGAATGGTGTCTCGCCTAGGTTAGCCATTTCTTCAAAGCTCATCGTATTGTGTATGCCGTTGCCTTGAGCAAATCGGCCATCGACCAGATTGGCCTCTTTAATAATATGTAGCCCTGGGCTCACTGGTGCTAGTCGTATATCTACTTGATCGGGGTGGTTCATAATTGTTGTATTATAATACTTTATTACAGTTTTATCAAATTTGCTTTCTCGCATTGCAAGATACCGCCGAGAGGGCGGAGATCGCCAGTGGCAATTTTCACGGCGTCTAAACCAAGGGGAACAATATAAAAAGACCACCGAGAGGGGGTGGGCACCGCTCGATGGTCTATTTATGGAGACCACCGAAGTGATCTCCCTCCACCCTTCAACCCACCCGCAGAGAATGAAGCATCGTGCATCTGTGGCATAGACGATGACGTGCTTTTCAGGATTTGATACCTAAAAATCGTCCAGATTCATTGGTTTTTCTGGGGTCCTCTCAAAATCAAAAATTTTGGGAGGTCCTAGTTAAAGGGGTTAGTTTGTTTTAGAACGCTCCAGGCTAGTAGCCAGGAAATGCCGAGAGAAAAGTGGAGGGTAACAACTTTTAAAATGGCACGTTCTAAAACAATCTAACAAATTTTTCCTCCAGAGCTTCGTCAGAAGCAAGGGAGGGTGTTAGAATGGGGGATATAAGGTGCGAAAGTGATGCTATACCACTTCTGAGTTGCTATTTTAGCAATAAAGTGTCATATTGTCAATTACTTTTTCATGGTTTCGTATGAAAGTAAAAAAGATTACATTAACTAACAGCTCTTATCCCGACGTTCTGCGCAACATTCCGTCGCCCCCCAAAAGAGCTCTACTACATCGGGTGTGAGCCAGATGAGTGGCTTTCACGCCCTCGTGTCGCCATTGTGGGAAGTCGAGGAATTACACCGTATGGTAAGATTGTAACCTCTCAACTCGCCGGTGACCTCGCCGCAAAGGGCATTTCCATAGTTAGCGGCTTAGCTCTCGGGGTAGATGCCACCGCCCATGAAGCAGCCCTGAAAACGGGGGGTCTCCACATAGCTGTGTTAGCAAACGGCCTTGATAAGATTTATCCTGCCAGTAACACCCAGCTCGCCCGTCAAATACTTGAAACGGGCGGGGTGATTATTTCTGAGTATCCAGAGGGTATGCCTAGCTTAAAACAGAATTTTGTCGCACGTAACCGTATTGTGGCTGGGCTGAGCAACGCACTACTCATCACTGAAGCTGCAGAAAAAAGCGGAACGCTTCACACTGCTCGGTTCGCGATGGAACAGGGCAGAGATGTTTTAGTGGTACCAGGAAATATTACAAGCCCAAATAGCGTGGGGTGCAACAACTTGATAAAGTCCGGGGCAATACCCGTCAGCTCTGTCGACGACGTCTTGTTCGCGCTTGGAACAAAAAATCTTATCACAACGACATATATTCATAAGGGTGACACGACCTAAGAACAAGCACTCCTAAACCTTCTATACAACGGCGTAAGTGATGGTCACGAGCTGCTCACAAGGAGTACACTCGCCCCAAACCTGTTCACCCAGACCGTGACCATGCTCGGGCTTTCTGGCAAAAACCACCCCCTGGGCAATAACCACTGGGCTCCCTCATAAATTACTCCGCTCTCTTGACGAGACGAGAACTGTCGTGTATGCTTTCCAACCGTTGTCTAGCTATATTATATAAATTGAGTATACTGTTAAAAAGCATATGGCAAAAAACCTGGTCGTCGTCGAGAGTCCGGCAAAAGCAAAAACCATCGAGAAGTATCTTGGTGGCGATTTTCATGTCCTAAGCAGCGTTGGGCATATTCGTGCCATCCCCAAAAAGTCCAAAGACGGCACACCCGTGATAGACATAAGAAACGGCTTCACCACACAATACGAAGTAGATCCTGAAAAAAAGAAAATTATTGCCGAACTCAAAAAAGCCGTTAAAGCCGCCAGTACAGTATGGCTGGCAACTGACGAAGACCGCGAAGGAGAGGCTATCGCCTGGCACCTTTGCGAAGTGCTTGGACTTGACCCGGCAAAAACCAACAGAATCGTGTTTCATGAAATAACGAAAGACGCAATTACCGAGGCTATCAAGCATCCACGCACCGTTGATATGCACCTGGTGGCGGCCCAACAAGCCCGCCAAATTCTTGATCGTATTGTCGGATTTGAGCTCAGCCCAGTCGTATGGCAAAAGGTTCCGGGTGGCAAAAGTGCGGGACGCGTACAAAGCCCGGCGGTAAAGCTGCTGGTAGAACGTGAGCGTGAAATTCAGGCATTTGAGAGTACCGCCCAGTTCAAAATTACTGCCGAATTTACACATGGTAGTGAAACGTTCAGTGCAGAATTACCAAAACGTTTCGACACCGAGCAAGAAGCCCATGATTTCATAGCTGGCCTGAGCGCCGCGACTTTTTTGGTCACAGACGTTACAACCACCCCCGGAAAACGCAACCCAGGAGCCCCGTTTACGACGAGTACCCTCCAGCAAGAAGCCAATGCAAAACTCGGTTTTGGCAGTCGTGCAACCATGACCGCCGCCCAAAAGCTTTACCAGGCCGGCAAAATAACCTATATGCGCACTGACAGCGTCAATCTGAGTAAACAGGCAATCGCCTCAGCAGCGACCTACATTGAGAAAACCTACGGGAAAGAGTACGTGCAAGTACGCACTTTTGCGACCAAGAGCAAGGGCGCCCAAGAAGCTCATGAGGCTATTCGTCCAACTAACATGGCGCTAGAGGTAGCCAGTAGCGACACTTACGACCAGAAGTTGTACGAGCTCATTCGCCGTCGCACTCTCGCAAGCCAAATGGCGCCCGCAAAACTAGAAAAAACGGTCATTTCCATTACCGCCCAGTCCGGAGACACAACTCACGAAACACGTGTTTTCGAAGCCAAGGGTGAAGTTATTACCTTCAGTGGTTTCCTAAAAGTCTACGGACGAGCTAAAGATGATGCCATTTTACCTCAGTTAACACCAGAGGATGAGGTAACCCTGGCGTCTGCCACGGCCCGCCAGGTGTTTGGCCGCCCGCCAGCCCGATACACCGAGGGATCACTCGTAAAAAAGCTTGAGGAGCTTGGCATCGGCCGCCCAAGCACGTATGCCACCATCATTGGTACAATCCAAACTAGAGGCTACGTGGAGCGTGGCGACAGCGAGGGCGACCCAAGAGAATGTATTCAGCTCACGCTTGACCCAGGTGCAGCAGGCCGGGAATCACAAGTTACGAAAGAAGTTATTACCGAAAACACCGGCTCTACCAAAGGCAAACTTGTCCCAACGCCAAGTGGGCAGCTAATAGCCGATTTTTTGAGCAATCATTTTCAACCTGTTATTGATTACGGTTTTACCGCCAAAATCGAAGAAGAGTTTGACGATATTGCCGAAAACAAGCTCGAGCGCAATACCATGCTCAGCCATTTCTACGAACCATTTCACGCCCTTGTAGCAAAAGGTGACAAAATTGACCGCGCCGCTGTTGCCCAAGCCAGGGAAGTTGGCATTGACCCAAAGACAGGCAAACCTATTTACGCCAAGTTCGGACGTTTTGGTCCATATCTTCAGCTCGGAGAAGGTGGCGAAGGGGAGGAAAAACCGCAGAATGCCCCGTTGCCAAAGGGTGTTACCATAGAGACCGTTTCTCTAGAACAAGCACTCAAGGCTTTTGAGCTGCCACGACTCGTCGGACAAACGCAAGACGGACAAGACATCCGCGCTAACATTGGTCGCTTTGGCCCATATATCCAAATCGGGAAGCTGTTTGTTAGCATAAAGCCGCATGACCCGTACGATATTGACCTCGTAACAGCCCTTGCATTGTACGTAGAAAAACTGAAAACTGAAGCCGAAAAGAACATCGCTGACTTCGGTGACGGTGTAAAAGTTCTGAAGGGAAGGTGGGGGCCTTACGTCACAGATGGCAAAAAAAATGCCAAAATTGATAAAAAAATTGACCCAGCTTCTCTCACTCGCGAGCAGGCTCTGGCACTCTTGGCGGACGCACCGGCGGCAGGCAAAAAGCGCCCCCCTTACCGTCGCAAGAAATAATCGCTACGAACTCACTTTGTCCACAGGCAAACCATGACCTTATTAACTTTTACAACACGGAGTCTGTGCCATAGTCAATTTATGTGCTACAATAACGTTACGAACGCACATTATCAGATGAGCAACAAAAAAGTGGTGGATTAGCAAAAAGTCGTTGACTTCCTACATAAAAAGTTTTATAGTAAAGGTAATAATGTCAGAAAAACAATCCGTTCTTAATACAGAAGCCATCGTGCAAGATGTTTTAAATAGCATTGACCGTGAACGAGAGCGTGAAATCATTGCTCGTCGCTACGGCTTATTTGACCGTAAGGAAACGTTGGAACAAATTGGGGAGCTGCTTGGCATCACAAGAGAGCGCGTGCGTCAGCTTGAGAAGTCGGTTATGACTAAGCTCCGCCAAACAAGTTTGGACTTACCGCACATTGCAGAGGTAGAATCGGTTGTTCTCAAAACCCTTAGTGAAAAGGGAGAAACAGCCCGAGTCACAGTTCTCGCTGGCGTGCTTACCGCCGAAAACACCCGTACTGATCAGTCTCGCCTTGCGTTTCTGACAGAACTGTGTCCAAATGTTGCTGTTGTTTCTGAAGATGACACCTATTTTCAGGCGGCAGGGAACAGTACCACTCACGATGTCGCCACGCTAAAGCGCGAAGTTGTAACTATTGTTGAGGCCATAAAAAAGGCAGGGAAGCCTGTCAGTGCAAAAGAAATGACAAAGTTGGCTGGTTTTGATACCGAAGCCTTTACAGCCGCGCTCGCGAGTATCAGCAAGCAACTTGCGACGCTTAATGGCCGGTGGGGACTCGTACGATGGCCCACCGTTAACCCAAAGAACATCCGCGACAAAATTTACGTTATACTCAGCGAAAACAAGAAACACATGCACTTCAATGAAATCGCCGAATCTATTAAAGCCAGTGATTTCAAACGCAAAGACGTAACCACGCAAGCTATTCACAACGAGCTCATCAAGGACACGCGCTTCGTCCTAATAGGCCGCGGTATTTACGCTCTCAAAGAATGGGGATACAAAAAGGGCACTGTGGCAGATATTATTTCAGAGGTCCTCCGTGAAGCCAAGCAACCACTCCACCGCGATGAAATTGTCCAGCGGGTGCTTAAAAGCCGCTTCGTCAAAGAAACGACCATCCTCTTGAACCTGCAGAGCAAGCCCCAGTTTAAACGCGTCGCCAAAGCCACCTACGAACTCAGCGAGTAACCAGGATATGGCTGAGTGGGTTCCTAACTATCCAAATACGCCAGCCGTCATGTCTGCTGCTGCCGTATATTGGAATCTTGCAGGACATATTTCAAGGCACCCCAACACCCACTTAAACCAAGAATTACGAGACGGGATCTATGGGCAACTAATGTTTTTTTCCGTGCCAAACTTGACTCCTGAGCCAACCCCTAAAGCAGAAACAACTACTCCGCCACTTACTCAAGCGCTCACCAGCACACACTATGGCGGTTTATTGTCTATAAACGGTGGGCTAGCTTATCAGGAAAGACTGAAGAGTGGCGAAGACATTATCGGTGTCCAATGCAGCCCACAATCGGTTGACCCGCCGCCACTCGCTGATACAGACAAGCTAACAGCTCGTCTGCTGGTATTTAACCGTGATTCATTTTTGCCTAGCGGTTTTATAGGTGAAGCTATTGCAACCGCGCTTAAAGCATCGGGCCATTCGTCCGGTTGGGTTATCGCCGAACAACAACCAAATAGTAGCTGGAAGGTATCACCTGATCTTCCAATAGAGATTGTACCAGGAATGGTCAGTAACGTCGCCGTGGCAGCAGCATTTGGTCTAGCCCTCACGCGTAGGGTAATTTTTCCACAAAGTTATGCCGATGACGAAAAAATACTAATGCGTTAGTAATACAAACAAAATGCGAACATTGATTACCGACCAGCATACAAAAGGAGAGCCAACCGATAACCCAAACCTGCGAGCACAGACAAGGGAATTCAAGGCTTAATAAATATATTGAATCATTGCTTGGCCAAAACAGAAAGCCACAATGGGCGAGCAGGTGAATAAAAAGAGAACATAGTTTATATGTCGCACAATGTATATTTTGCGACGTGAATATCTTCTTTCAAGATGATTGTGTGTACCCCTATTAACGGGGGAGTTTTGGCAGCTGGGCTTCAAAACTGCTAACTTAGGTCTCCCCACACTTTATGTGGGATTCATAATTGCTCTCTGTATGCTTCACTTGGTTGGGCTTATAGTACGTCGCGGCTTCAGTATAGCTAGTGTTTGCTTTTTTATTGAAACGCTATTGCAGTATGCGTTTATTTGACTTTTCCACAGGCACGTTGTGAAAACATTTGCTTTTTCACGCATTTGACTTTTTTATAGCTCTTCCCCTTTTTGCCTCCCTATCCTGCTCTGTTATATATTTGACACTGCCCTACAATGCATGTGTCGTATGCTTTTTTGCAAGATAAAATGCAGTACGAACATTTTGTGAACACTAGCGGGGTAGCAACGGGGGGATTGCTCGTCACCGCGCTACTTGTAATACGCTCTGCCAAGCACCCTGACATCGATATATTCAGGTCGCGCGGTTGGCTCCAGTTGTTGCAATACGGCTACTGCTCCCCCGCTCTGTTGGAGGGCATCCGCCTGCAAGTTAAATCTCACTAGATACGACTTTCCCACAAGCGCTAACTGCATTTCGTACGGTGCATCTGAAGGCAGCACAATCCTACTTATAGTGAAGCCCGCCTGCTGCATCTGAAATTTAACCGTTCTAGCAAAGCTAACCGTAGAAGCGGGAAGAAATTGTTTTCCGACTTCGGGGACACGATTGCTAAGTTCGGCCATTGTCACAAGTTCCTTCTCGGGTGCTGGAAGTTTGGCGAGCACATACCCATTGTCTGCCAGACTATATAGGCCCATGGGTGACTCTATCATGAAAGAGGCGCGCGAAGGAGTAACGTACACTATCGGCCGGTTACCAACCAGGGGCACCGTGACTACGACGCTGGCAAGCTCAGGAAAGCGTTGCTCTATATCTGTTGCTACCCCACGCGTGTTTAATGTAATTTTATTTCTGTTCAACAGACTGCTTTTCAGAGAACTATTGGCAGTCTCGGCATACGCATTTTGAGGTAAATCAAGAGTTTGTACATTTTCAGTTATAACAATCTTACTATTGGGCGTGAGCAGAACAATTTTGAGGGCACAGAGCAACCCAATAACAACGCATACCAGGAGCATTGCGGTATGGATATTCATGCCTGAGATAACACGTTTTTTTTCGGGGGAGGCATTTGGTCGGCTTCGGGTTGATGTTCCGGTATTATCCGACGGCCGTGCCTTATAGTACAAGTATTGCGGACGACTCCCGGCCTGTTTCGGACGATCACGACCCGGGACGAGTGGTTTTTGTTGTTTCTTATGCCATTTCCAGACCATACTGACTACTAGCCACCCTTCCCTGTTGCTATGATGAGCGTAGCTAGCTCATTTGCAGCCTTTGGCCGCGCAAACACACCGATGGCCGTTTCTAGCGTTGCCCGGCGGGCAGGGTCTCGCAGCAGGCCAGCAACCGTGCGGCCAAGTCGTTCAGGCTGCTCGGCCTGTTCTTCGGTGAGCTCGAGCACGGCTCCTGCTTTAGCAAGAGCCTGACTATTTTTTACATTCCACGCTAGCTGTTTCGAAGGCACCAGCAGACAGGCTTTATGCTGAAGCGCAAATTCAGCGATACTACTCATACCACCTCTCGCAATTATGACATCTGCGGCTCCGCTGAACTTATAAAAATCCGCTGCAAAGCTGTATACACGTACTCGGGTACGGGCAGCCTCCAGCTTGAGACTTTCATACATATTATTTGTTTCCTGCTCAAGCGCGCGCCCTGCAAAATGCAGAATAATCAGATTTGGAAAGCGAGATAGTAAATACCGGCTATTGTTAACGACAAACTTGTTGAGCATCCGGGCGCCGTTTCCCCCGCCAGTTACCAACAAGACTTCATCGTACGCCTCCAGCCCCAGTTCTTTTTTATACTCATCTCGTAGATTCGTGCCGACAGGCTTATGATTGTGGCCGACGGGCATCCCAACCATGCGGATTTTGTCCTGAGGATACGGATATAACTCTGGCGGAAGCGCCACTGTATGAAGATGAGCCCACCGCCCTATCAGACGATTTGCGAGGCTTGGCAAGCTATCCGCATCGTGAGTAAGGTACGGAATGCCGTGCATTTTTGCAGCCAACGCGACTGGCACACTCACAAAACCGCCACGGGTAAAAACTACGGCTGGTTTGGCCTTCTTGAGCAAACGAAAGCTTTGTATAAAACCCTTTATAGTCCGAAATACATCACGTATATTCAGCGCCTGAGTCTTTATATCAAACAGTTGTCTCCACCCCTCCCCGCTGTATCGTCGCAGTTTTCCAGCCGACACGGTTTGTATTTCATCAATATCTGGGTTGGCTTTAATAATATCAAGTAAATCATCACCGTACTGACCGATGTACATCACGTGGCATGAGGGTAGCTGCCGCTTCAGTTCATGGGCGACTGCTAGAACCGGGGTGATATGCCCCCCCGAACCGCCGCCTGTCAATACTATGTTCATGTCTATCCCTTTGCTGGCTACCCATGGCGCGCCGTGTGTTAAAACTTGTGTAGTGTGAAACCTGATAAACAAGCCCAAGCGCTGCGCCTACGAACAGAACGCTTGTACCGCCGTAGCTTATCAGTGGCAAAGTAATGCCCTTTAGGGGCAATAGTCCTATCATAGCACCAATATTGATAATTGCCTGCGTGCTCAGCCACGCAAGCACCCCGACAACAACCAATCTGCTAAACATGTCGGGCGCCCGTTCAATAATTAGCCTCAGCCGAGCAAACAGTGTTACAAACAACGCAAGTAGCACCATTGACCCGACAAAACCGAACTTTTCTGCATATATCGCAAAAATCGAGTCATTTTGGGCTTCTGGCAAGTAGCCATACGCTTGAACGCTCTTACCAAGTCCTAGGCCAACTAACCCACCGGAACCAACGGCAATCAAAGCTTGGCATGCCTGATGTCCCGCCTCTGTCGAGCAGTTTGCTTCAGGGTGTAAATATGTGTTGAGACGTTCTCTTCGGTAAGGCGTTGAGGAAACTGCCAGCATGGTTCCAAACGCAACTACCAAACCGATTGTCATTATCCGGCGCATAGGCATACCCGCAACAAACGCCATTATGGTTGCCATTGCCACAATTACTCCGGCAGATCCTAAATCACTCTGTACAAACGCCACAATAAACCCTATCACGCCAAGTACAAGGACAAGCGGCTTAAGCGTCTTTCTGTAATCGCCAATATTTCCCTCGCGTATCCGTGCGGTCAAAAAACCGCTGAGCGCAATCAGCAAGGCAAACTTGAGTACTTCGACAGATTGTAGCGAGAAACTACCAAAACGAATCCAGCGATGTTGTGGGTACGCGGGTATCGCTGGTGTAATCAGGGCAACCAAGGTACCGAGCGCGGCACCCGCTAGCAGCCACCAACGCCATTTTTCCCACTTTGCAAGTGGAGTTCGAGCAGTCACAAAAAAAGCAACAATACTAAGCAGAATCGCAACAACCTGGTGCACAACATAATTTCCGCCACGAAGCTCGGAAAGCGCCGGACTAATCGAATATACCACAATCAGTCCAACTGCCAACAAAAACGCCACAATCACAAGGAGCCAGTAGTCAGGCCGGTGCTTTCGAAGCACCTCTGTTGGTCGGCTGTTTCTTTGTCGCTGGGCATAATATTCAGACATCTCTACTCCAATGCACGGCAACCAAACGCAGCACCGCATCGTCTCCCTGGTAAAAGTGACTTATAGGTACTCCTGGTGAGTTTGAGACGATGGAGTTCTTTCGTAAGTCGAGTACAGCAAAGCGAGCCGTGAGTGTTCTATGGGAGTTAGTTTGTTTGTGTATGTTCATTTTTTCTTTTTTACTTGTGGTATTGCTTAGGTTCTAGCCGTATCGACCCATTACGAAAAGTGCGAGTCCAACTAACGCAGCGGTCTGGCCAATCACCCAGAAGCGCATGGTTACTTTTGCTTCAGGCCAACCAATCGCCTCGAAATGGTGATGGATGGGTGAAATACGAAATATTTTTTTACCATTCCGTAGCTTTTTAGACGCAATTTGCAAAATCACAGAACCCGCCTCAGCCACAAATACAAACCCAATAATTGGAAGAAGTAGCACAGTATCTGTGTACATGGCTATCACGCCCAGGGCTGTACCGAGCGCAAAAGATCCAACGTCACCCATAAAAAATCGTGCTGGGAACACATTAAACCAGGTGTAGCTCATGAGCGCTCCTACCATGGCCGCGCAAAAACCGGCGACACCGTACTTGCCTTCAAGCACGGCAATAACGGTATAGGTTGCAAATGCAATAGTTGTTAACCCTCCAGCCAAACCATCAAGCCCATCACTGATATTCACCGCATTTGCCGTTGCTACAACTACAAGGGTAAAAAGCGGTATAATCCACCACCCGAGCACCAATGAATGCTCAAGACCTGGCAACTGTATGCTGTTAAACCCAAGTTTATAGTAAAAATACCAGCCCGCCACCGCAGCCACCAGCGTTATTAAAAGAAACTTCAGTTTTGACGGTAACCCAGCTTTGCCGGTTCCATCTCCCCGCAAATTGATAATGTCGTCCAAAAGCCCAACAGCCGCGGCGCCGACAAATGCTGCCAGCGGCAACCACGTTTCCGCTCTTGACCAGTTGGCACTCAACGTCAAAATAGCTACAGCTGTTATAAAAATAACGCCTGCCATGGTTGGAATATGCCGCTTGTGCTTCTCCCCGTGCAACTTCATAAACACTGTAGCTTGCGTGCCTGTCACTGTTTGGGTACGAGGTTTTTTCCAGAGATGCCAGCGATACGCAACGGTCGTGTAGAGAGGAGTCAATGCCATTGAAAGCAAGAAACCCCCCACGCCAAGTAAGACAATTTTCAATAAACTGGAGCCTTCAAGCGTCGCCGTAAGTAACTGGTCATTCATATTGTTTTTCCTTTTCCTGAAATCTGTCGTGTAGTATAGCGCATTGTCTTCCTCGGGTCACCTTACTTTGTTTTCGGAGTTACGTCATAGTTATTTATAAGCATATGAGCAATCTCAGCAAAAATTGGTTGCCCAGTTTGCGCCCCCGCATAGCCAGAATAACCGTGTGGCTCTATGTTGTAGACAACTATGGTGTACTGGGGCGTATCTCCACCGACATAACCTAAAAATGTTCCGTTAAACACATCTTCTCGGTAAAGATGCGTCTTTTCGTCAATAATCTGTGCCGTGCCAGTTTTACCTCCCACACTATAACGACTGTCAAAGCGCATGTACGGAAAACCTGCCGTGTGTGCTTCGGTAACATAGTCGAGCAGTTCAACCATGCTCTTACTGGTTTGTGCAGACACAACATCACGAGACAGCACGACCGGCTTTTTTTGCACCACATCCCCCGCCCCGCTCACGGTTGAGGAGATCAGGGTCGGTTGGTAGTATGTGCCACCATTTACCACGGCTCCGAGTGCACTCGCCATTTGCAGTACGGAAGCTGAATATGCCTGGCCAAAAGACATATTTGCGTAAGTTATATTTATACCGTTATCTTTGTCCACTGGGTCAGGCACAAAGCCCGCTCCCTCGTAGCCCTGCTCAATACCGGTTGGCTTCATAAACCGAAAATGATCGACAAAATACTTATAAAGCTTCGCTCGTCCGGTATCATTCAACTTTCCACCGCCCATCTGCATCAGCGTCCATGTTGCACCGGTGTTAAGGGACAAATTCAAAAGACTTTTAATCGTCTGTGTCCCGTTGCCAGTCCCCTCTGCGACATTGAGCACTTTTGCGCCGTCAATCGTCCACTTGCCAGGGTCATAATAGGAAGTATTTTTCGTAATTGCACCGCTGTCTAACGCTGCCGCAACTGTGAAAACCTTGGTTATCGAGCCGGGTTCTATGGGGCTGGCAACGCTATAGTTTTGAAACAAAGCACCATCTTCAACTGTTTGGTAATCTGCTGGATTATAGGTCGGATAGTTCGCCATTGCTTTTACAGCGCCGGTGTTTGTTTCCATCACAACTGCACTGACATTTTTTGATCGAAACTTTTCCTGAGCTGCCTTAACAATCGACTCTACCTGTGCCTGCATGCCCATATCGAGCGTCAGTGTCACATTCTGCCCTGCCACGGGCTCAACAAGCAGGTTTTCGCTGCTGGCAGCAAGTGGAACACCGTTCACATCGGTAATGGCCTTCAGGCGGCCTCGTGTGCCTGCAAGCGTTTCGTCAAGTGCCTCTTCAACGCCGTACTTACCTTCGCCATCATTATTGACAAAACCAAGCAGCTGGCCAGCCATGGTTCCTTGCGGGTACACTCGGTAATTCATCTGCTGCGATGCAATACCCGGATATTTCAACGCCAATAATTTTTTGTTATCATCTGGTGCCACCCGACGTTTTAGCACAACATAGCTTGTATTTTTACTTTGAAGCTTTGCTTCGACCTCACGAGCATCTAGTCCCAGCATGGGAGCGATAGTCGCAGCGGTTTTTGCATGATTTTTTATAATACTAGGGTCAGCAAACACCGTAAACAGTTTCTGATTTAGAACAAGCGGTATTGTTTCTCCGTTCAGCTGTGCATAAATGGTCCCTCGTTCCGGCAGGACATCGTACTCACGAGTTTGGTCGCTCAAAGCAAGCGACTTATAGTGGTCATACCGAATGACCTGAGTATAAAATAATCTCACGGCAAAGACCCCGAAAACAACGACAATTAGCGCATACCATAACCTGGTGCGCAGAACGGGGTCAGTCTGTTTGCTGTGAGTTGGTTTCATGAAGGTACTTGACTAAAAATCTACCGAACACTGCCGCTTGGAGCCACTGCCACGAGCTTTTTGGCTTCAGCAGTTTGTTTTACTGTGGCCAGTGACTGCAAACGTGCTGATGTTGCAGCCAAGTCGTCGCGTTCACTTTGTAGTGCAGCATGTTCGTGTTGCAAATTATTAATTGTGTAGCCGTAGGCATTCGTTTTTGTAACTTGCGTTAGATATAAAAGCCCAAGTAAACATGCCAAAACAATCAGCACGATTGTATTACTAATAGGCCCTAGCCGTCTGTCTTTCGGACGAAAGCTCACCGAATTATGCCCGCGAACCGCGAGCTGTTGACGACCAAGCGCCATACTTGATGAATAAGTCATATGTTTGTTTTTGTTTCCTTTTTTACAAAAAATGCCTTGTAGTGATTGGTGCTGGCGGAGCAAATGCTCCGCCAGCAGCCTCGGCCTTAGTGACCCACTTTGACGTGGACTTTGTAGGCTCGGGAGCTACTTTTTACCCGTATAGGCATATCGAGTTCCCTTTCTTTTTTTATTTTCGCTGCAAGGCTCGAAGTTTTGCGCTTCGTGCCCGCGGATTAGTAACTGATTCAGTGTCGTCGGCCACGACTGGATGCTTTGTGAGTAAACGATACTCGGCGTCATAACGATCGCCTGCAACGTCTGCAAAAGCCTGCTTGATGATTCGATCCTCAAGACTGTGAAAGCTAATGACCGCAAGTCTTCCCCCCGGCTGTAATAGTTCGAGCCACATGGGTATGCTGCGCTTCAGCTGTCCGAGCTCATCATTAACTGCAATACGAATTGCCTGGAAACTACGTGTCGCAGGATGCTGCTTGCTTCCCCTCGGAAGGGCACCCGCAATCACTTCAGCAAGCTCACTTGTTGTCCGAATGGGACGACGAGCAACAATTGCTTGAGCCACGCGCCGAGCACGATTTTCTTCACCATAACGGCGCAAAATATCTTCTAGCTCAGCTACCTGGTACGTATTGACGATGGTATCGGCCGTAAGCTCTGCGCGTTGATCCATCCGCATATCGAGCGGACCATCCAAACGAAACGCAAAACCACGTGACGACGTGTCAAGGTGCAACGACGAAACACCCAAGTCCGCCAATATCATATCGAAATGCTCGCCCTGCTCCTGCAGCGACTTCGAGATTTCTTCGAAACTGGCATGCAATACCCGCGCACCCTGGTCTGCCAATGGTTGTAGCGCTGTAATCGCAGTCGCGTCGCGATCGACCAGCGTCAAACCCGTCGGCTTGTGGGTGTGTTTCAGTACCGCCGTCGCGTGCCCCCCGTAGCCAGCCGTCAGGTCGAGGTAATTTTCCCCCTCCACTGGTGCAAGGTACGTGAGCACTGCCGGTAGCAGTACAGGCTTGTGTATGGTTTGTGACATAGTGCATGTCGTGTCTTTTTTTATGTTTGTATTTGTTTTGGTGATTTTCGCAGCTTATTTAAGCTTTGTTTTTGTTTTTAATGCGTAACAAATTCTAATTGAAAATGTTTGCGCGTTTATCACCTATTTAGCAGCCAACTTTTTGTTTTGTTTGTAGTTTTTGTTTTTGTGGTGTTTCCGGTCCGTATGTAAGGAAGCAAAAGTTTAGTAAGATTTAAAAAATCTTGTAAGGCTTCCTACTTCCCGGAAACTAAGTGAGAGACTTATGTGTGAGGTGGAGTTTTGGGAGGTGTTTTATGGAAAGAACTAAGGTTTTTTAGCGTGGTGCCTTCGGGTTGTCCACGTGTTGACTGCCAAATAGGTGACCCTAAAAAATTGAATATTGAATCATGATTTTAGAATCATGTATCCGTTTTTAGGTCTATTCGTTTTTGCATGATTCAAAAATCAAAAATTCGTGATTAATGTTTCATGCTTTCTCTAGGTTGTTAAGGTTATATGATTGCCCTGCAGGACACTATGCCTGCTCGGCTGCTAATAAACGCCAGTAATTCCCTACACTTACCGCGGTGACACCTTTTTGTATGCCCGCATAATCAAGTAAGTGCTGTTCCAGGGTTATCCGCCCCTGCTTGCCATCGAGTGATTGCTCGACCTTGCCCGTACGAAATTGCACGTTCAGGTCTGCGATCCGCTCGTCTAGGATGTCGCCGGCCAACCTTGGTTCAACAAGGTTATTCCAGACATCTTTCGGGTAGAGGTGCAGATACTGCCCAAATCCACGAGTGATTACTGCCCCGCTAGCAAACATGTCTCGAAGCTCGGTCGGTATGGTTAACCGCCGTTTATCGTCAAGTTTGCGCTGGAAGTAATCCACCTGTGTCATGGCTATTGTATTGTTTTAAGTTACAGTGAGTTTTTTATTTTTGTTTGTCTGCCTAAAGTTCGAGAGAGCTTTTTGGCGGGCTACCTACTTTTACCCACTGACATCAGTTTACTACCCACTATCACCCACTGCAATACACAAATGTGAATATAGTGGTATTATCCACACCATTTCTCCACAGAAAATACACGTTCGTTGCTACTGCTTGTTGGGGGGTTCAAGAGTAAGCGTTCTTTGACCTTGTCCTGGGATACTACATATTCCCGTAACTGTTACCTCTCCAGGGGTGCCTGCCATCAGATTTAAAGGTTTGCCATTAGAACCGTACAACGCAACTTGGTCACGTGTTGCCGCATTAACATTTGCATCCGTTGGCGAGAGACCAACCTTGGCCAAAGCAGAAACAACTGCGTCACTAACGAGATCTCCTGGCCCAATGGTAAGTTGCCCTTCAATACACGTTTTGCCCCTATTATCATGTGTAACTGTGTACGAATCACCACGTTCAACGACTGCTGTTGTCGTACGACTAGCTACTGCAATGGCGGCACCTGTTGCACTGGCGGCAGACAGGGCAAATGGCAATAAACGACGTAACAGTTTTTGCTTGCGTGTCAAGGGTGCAGCGGCCTGTTCTGGAGGGTATTTAGGCGACACTTTCTCACCGTTTGAGGAGAAAAGTCTAAGATGCCGGGGGGGCTTTGTCATGTTACGATTATATACGTTTTATAGTTTTTTGTCAATAGGGCAAGTTTATGTTCCACTTACGCGGGCGGGGCGAGCAAAGCTGAGTTGGGCATGACCAATGTGGGTTTCTGCTTCCCGCAAATGGGTATGGCTAAAGCCCTCCCCGTTACCGTGACCCGGGCTGTAATAGACAGCCGCTATCATCCCCTCGCTCGTTTTCATAGCAGTGATGAGCAGCGCCGCTATACCCACATACATTCCGACATGTAAATGTACCGGGTGCATCTGTAACCAATTCTGTTTCTTTTTTGTTTTTGACATATTGTTTGTTTCTTATAGAACTACATTATATTAGCAAGACATAACCGTTTTGTCAACTCTATGTTTTGCTATGCAGGATAACATAGTAAAAATCACCCCTATTACTCCCCCGTCATCAGAAAAACAACTACCCCTCTTAATTTCAACCCCGCTCGGCTGTCGATATGATAAGGCTTAAAGCTCTACTACCAACGGGATGCCGTTTTTAGGTTCGAGGAGCGTAGTTAGACTCGAGTCACGCAAAACCTCACCTCTGCCACTACTACCTCGTACGGGTGTTTGGTTTTTTGTGGCGAAAATCACGGTATGCCAGCTCCCTGCGGTGCTGATCAATCCCCTCTATATATTCGTCAAACCCCTGAAGTAGCGTCGAAAACCGTCGGTTTGGCGCGAGTACCTTCAGTAGCTTCTTTTCGTCTCTCAGGTACTCAATAAGACTAAAGAAGTCGCCGTCACCACTCACAATCACCGCTTTGTCATAGTTTGGCAGCTCTTTCATGGCATACAGTACAAGGTCTGCGTCAATATTCCCCTTCACCTGGGATTTTTCTGTCTCCTCTGTTTTCTTGCCCATATTTTCACCTGGTTTGCTAGGTTTTGATACCCCGGACAAAGTCGAGGAATCTTCAACGGCTTTTACTTGCTGCGTTGGTTTGATATCCACAGTCGGTTTTAGCACAACCAAAAAACCATGAGCGTACATCTGCTCGTAAAGTGATTCGTTGTCCGGCATGTAGCCAATGAACATAAACGCTTGCTCGACGTTGTACTCAGACTTAAGCCATTCCCGAAACTTGTGCCAATCCATCTTCCACCCGATCTTCTGCACCCCAAGATTCAGGTTTTGACTGTCAATAAATGCATAATTACCCTTCGGCTTTGGCGGCGCCACAACAGGCTTAGCCCCCTGCTTCCGTTTTACCCACCAGGGCTTTCTGCCCCCCTGCCCTGTCTTTTGATTTTCCGTCATACCATCATGATACCAGAGTGAGATAAAATTGCGACCAACTACGAGTGCTAGTATGACTCCTGACGAGCGTTGCGCTAAGTGGGTTCGGAGATCAGTAATTTGAGAAGACTGGGTGCATATTTTTCAAGCTTCATTTTTCCCATGCCTTTTATGGCTAGTAGGGCTTGCTTGGTTTGGGGACGGCGGGTGGCAAGTTCTTTCAGTGTGGTGTCATGGAAAACCATGTAGGACGGGATTTTTTCTTTCGTGGCCTGGGTGGTACGCCATTTCTTGAGCATGCTTAAAAGAGCTTCATCGAGCGCTGCTTCAACCTCATTTTTCTTATTATCTTCGGTATAATCGGTTGTTTTTAACCCCATTTCTTCAGAACGTTCACGCAGATACACATCGTACTCATATATAACTGGGTGCATGGCAAGTGCCGTGCGGTTTACGCCGGCCAGATATACACCATCCATGCTCCTTACTCGGGAAAGCGCCACATAGCCCATACCTGGTGTAAAGGTGCGACTGAGGTCAATTTCGGCAGCGTCAAGACTCATCCCCTGACTTTTATGTATGGTGATTGCCCAAGCTAAACGTAGCGGCAGCTGCGTCACCTCAGCCTTTACCCGACCGTCTTCCTCGAGTGACCAGCTATGTGGCTCAACAAGCACCTCACGTCCGCCAGTCGTCACTACCAGAGGGGCGGTATCGACAAAGTCTATCACCATGCCGCGCGTTCCATTGACAAACTTACCCTTTTGGCTATTTGCCACAAACATGACTTCCGCACCTCGCTTAAGCTCCAGCTCCTCTGGCGCCAAAACGCTTTTCATGAGCTGTTCACGCTTTGCAGCCACGCCTTTGGCTTGCATGGTGTATCGGCGCGCCGGCGCGGTGATAGCGCGCAAGTGGCGCTGGTTAATGCTGTCGACATCAACATTGTGTGCGTAGAGCCGCGTTACTGCCTGCCCTTCATCTGCCGTAAGGCCCATACGTTCATGCAGCGCTGCTTCGTGATATTCATTGACGTCACCGCGGCGCATGGCAGCAAGCAGATCTAACAGCGTATCACCAACAGCTTGTCGGTGCTGTTCCGTCAGGTAGCAAATAATTGGATCCAGTTCTTGCCAGGCTGCACTCTGGTGTGCAAAATCTGCCACATCACTACCGCGTGTAACTGGTGGCAGCTGAAACAGATCACCAACCAGAATCACCTGAAGTCCGCCAAATGGCTTGTCACTCTGACGCATTTTTTTAGCCAACTGGTTGATCATGTCGAGACGGTGGCCGTGCAACATCGAAACCTCATCTATCACCAGCGCATCGGTAGCATTATATCGTTTCACCAAATTTGACTTTGCACTCAGGCGAGATACATCGTACTGGCTCAGGCTATCAAGTATCCCCAAGCCCGACCAGGAGTGGATTGTACTACCGCCAATGTGAGTAGCCGCAATGCCCGTACTAGCCGTAACGGCGACATTTCTCCCCCGCGATTTTGTGAGACGAATGAACTCATTTAGGACATACGTCTTCCCTGCCCCAGGCGCGCCCGTCAAAAAAATGGACTCTCCGTCCATCATCAATCTCAGTGCCTGCTTTTGTCTCACTCTATCGCTCTCCTTACGCTACGTAAAACCCTTGTCGTCGCACCCTACCCTGCCTCCGCAAGCCCTCGCCCTCCCCATCCTCATCGCATACCAAACCTACTACCTACAGTATACCCCTTCAGACTACACGCAAAGCAACTCTCTGAATATATTATTCACCTAATTTTTAGATTGTCCGGCCGGACAATCTATTTTTGTATCAAGATTGAAATGCAGATTTAAATCGATCTATAAGTACCGACTCGTGGTCAATGTGAGCTGTTATGATATAGGTTACAAATTGGCTAATAGCCATTTTTTCGCAGACAACTGATATTTCGCGGCGAGATTCGAACGGATGAATCCAGACGCTTTGATGTAAATATTTATAACCAAGCAGACGTAGTTTCATTGTAAAATCTCGCCGTGTCATATGCATATTCTCTGGAATATCAAACATTACAATTCTCCACTGTCCATCCCACACTTTTGGGGTTGGTATGGCAAGTTTTTCATAATCCATACGTTTTAACCGCAAGCGACCTAGCGTCGTTATTTCTAGACCATTCTGAGAATTTTCCGTTAGAAGTTTTTTGGATTTCATATAGGCAAAAACCCTTGCAATCTCTCGCTCCTGAGCTCTTTTGTCGAGCGTGTCAAAAGCTTTACGCATTGGTTTGTTTAACCCAATGAGTGCATTTGGCGCTACAATCATCGTGCCCGCAACTGCTCCAGCAATAACTAGCCTAAGAATCTCGTCCACAAGGGCACTGGTCTGTGCATTTCTCGCCATAATTTAGATTGTACGGCCGGACAATCTAAAATGCAATGTATACGAGCATACGAACAGGCTAAGAACAGCAGCTGTCATAAGTTTTTTTGACTGTTAATTGCAAGTGTTTGTAGTATGTTTTATTGTCAAGGTTTTTTGTGACGTTTATTGTTACTCTTTTGGTTACGCTTTTTGGCTGATTGTCGGACTACTTCTCCGCCTGCTGCTTGAGCGAGGTTTAGGGCACCTAGCGTGTTAGCTACTGCCGCCAGTGGAGCAGCTAATACGGCCCCCACAGCAAAACAGGCTGCAGCACCAAGAGCGTTGATATTTCGGTACAATCGAGCCAATCGCTCTGTTTTATTCTGACTGGTTGGTTTTTTAGGCTCTTTTTCTGACATTATATGCCTTATTTTAAACCCTGCTCGGCATAAGTACTACCTACCCCACTTAATTGATAACCAAAATAAGCGAAGTACCCGAGCATAAGGGCGAGATTTAGAGAGCATGATAAGTACTCTCAGCTTTGTGAGCCATTTCTTTCCAAATGTAGATTATTATGCCTCTTCGTCTTTTGCCTTGAGGGGACGCTTTTTAATAATTTCGTAGCGTTCGCCAGTTAATGGTGATTCCCAGTAATCATCATTTATTATGTTTACAAATGTCGTCAGACTTTTTTCATCTAATATTATGATTTTACCCTGGTCATCGGGCAATAGTTCTAGGTCCATATCCTCAGCGTATTCAAGTGCTTTTGCTTGGGTTACCCTACCAACTTCAAGTTTTTGCAGCTTCTGAATAAGCTGTTTTTTGCCCTTTAGAAGCGCATTCAGCCCAACCCCTTCGGGGAAACTTAGCCCGTAAGTTTCCATAATCTCGCGGACTTTACTTTCGGCAATTGCTGCTTCTTTTGCATCGTATCCAAAAAGGGTCTTTAGCTTTGACTGATTAAAAACGTACAAATCCTGGTTTAAGATCAACAGCTGTGGGTCGGTTGGTAGTCGAAGTGCCGCCTCTGCGTCAAATGGTACAAATTTGTCGGAGCGCAGCATCCACCCCTGTTTACCTCTCATTACCTGAGACTTTGGCAACACCTTTGCAAGGTAAAACGGCTTATCCATTTCTGGGTGACTGACTCTAGCCATGACACCCTTCATATGATTGATATCGTGTTCGTCGTCTTTGAATAGCACGATTTCACGCTCCTGGGTTCGCAGCCAGCCGAGCGTTTCGCGAAGTTTCTCTACTTTAAAAACTTGCGTTCGCTGCAAAACGCCCGTTTCGGCCTCAGCGTCTTCAAAACCTCGTACAATTAAGCCCTTTTCTGCTCCCTCGAGAATGTAATCGAGTACTTCATCAACAAAAATTGGTTCTAACTGTTTTTTGAGGCCTTCCGCCATGGCTGTTTTGTACAGCACATAATTTTTTGAGATAAAAAAAAGCTCAATCTTGAGTTCATCCTTATACTGGACCAGGTTATTCGCCCACGCAAATACATCGGTTTCTTGGTAGTTATCTCGCTCTTTTTGGAGCTGCTGTTCAGTGCTAGTGTCTTCATCCATGCCAGCATTGTATCACCGAAGTGAAGACACCACTGTTGTGTTATCGTCTCCTTTTACGCGGCTACTTCTTTCGGACAAACATTTTAAAAACGCCTAACAGCAGCGCAAGTAGTCCGGCGTTCTTTTTGTTAAACAAACCAGACACGATATCTCCTAGGCCACCGTCGCCTTTGCCAGTTTTTTGACCAAGTAGAATGCTCACTAACCCGCCGACATCCAGCCCCTCAGACTGTTTTTGTTTGCCAAGCTGACCAAGCACTATCGGTGCCAATGTGCCCAATATATCACCGGCCGCAGAGCTGCTTACCCCAGCATTTTTTGCTACCGTATCTGTAATTTTATCGCTTTTATCCCCAAAAATGTGTTCAAGTATTTTTGTGCCGTCTACCTTTGTTGCATCGCTGCCAACCGCCCCAACTAGATCATTTAAAATTGATCCATTGTGATCTTTGCTCAAGGCGTCGTCCAGTTTTTCAGCCGTTTTGCCATTACCCGCTTCCTGCTGCAAGCCACTCAAAATCGCTGTAAGCGCAGAATCCACCGCTGAATTAGTCTGTGATGAATCTAGCCCGTTGCGCGAACCAAGTTTATCGGCCGCCGCACCAGAAAGCTGGTCAAGTATGAGCTGCTTGATATCCATAACTATTTCTCACACGCAATGCCGTCGTTGTCTCGGTCGAGGCGAGGCTCATAGCTGGCGTTAGAACGTTTGATATCAAAAACTCCTGCTTCAAAAGCAGCTGTGCAATTCGTAAACGTGCGCCCACCTGAATTTTTGCTTTCTTTCTGTGCTGCAACCTTCTGCTTCGCTGAGGCGCTCGCGGTATTCAGTGCATCTGTTTCACCCGTAACTTCGCCATTTGGCTGAGTTTGAATCGGTGAGTATTTTCCATTCACATTTGCTTGCGAGGGGTTGGTGAGGATGACACCAGCGTACCCTGCCCAAGCGACCGCCAGACCAAGTAATGCCTTTGCCCACGGACTCGTTTTAAAGCTTTCTGGATCACGCACGTACCATATGACTGCCGCAACAATCGGGATAATTGGTAGCACAATCAGCCAAAGTAGCCATCCGACTATAATGGTGCGAGCCGTCGTCCAGTTTTGATATTTATTGCGCGTTATCGGAAAACGCGACACAATCCAAACGGCACATCGTAGGAAAAAACCCGGATGTTCATAATCATTACGCTCCCCAAGCACCCGTGCATCCTTCGTCGCGGCACTATAATCCGTTGTATCAACCTTCTTATTTTTGTGCTCAGACATACCGACCCCTCCTCGTTATGTACTAAATGTACCACAATTTGGCACCTTCAGACAGCCTGAGTTATACGTCCGATACCAGGTTGTCCCTGCTGCGAAGTTCGGTAACCAGGTAGACTCCGTCTGACTCTTGCCGAAACATGACTTCATGCGGATTCATAAAATAATCGTTTGAACCGATTATTTGGTACACAAGCTCGGCGCGAGTTTCCGGACGAGCACGGAACGAATGTCCTCGGTATAGGAGGAACTCCGCGCTACCATGCGACGGAAGATTGTTGTCAAGCTCGACAGTTTGCCCAAATATACGAATTTTATCGAGCTGTATTTCAAATGGCGAATCATTGTGAATATGCACGCGAAGCTCAGAGTGATCACCACTGCGGTGAAAATGTGCGCTTGATACTTTTGCTACCGGATACACCTTGCGTCCTGAAGACTGCAAGTACGGATTTGCACCGTTTGCTGCTGGAGAAGCGCCGTGCCCGCCACTGGGGGAACCCTGCGTCTCCTTTTTGTCTGTTTGGAAAGCTGGTTCGCCAGAAAAAATTCTCTTAAGCACCGAGAAGGGTCCGTTAGTGTCAACATTGTTATCCTCATTTTGTCGCATGTTCAATTACTCCTTATGCCCGACTCAAGCGCTGTTTCAGCGGGTGTGAAATACGGCGGCGAAACACACCGCGCAAGAATTCTCCAGCGAGATAGTAGTACGGGAACACCGTAACTACCATAAGTGTACTCGAAAGCAAGCCAAAAATTAGCACGACCGCTAGTCCTTGCCAGAATGGACTCGTGAGAGAGAGCGGAATAATAGAAACAATGGCCGTTAAGCTCGTAGCGACAAGTGGTCGGAATCGCTCGGCGAGAGCTTCCTGCGCTGCATCAACGGGGTTCATCCCTGCCCGACGCGACTGATTCGCGTAATCGGTCAGGAGGATGGTGTTCTTGATGCTAAGACCAATTAGTGCAAAGAAGCCAAGCATTGCAAAGAAGCTAAATGCATTGTCTGTCAGCCATAGCCCCAGCGTAATCCCAAAAAGACTGAATGGAATTGCCATAAATATCAGTAATGGCTGCAATAGGCTACGGAACTGCGCTGCAAGCACTAAGTAAATGACGAGAAGTACTATCGGAAATGCGACTGCCAACGTCTTAAAGCTGTCCTGGTTTTCACTCTCCTGACCAAAGTTGAAGCTTACGGCATCTTTCGAAACACCGTAGGCAGCTACTTTCCCAGGGGTAAAGGTATCCTCTACGGCCTTCTGTGTTTGTGTCACAAGTGCAGTTGTATCAGTATCAACAAACTTGGCAGTAATACCCACATACGATTTACTGTCGACCCGGGTCAGAATATCGGCATTATCAACCGAAACGGTTTCAATTTTGACTTTACTGCCATCCAACCGACGAATATCGGCTGTTCGTATATAGTTAGCAATGTCGGTCGCCAGTTTTTCGGCCGCTGGACGGTTTTCATCCGATGCAATTCGAGCTGTAAAGTCTGAGGCTGGAGGCCCGGCGTCAATAGTCGTAATACCAATTTGAGCTTGCTTGAAATCTTTGAAAACCACTTTGAGCTGGTCTATGTACTCTGGTGCAGTTGTTTTACGTTTATTGTAGTCCTTGAGGTCTATAAAGAACTGCGCACTCTGCGCATTAGCCAGACCATAGTGCGCTCCGGACACAAAGTCCTCCCCGAGCACTGCCTGTACCTTCTGCAAAGCCACGTCGCTGATTGCCTCTGCTTGCTCTATCGAGGTACCTGTTGGAAAACGTAATGTTGCGGCAATCTGGTTCGTATCCTTTGAGGGTGGAAAGATATTAAACGTTACTTTTTGAAAGATAAAGCCGCCGGCGCCTATGAATGCAAAACTTAGGAATATCGCCGCCAATCCAACCCCAAAAAGTTTACGTTTGCTGTGTTGAGCCCACAGCATCGGCTTGGCAAGCCAACGAGCCACGCGAGCTTCGAAATTAGCCGCCAATTCATGTTCGGCTTTGGCGCCAACATGTTTTTCGCCAAGCATAATAAACCGTGCAAAAAACGGAATAAAAACTAGCGCAACAATCAAACTAATGACAAGTGCCGATATAATCGTTACCGGCATAACACGAATAAACCCGCCCAATATGCCGCCAACGAACAGTAAGGGAGCAAAGCTTAAAGCTGCGGTAGATGTCGCCGCTATCATTGCACGGCCAACCTTGCCGATAGCCGTTTTTACAATATCTTTCGCATCATTCTTGCGTTTCCGTTGGGCATCGAGCGCCTCAACGACAATGATGGTATCGTCAACTATGAGAGAAAGTCCTAAAATCAGCGCAAACAGCGAAATAGTATTGAGCGTATAGCCAATAAGTTCTAATACCCCTAGCGTAGCCAAAATAACAGTCACCATAGAAAGCACCGTGATGACCGACGCCCGCACCGCAATAACAATCGAGCCGATAATTAACACCGCTAGTAAGCCCTCGAGGAGCGTCTTTTGCAGCTCGCTGATTTGTTGGCGAATGCTCGGGGCAAAGCTTGCACTCACTCGCATAGCAAAACCGCTAGAGCTAAACTTGCGGTTGTAGGCATCGACCGCCTCTTTTAGCTGATCACCAAACGTTACAACGTCACCGCCCCTTACAATGCTTGCGCCAATCGGCACAGAGCTATAAAAGGTGGTTTTATCGCCAACCCGTTCGCCAAATCTCTCAAATCGGCTTTGCACATTTTGTGTTTCACCCGTCAGCGGATTCTGGGCCTGTTCAATGGGGCTAATAATAGACGCGTCTTTGACAAGGCTCTGTTTCTGCTCCCTGATAAACTTAGCAGCTTGCGTAGCAGCCGAAACAAGCTCAGGTTCAGGAAGTGCAGTATTCTTCGTTGAGAAAAAAGACACAACCGCATCATCACCGCGCTCCGTAAATCCGAACCGTGCCGCCTCAAACTTTAGGTTTCCTCCCGCCGGAACAATTTTCTGCGAAACCATTGCCTTCTGTAGCTCCTGGCTGCGGCTTGTCGCGTCGACCTTTGCTTCGTACTGTAGAACAACTGTCGCAAAGTTACCGAGACTATTCGTCTGTACCGTTTTTACCCCAGATTGTTTCATAAGATATTCGCTGACAGGCTTGGCTAAGTCGGTGTCGACTTTTGCAGCATCATTCACAAAGTACGTCGCTTGGCCAATTGCGTAAGGTACGTTGATTGGCGGAAAACCTTCCCTTTTGAGCAATGTTGTGTAGCTAAGCACGCCAAATCCAGCGACTATAAGACACAGTATGGCAGTTGTGCGAGGTCGCTGGAAGAAAAACAACGCAAAGCGCTGCAACGGTCGCAGTTTATCTGCTGAGTTTCGTCCCACGTTTTTTCTGGCTCCGTGTTTTTTCGGCATCAATAGTCCCCTTACACTTTATTAACTCTATTGTAACAAAGCAATCCGTGAAAACTGTATGAAAACCCACAACTCATAAGTTAACGCAGCTCCTGAGAGTACTCAGTCATGGCTTCAAATACAGCACACAAGAATCAGATAAATAACTCACCTGCATTTGGAAAGCTATTGTAACCTTTGTGACTCATGCTCCGGCAGTAGGCGCCCGTGTCATATATGGCAATAGTGTCGCCAATATTTGCCTTTCGCAGCTCTCTCGATTCTATACCCTCTGGGTCACCTGGCGCCGGCGTGAGAATATCAGCCGTTTCGCAGTTATGCCCGACCAACACATACTCCGCTGTATCAAGCGCGTCATTTAGCACTGCAACCCGGTGCTGAGCGCCGTACATGCCTGGACGTGCAAAGTCATTCATCCCAGTATCAAGTCGCAAAAACGTATGACCATCGTCGCCCGTATCGACAACATCGACGACACTGGCAAGCAATACCCCTGCATGCCCGACTAGCCACGTACCCGGTTCGATTTCTAAGTGCAGTTTTCGCCCCGTTTTTTTCGCGAACGTCTGTAATTGCCGGCTAAATTCAACTCCTATGGCAACCAAATCTGCTTCATGCTCATCCCCGTAGCGATGGATCTTGTACCCTCCTCCCATATTCAGACTGGTCACATCATGCATGTTTTCGGCAATAGAAAGCGCCGTTTCTATCATTTTTCCCCACATGGTTGGGTCAGCGCCCGAACCGATGTGTACGTGCAGGCGATCAATCTTCACCCCATTTTTTTTAGCTAGTTGAAGTGCCTCAGGGACATAGGCATTCCATAGCCCAAAACTACTATTAGCTCCACCGGTAGTCAGTCTATTATTGTGACCAGCACCAATACCGGGATTAACTCGTAATCCTATCTGTTTTGGACACTGCTCTTCTCGTAAAACCAACTCGAGTTGATGCATGGAGGTCGCGACAAATTTTACACCAGCCTGCAACAATTCTTGCAAATTGTGCGCTGGTTGCTGACTGGATAAACTAATCTTTTCACCTGGAATACCTTGTGCCAATATTTCATTTGCTTCGTAGCTAGAACTGGCGTCAAACTGCAAGCCCGCGTCATGAAACATTTGCAGTATATCTGGATGATTATTGGCTTTAATTGCATATCGCGGAGTATAACCAAATGGAAGCTTCAGATCGACAATTTGCTTCGCCCGCTCAAGTAGTAACTGACGCGAATAAACAAACAAAGGTGTCCCCTGTTCGGTCGCGGTTGATCTGAGCTGGGTCAAGTCCCAATTGTTATTCATTAACCTCGACTCCTCTCCAAAACGCCACGTAGTTTGTATAATCTTTGTGGACACGCTCAATCGAACCTTCTCGTGGCTCCGGGTAGTACCAAGCCGCATCGCTGTTTGTTTCGCCGCCAACGACTACATTGTAATAGCTAGCTTCTCCCTTCCAGGCACAAGTCGTGTGTGTTTCGCTAGGTACAAAATACTCCTCGTTAATAGCTGAGGGCGGAAAATACCAGTTCCCCTCAATATATATAAGACTGTCTTTGTCAGCCTGAGCGATAATCTGACCTTTCCATTTTGCTATCATTATGAAAACCTCGCTTTCAATTAGTCTACATTATAGCTGACTATATGGGATTATCCCGCAGATACTCACGGAGTTTGTCGATTTTTGGATTGATGACTATTTGGCAGTAGGCCTGCTCTGGGTGCTGCTCGAAATAATTGCGATGGTATGCTTCGGCTTCATAAAACGCATCTAGTTTTGCGACCTCAGTCACTATAGTTGTCGCCGTTTCAGCTTGGATCTCCTCTATAACAGATTGCGCTTTCACAGCATCCACCTTATCGCCATACAAAATGACTGACCGATATTGCGAACCTTCATCTGCTCCCTGGCGATTAAGCGTCGTAGGGTCGTGTGCTCTGAAGAAAATATGTAGTAAATGCTCCAGCGATATCTTTGTATCGTCATAATCGACTTTTACTACTTCAGCATGTCCAGTTTTGCCGCTGCAAACTTGTTCATACATCGGATCTGGCACAGTGCCTCCGGCATAGCCTGGTACAACCTTTGTCACGCCATCCACCCGCTGAAATACCGCCTCGCTACACCAAAAACATCCCCCACCAAAGACAATCGACTTGATCATACATTTACCTCTACGTGCTTTTTGAGCCACTCGGAAATTTCCTCTACACCCAAATGCTCCACAGCCACTTGCACTGCAAAGTCTTCGAGCTCCTGATTACTCGCTCGCAGAGTTAGGCCATTCACTTTCATCAACGTTAAGCCTGCAAGCATCGCCGTTCTTTTATTTCCATCTATAAATGGGTGGTCCGCAATAATACCACGAATAATCGCGCCCGCCTTGTTGTACAGTTCCGGGTATAATTCGGTTCCGAAAACTTCCTGTGTTTGCGTGGCAAGCGCCGCCTCAAGCCGCCCAATATCGCGCACTCCATCACCGCCACCTGTATTTGCAAGCACAAATGAGTGCAGCATCAGCAGCTGATCTATTCCAAACGTTTTTACATTCATCGATTAGCTAAATTTTGGAAGGCCGTACGATATTCGCGCAGAATGTCATCGGCTGCTGTTATAACTTCTTCGTTGGTTGCAGCATTTGATTTCTTGCGTACGATAAGCTCAAGTTCGTCGTCGTCCTTTACACCAAGACGTTTTAGTTCCTTCGCCGGCAAAATAACCCCACGGCTTGTCCCAATCTTAATTGCTTTTTGGATGGTCGTAAATGTCATAATTCCATCCTAGCATATGTCTCAAACCATTACAATATTATTATAATGTTTTCATTCACTAAATACGCCCTGTTTAAAATCGTCCGAAGTTAGTCGATTTTGAGTACATTTATAGCTGGCGCTAGATACGCCCAATTTTCATGGATCATACTGCCAGTATACGGTATGCTTGTCCGCTAGCCTGAATGATTTTCAGAACGTCGCTAGGCGACAGGAAGACGGTGGCAGTATTGTCATTGGGGTGAAAACCAAGTTCTGGTTCAGTCATGAGCGATTCATCTAGCACAACCTGTATGTTTTTAGATCCCGGGTGGAGAAGACCGAAGATAGAAACGCTTCCCGGTTGAACGCCTACCAGTTCAAACACACGCTCTGGCTGTACGAACTGCAGTTTTTTTACCCCCAGCTCGCGCGCTAACAGCTTCATATCCAGTCGGTTCAGCCCGCGCATTGCCACCATCCAGACATGCTGTTTTCGCTCATCTGTCACCAGCAACGTTTTGACTGGTAATTTCTCCTCTAGTTTTACGCTCGACTCCGCCACAGTAAACACTGCCTCGTGCTCCTGAAGCCGATAGGGAATATCCAGTTTTTCTAAGGTTGCAAACACAGCGTCACGCATAGCCCATAGTATAATCTTTTGTATGGCCTTCAACCACTACGCAAAACTAAAACGTATTTTAGCTAACGAACCGGCAGATTGGTTCATACGACGTATAGACGAGCCCACGACCGCACAAACATTCAAAGGTGAGCTGCGCCGCTTTGACTACTACTACCGACTCTACCACGCCGACGGAACACCCATAAAATACGGCAAATTTCAGCAGCTTGACCGCCTCGCCTCTACCCTTGGTACCTCACCCAACGCCTTGCCAATCGTAAACGACTAGCTTTTTGCTTAGTGCACTCCTTAGGCCAAGCGCCAATCTCCTCCACATTCAAATGCTGCACAATTACACTTTCTCAGATTCTTATGCCCTCGCGTGCTTGGTTGGCCCAGTGGTCTGCTAACTCATTGCCCTCATGCCCCACGTGACCACGCACCCAGATTAGCTCAGCCTGCGAACTGCGGTACAGCGGGCAGACCTCCTGCACAATATCGAGGTTTTTTATTTCGCCGCCCTTCTTCTTCCAACCATTTGCCTCCCAACTAAGTGACCATTTCGTGATGACATTTATCCAGAATTCGCTGTCGGTATAGATCTGGCACGGCTGGCCTCCGGCATGTTTCAGAGCGTTCAATATGGCAAAACCCTCCATACGGATGTTGGTAGTCACTGCACCACTCGGCTCACCGCCGAGTACCACCGGTTTACCTCCGCTCACCACCGAAAACCCTCCTGGCCCCGGGTTTGGACTGGCACTTCCGTCGGTGAAATAAATAAACATTTCCCTATGGTACCTCATTTCTGTATCGTTTGACCAATCATGAAAAATATGAGAACCGCGAAATATATTTCTATAGTTATACAGTAATTTCCGGCTATGCCCTACTTAAGGAGTGCTATCAAATTCAAAACTTTGGCGCGTTCCTGGGCGGTGGTGTCGCGTGAGCGGACTGTCACAGTGTCTTTCGTGTCCCCTTCTAGAGTGTCGAAGTCTACGGTCACGACATAGGGTACACCTATTTCGTCCATTTTGCGGTAGTTTTTACCAATGTTGCCGCTGTCCACCCATAGGACTGCGCCGAACTCTTTCTTTAGGCTAGTGTATATTTCACGCGCTTTTGCTACCAGTTCAGGGTTATTTTTTGCTAACGGACAGACTGCTACTTTTACTGGTGCAAGGTCGTATGGCAGCCGCAAAACCACGCGGTCGTTTTCGGTATCGTTCCAGTACGCACTACACAGCACCGCCATGACAGCACGCTCCACGCCGAAGCTTGGTTCTATGACGTGCGGTACATACGCTGGTGATCCATTTTTTGGCCGGTATTCCATGCCTTTTTTCGACGCATTTTGGATGTTTATAAGGTCAAAATCGGTGCGGTATGCGAGCCCCATCAGCTCTTCGCGTCCGATCGGGAAGTCGAACTCAAAATCTATCGTGCGCTTGCTGTAATGTGCGCGGTCGTTTTGTGGCACCTCTAGTTCGTGCACGGTTCCTTCTGGTAGACCCAGCGCACTAAACCACTTTTTGCACTGTTCTACCCAGTGTTCAAAACTTTCTTCCCATTCATCGGGCTGTACAAAATACTCGATCTCCATCTGCTCGAACTCGCGGCTACGAAACACAAAATCACGGGGGGAGATTTCATTGCGAAAGGCCTTGCCCTGCTGGGCAATGCCAAATGGCACATCTGGATATATGGTGTCTACTACGTTCTTAAAATTGGTAAAAATCCCCTGCGCCGTTTCTGGCCTTAGGTACGAAAGCGAGGCATCATCATCGACTGGCCCAACATTAGTTTTAAACATCATATTAAACGCTCGAGCCTCACCAAATGTATTTTTTTGGCCACATGTCGGACACGTATCGGCCTTGTCAAGTTTGTCTGCGCGGAAACGACCTTTGCAATTTGAACATTCTACGAGTGGGTCGGTAAACGTGTCGACATGACCGCTGGCTTGCCAGACTTTTTGATTCATCAATATGGCGGCATCGACGCCGTACATGTCGTCACGTTCCTGTACAAACATTTTCCACCATAGCTGCATGATATTGCGTTTCAGCTCTACACCGAGTGGACCGTAGTCCCAGGTTCCAGCCAGCCCACCGTAAACATCACTGCCCGGGAATATAAACCCCCGCCTCTTACACAGGCTAACGATATCTTCCAATTTTACCTCGTTTGGGCTATTTGCCTCTGGCAGTTTCACCTCATGTCGCTGTGTACTCATAGCCCTCATGATACTCTTTACCCTCCGTAAAATCCAATCGCACACGTCTTGTTGGGCACGCATTTCGCTTTCCAAAAGCACAGATGGTACATTTTCTCCCCAAAGCACGAGTTCGGGTTATACACGAAGATGGAGCTGGCGCAGCGTCTGAATGAGCGGAGCCACAAGAATAATTATTGCGTCTACTCCCTGCACCCTTACGAGGATGTTTGGCTTGCTCTCGCCAAACAATAGGCGCAAGAACTTAACTTCATTTACGCCAAAAACGCCACTAGGACTGAGCGAAAAAGCAGTGGCATCATAGTCAAAATCATAGCGCTGAGTTGACGCAAGTTTCGTTTTATCAGTACTTGTTTGTAAATTTGGGCTATGCCCAGCGAGTCGCAGCAGCTGAGCGCTAAACCAGATCCGGATTAAATTAACGGGCACGTTTTGGTCATCCAAGGCGAGAAACGCTTGCTCAAGTAGGCCAAAATATGCCGTTTCCGGTTCGTCTTCTGTAACTTTGTGTAGAAGTTTTATCAGCTCGTAACCGAGCATTGTACGATCAATGTTTTCTACAATGTGTCCATAGTGCCGGCTAAGTCTAGCTGAGACAAGTGTGGAAATATTTCCCCTACCTGGTATGTACGTAATCTCACTCGTGCTAAATAATTCAATTCCGCCGGCAAGTTTACTTCTTACTTTTCGAACACCTTTTGCAATCAGACTTAGTTTTCCACTGTCGGGGGTAAGCACCGTAATTATTCTGTCTGCTTCGCCGTAATTCACTCGCGTAAGAACGATTGCGGTTGTGCGGCGCTGGTTCATGGTGCCCCCTGCTCACCCGCGGCCAAAACAGCATCACAAAGTTGCACTAATGTCGTTTGCGACCGTACCAAGACGGCTTGAACCCCAAGCTGGTCTCTCAACGCAACCGGGTCACCGAGATCGAATGCAAGTCGTGGCACTAACAGCACCACCGGCACCGGCTGCCACTCTGGATAGCTTTTGAACTCGTAGAGAAACTCTGCGCCGTTGTGCCGAGCAATGCCGAGCGACAGCACAATAACATCTGGCGTACTAGTGTCTGCCGCCCGCACCGCCGTTTGAGCGCTCACCACACGAACTACGTGATGTCCAGCCGTCTCAAGCGCTGTCGTATATGTTTTGGCAAGTATCGTGTCTGGTTCAACGAGCAATACTTTCATAGCTAGACTAATTGGAGCTGGTGACAAGCTGGCAAGGTTGCGGCAAGCCCAGCCGTATTGTGATACCGCGCAACATGAAGCTGAGATGAAATTGATGCCAGCAACCCGTCTGCAATAAAAACGCCACTCGCCGAACCACTAACCAGCTCGTGGAGCGGTTGTTGCACTCGGCCGTGTAAGCGACGAGCCCTAGTAAGTGCCCGCGCACTCAGTTCGTAACCTTGGCCATACCAACCAGCAACAATCCCATATCTTCCTTTATGCGCCCCTAGACTGAGCACGCGCTGCTCATGCTCAGATTCTGACTGAGCACCTATAAATACTTGACCAAGGCTGAGTAACGCAGACTGTAAAATAGCCCTATCACTCACAACTGGTTCGAGACTGGGAGGTATATCGATCGCAAGGTCAACCTGATACTGTTTAGCGTAGGGTTCTAGCATATGAAGAGTGTCGTAAAGCAAGCTGGTAACAGCCACTGGTTCAAGGAGCGGCTGAGCTGTACCACCGTGTAGGCGCATGAGATGGACGTAACTTTCCAAAAGCTGCAACGACGCACCGGTTAAGTCACGTACGGCTGCCCACTGTTCATCTTGGCTACCAGGTATAAAACGTGCTTCCTCACTCAGGCGTGTCAGCTGAAGAAAAGTATGACTCACGCCATCGGCTAAACTTGTAAAAAGCTTTTCGTGCTCGGTAAACTCTTTTTTTTGCTTTGCAACTCGCACCGCTTATACCCTTTTCCTTACCAAGTCCACACTACGCGATTTCTCTACGCAGTATACCTAAGTAAAAGCAGGGTGCATATTGTGAAAATTATGGAGAGAAGGTTGTATTGGGTAAGATTATGCCATCAAAGTCGGCAGCAAATTGGCTTGATTCAATCCAAAGTTTTAATGTTTTGTCGCGCATTGGTAAAACCACAATACTCCCCTGCTTTGTTGGGGTAATTTGACCATCTACCCGAACGCCAACCGTACCAGGAACTTTCGGCAAAGCGTAAGGCTTCACGGTTACTTTGCCCTGCTTTTGTAAACTCTGGTACTGTGTCACGCTTTGGCTGTACGGCGACGCAACCACTTGAACTCGTAATGCAAAAACCGACTTCAGGTCGGACACCGAAGGAACCACATCTGGGTTAAAGAAGCCGTCCAAGGGCTGCCCTGTCCCGGTGACAATATAACCACTCCAAGTTTTTGGATACTGAATGGTAACGCTACCATAAGCCTCTGGTCCAGCGTATGTCTTGAGCGGATTCTTGGCCGCTTCGGCATAATCTTTTGCGTCCTGTGCTTGGACAGTTTTTGTGTTAGCTTGCACAGCCGTTTTAATCTTTGCGTCAACGTTTTTTTTATAATCTTGGCGACCGTTATACGCCCAGTAGCCAAAACCTAATCCCCCGACAACCCCCAAGCTCAGTAGTACTATTGCGACCAAGCTCACTACAGAACCCTTTTCGTCCACCGTATATTTCATACTGCTCATGGTAACGCATCATGGTCATATGATGCAACCTTCGAATGTACTTACGTTAAATATATTATTGTATTATTAACTACTATGTTTTATGTTTATTGTTATGGCTGAACCGCCGCATAATCTTTCAAATTCTCCTGGCTTTCCTTCCCAGCGGCCATACCACTTTCCTGTACTTATGGAGACATGCCAGACCATAAGTGATGATTTGACTAGTTGGACTAACCAGCACCTCCCCAAGATAACCGCCAGCATCGTCACCGATACGGCAACGTTACAAGCGCCGGATTATAGACCGGAAAAACGTTCGAGAATGGACGAGGTAATCTACTTCTCCCTACTTAATCGAGGGACCGATGATGCTCGAACTGCCAGTAATACCATACGAAAGTCAGCCACTGCGCATGAAATACTAAGATTGGTTCAGAATTCCAAAAAAATCAGAAACGACCAAGACGAGCTGCCACCATTTCTTGCTGATATAGTTTCCGACGCAAGACAGGTTCCAGAAGTTGGGTGGCTCGAAGAGCGTCTGAAGTATTTACACTCTATCCTCCCCAGGGAGACTGTGGAACAAGGCGCTATGGGGAAAGTTGCCCGCACGATCCTGGGAGTACTTTCTATCACGGCAATGCATCCTGCAATCGTTTCAAAGGTCGAGAGAAAGACTGCAGTGCTAGCGGCCATCCCAGGCGCATATTATTATGCGGCAACATACCCAATAGTTGACGATGTCTTACATGACAGCAGTATTATCCCCGCGCGACTGGCTGAACGCGCCCATAGCAGTATTGTAAATGGGCTTTCGGACGGTCAAGACATATCTTTGCGCGATATACCCGATCATCCGCTCGCAGAAGAACTACTCAGTGTTTATGATGGCCTACGATCGCACTACCCGTTCGAGACAAATCAACATCTTTATGACGCCCTGCTTTCGATGTATACCGCCCAGCATCTAGAAGCTACCGGTGATCATCTCGACAAGATGTACCCACTTATTGCCATGAAAGCCGGACTATCCCGTGTAGTCGCGCATCTTCTATCAAATTACGCTCCTATTCATGATGATATAACACGACTTCTATACTCGCTGACGCGTAACCAATTGCTTGATGATTTTCGGGATTATTTTGATGATAACGCCGCGGGGCGCTTGACTCCGTTCACCACATACCAAAAAGGGACGGAACAACTCAACCCCCTGCTGGTCTACTTTGCTTCAAACCCCTATATTGCACAACGTTGCTACAATGGATCCCCTCGCGTCGAACAGATACTAGGCAGGTATGGTAGCCTTGAACTTGCACGTTCGCTCTTGGGACAGCCTGACAGAATAGCAGCCATGGAAAATACCTTCGGTGATGACGGGCCATTGAGCGCATGGCTCGCTACTGTCGGGCAGCTTCCCTGTGATCCCCCAACGAAACGGAGATTAACCCGAAATGAAAAAATTATATTGGATGATGTAACCAAAAGGTTGAGTACGCGCTCACTACAAAATACCGACCCGCGAACATATTTTTTGGATAACAGTAATTACATCGAGAATCTGATACTGCAAGAATTTGTGGGCAATAACGCAATCCATGAAACTGTTCGCTATGCTCTCCGTGGCGAAAGTAAACGTGTTAGATCTATGCTAGGACTGATGCTTGCGGATTCTCTCGGTATTGACCATAAAAAGGTTGAACCGTGCCTTGTCGGTGTAGAAATGGCTCATACATCTAGTCTCCTATTTGACGATCTTCCCGCGCAAGATAACGCAAAGACACGCCGCGGTAAACCAGCTGCCCATCATGTTTTTCCCGAGTCTCAAGTACAACTGGCTGGCATAGCTTTGATAGATTCTGTTTACCTGAAATTAACTCAGCTGAAGGAACACTACCCACCAGAAAAAGTATTAGAAACTATCGCTTACATTGCAGGCAAAATTGGCAAGGATCTGTGCGAAGGACAAAATATTGACCTTACCCCTTCAAGTGCCACTACAACAGAGGAAATCATAAGAATGTATGCCCTTAAAACATCCTCTCTCATAGACGCCTCTCTAGTTCCTCTGATGATGTTAGAACAGCGACCACCTGTAGAAATTGAACTCATGCAAACTTATGCATACCACGCCGGTATTGTCTTTCAGATCCAGGATGACATCTTGGACGCGACTGGCTCAGCCTCCATACTCGGAAAAGATAGCCAGCAAGACAATGAAAAGTCTACTGTCGTTACACTCGGTGACGTAACAAAAGCTCAATTTTTACGTGATTATCATCTTGATGCTGCAATCAAGGCTTTAGATGAATTGCCATTTTCCACAGGATTACTAGCCAGCACGGTACGCTACTTCGCAAATCGTCGGCGCTAATACAAATAAAGAAATACCCCCTGTTTCTCTGCTGTAACAGCCCTACCTGGCATCTTAAACGCCACGCTTGCTAGCGGTTTTTTATACTCACTCATTCGCTTATCAAGCTTAGGCATGTAGCGGTCAAGCAGGAACACAAAGACTGCGTCAGCGGAAGGCCACGTAACATTCCAAAAGTTGCCCAACATTACCCTGACCTGCTTTCTGTAGCGCCGAGTTCGCCACAGCGAAACAAGCACAAGCAATGGATTTAGTTCGATACCAACCGCGTGATATCCAGCCTGTGCAGCCGCCAACAAAACCTTCCCGTCTCCGCTACCCAGCTCAAGTAAAGTTTGACCTGGCCTGAGGTTAAGTAGTTCAAGCGCAGTTTTCACCTGAGGTGTTAATGTCGGCAAGTACGGCGCACCAAAGAACACCGCTAAACCAAACAGCAATAGAACGACTAGGATTATTCCGATAACCAAATCCACCTATGCACCTTTCGCTAGCTGCTTTGTCACTTCATTTTCGGCTTGTTTCAGGTAGTCTTCTATGTCGGCTATCAATAGCTTCCCTGCGGCATGCAGCTTCAGCGCTTCATCGAGCTGGATATCCTCTGCCTGCAAGTGTGCCAGTATATCCTCCAGCTCTGCAGTCTTTGCAGCGTAATCAAATTGCATAAAATTGTTACTCATTATTTCTCCTTAGTCGTTATAGATTTCACCTGAGATGTCACCGTACCATCTATCAATTTTACCTCAATTTCGAGGCCGGGGTGCAACTGAGCTGCTCGGGTAATAAGGTGCGTACCGGCACGTACGAGCGCATACCCCTGCCGCAGCGGGCGGTCTGGATCATACGCGGCTAACAGTGACTGAGCGGCACTAAGCCGCTGCCGGGCGTGTTTTGATACCTCGGCTAGCTCTTCGTCAAGCCGTTCGGCGAGCATAACCAATCCCGTTCGGCGGCGCATGATTCCCTGCGCTAACTGCTCATTCAGACGTTGCTCATACGCACGCAGGTGTCGTAGTTCCTCTTTCCGATCAGGTACAAGCAACTCAGCCGCATTACTTGGCGTGCTTGCCCGACAATCGGCCGCAAGTTCGGCCAGGCACACATCTATTTCATGACCTATGGCAACTAGTGTGGGTACCCGACTGCCCGCAATCGCCCGCACAACACGTTCATCGCTCCACACGGCCAGGTCTTCAACACTGCCGCCGCCCCGAATCAGGACAACCACATCAGTCGGTGTATCTGACTCGTTCACAGTTTTAAGTGCGGCAATAATCTCACCCGGGGCTTGTTCGCCTTGAACGAGAACATTGTACTGGTCAATGCGTAAACCACCCCACCGCGCACCCACTACTTTTATGAAGTCCGCATAAGCTGCCGAGTCACCCGCCGTAATTAGCGCAACCCTGCGCGGTGGGTATGACAGTTGACGCTTTCGACTTGAGTCAAAAAGACCTTCTTTTTCAAGCTTGGAAGCAAGCAAATCAGCTGCCCGCTTCAGTGAGCCTTCCCCTAGGGGCCGTATAGCCTGTACCTGAATGCTAAAGTTATACAGCGGGTGCAAACGCGGCGAGCCCTCAACCCTCACAACCATCCCATCCTCGAGCGGCCCCGGAAGTTCACGAACCGTTGCAAAACATTTCAAACTTGCCGTTTCGTCCTTGAGGTCAAAAAACACCCATCGGTTTTTACTCACTCGGAAATTGGTCAGTTCGCCTTCAATCGCAACATATGGGTAGGCGAACTCGAGTGTTTGGTTGAGTACCGCGACAAAATCGCTGACCGAAAAAACCAGGTCCTCCGTTGGCCTATGTGCTGTCACAGTGAAACACCCATTATCATGTCAACATTATAACCCCAGCTCGGTGTAAGCACTACTGTTGGCTCCTAAGGTGCCAGCAAGCGAGAGCAATGCTTTGAGGGGTGAGGAGTTTTAGTCATGCGACCAAAAGAGACAACAATCTGTTAATCTGTTTTGACTTCGATGGTCGGTGGTTCTTTTTGCCCCAAATGCTCGTGGTAAAAGTATGCCCCAGGGATAAGCTGAACACTGATAGCAAGTATGCGGTACATAATTGTTACCGGCAGGCTTAAGCGTGACGGTATACCGGTTGCCGTGAGGGTCAGAGTCATTAGCCCTTCATAAACGCCTATACCGCCTGGTAGCACGCTAATAAGCCCTGCAAAGTTTGCAATCGCATAAGCCAAGATAACAGCGCCGATGTTAACCCATTCTCCAAATGCCACGTACACAACATATATTGTCAGCACTTCCCAAAAACTGGCCAGCATAGCAAAGAAAAGCGGCCGTTTCAGCTTACGCAAATCGCGCGTCATCAACATATAATTTTCATGCAAGTCGTCAAAAACCCGCCTGACGCGGTCAATTTTGATTGTCTCTTTGTGCTTTGGTCGAACAACACGAATAATTCGGTTCAATAATACACTCATGTACGCAAAGAATCCGGAAATCCGCCGCTTGCTACTGATGATAAAACCCATCGCCGCGGTTGCTATAACGACCACTGTTGAAATTGTGCCTGCCAGCAGTAGTACCAGGCTATTCATCTGACCCTGCAACGCCAAGGCAAACACACCCACCATAATCAACCCTTCAAAACTTAAGAAATACAAAATAAGCTTAAAGAGCTGCACAGCAGATGCTTTCGGCCCAGTAATATCAGTGCCTTTCATCCGTGCGCCGAAATAGGATATTCCGCTCACACCGCCGCTGGGGAAAACCGTGTTGACGTAGTTCAGAGCCAGCGCACTTTTATACAGCTCCTTGTAGCGGAGTTTGTTCCCGACTATGGCAAACAAATCTTGGTACAGACGAGTCTGGGCATCGTAATTGAGCGCCTGTATCACCGGGATTAGCAAAAGCACCCAGATGTGAACTTTGAACAAATTTTCAAAAGTGGCCTTAAACTGATCACGTATAGCTACGACTAGCACAACCAACGCAATCACCGTCACTACGTTTAGTAACACTTTCCAGTTTCGCCGCATAAAGGAAGTCTCTGCCATATACTACATGTTATTATACAGGCATGATTCAATCTGTTTGCATTTTGGGGAGACAGCCGGCGTTGGGTCTCGCTGAGCTCGAGAGCTTATATGGCCCGAGTGCCGTCGTACCGATACAAAGGGCATGCCGCTGGGATGTCGCTTGACGTACAACAAATTGAATTTCTGCGGCTCGGTGGCAGTACTCGCCTAGCGGCAGTTCTCGGAGAAATGTCTGGCACCAGCTGGAAGCAAGTCGAAAAATCGCTTATTGAACTAGCCAAATCCACCGCATTTGCCCTTCCGACCTCTGGCAAGTTTCACCTGGGATTGTCTGCCTACGGTTTCGACATATCACCCGCAAAACTAAATGCCCTTGGTCTCACCCTAAAAAAAGTGATTCGTTCACGGTATGAGGGTTCGGTACGGCTTGTACCAAACAATGAGACCGAGCTAGGCACTGCCCAAGTCATTCACAATCGACTGGTTACGCCAAACGGCGCAGAGCTCCTTCTTATTGCTGACTCCGAAAAGACATACATTGCAAAAACTATTTGTGTACAAGACATCGCCAGCTACACGCTTCGCGACCGCGGACGACCAAAACGAGACGCGCGTGTCGGCATGCTGCCACCTAAACTAGCCCAGATCATCATAAACCTCGCAGCGGCTTCACAACCCGCCCACCCATACAATGGCGCAAATGAAGCAAAGCAGCGTGCCCAAATCCTTGATCCGTTCTGTGGAACAGGCGTTATTCTGCAAGAAGCTATTTTGTCGGGATTTACAGCTTACGGGTCTGATTTAGAAGAGCGGATGGTGGCATATTCTCAACAAAACATAGAGTGGCTGCTTGCAACCTGCCGGCTACCTGCTCCCAGGCCTGTTATAGAAATAGGTGATGCGACAACACATGTCTGGCAGCAACCAATAGACTACGTTGCATGCGAAACATACCTGGGGAGACCTTTCACCGAGCAACCGAGCAGCGCCATTCTCGCGCAAACCATTAGTGAAGTAAACCTCATACTCAAACGCTTTCTGCAAAACATTGCCCCACAACTTAAATCAAAAACCCGTCTATGCCTCGCTGTACCCTGTTGGTTTGACGGTCGCGAACAAAAGCATCTGCCGCTAATTCAACACTTGAGTGATATGGAATTTGAGCGCATTCACTTCAAGCACGCTTTGGCACAAGATCTCATATACCACCGCGAGGGGCAAATAGTCGGTCGTGAACTCGTGACATTGCAGAAAAAGTAGAGTAAACTACAAGCCTATGATGAAATTAACAGAGGTGAAAAAATTAATACGGCCAGCAGATTTAGTTGTTGCGCTCTACATTTTTGGCATCATGACAGCCGAACTGATGGGCGCAAAGACTTTTGTCATTGGTAGCCTAGGCGACTACACTGTCCGCGCTAGTGTAGCAATATTTCTCATGCCACTTCTTTTCACACTTACCGATGTTGTGACTGAAGTTCGTGGCCGAGAACGCGCTCGCAGTATGGTACTCACCGGCCTCGCAGTGATTGTACTACTCATCTTCTACACCACGCTGGCAACTTCCCTGCCACCATCCGCTCGTTCAGCTGGAAATGAAGCCAGTTATGATAGTATCTTTCACGACTCGATTCGTATGTCTATAGCAAGTTTGATTGCCTTTGCCTCTTCCGCATTTCTTGATATTGCCATTTTTGCCAAATTGCGCGCCCGCATGCATAAACGGGCACTGTGGTTCCGCAACAACGCCTCTAACTTCGTCTCGCAATTTGTCGATTCAGCCGTATTTCTTACGGCCGCTTTTTACGCACTCAACGTCGGTTTTAAAGACAATCTTTCATTTATAATTGGGTTGCTCATACCGTACTGGCTGTTGCGCTGCGGCTTATCGCTCATGACAACTCCACTTGTCTACGCCGGTGTTCGCTTCCTCCGCACCGACAAATCCCGATAACCGTTGACTTTCAGGGGTCGTTTAGCGTATAATCCCCTAAGAATTGAGGTTTGGAGTACTACTCCGGCTTTATTTTTAACAAATCTAATGCGTCACTTAAACCACCGTCAAGGCCCTGCCAATGGTGGATGCAGTGTAAGGCGCCGCGCAGCATTTATGGCCGCGCTAAAGGAGCAAATATGTCACATGTCAAAGCCGGTGGTACAAGTAAAAATACCCGCGATAGCCAAGGCCAACGCCTAGGTGTCAAACTATTTGGTGGTCAAGTAGTCAAAACCGGTCAAGTTATTGTTCGCCAGGTAGGCGCAAGCAAGCGCGCTGGTAAAGGCACGAGCATGAGCCGCAACTTTACCATCCATGCCGCCCAAGACGGCACCGTGAAAATGGCAAGCCGCAAAGTGCGCACCTTCTCTGGCCGCTCAGTCCGTCGCACCGAAGTCACCGTCGAATAAAACACACCAATTCTACAAGCTTGTATACATAAATGCTAAAACACTGGCCATGCGTGCTACACCGAAAAAGGTCAAATCAATAGCTCACTTGCGCTAATGTCTATACTAAAATCAATTACTGCGGCGCCTTTTTCGCGGCACGAATTTCCTTAACAGCTTTAGAAATTTTTGCCGCACTAATACCCATGCCGTGATGTCGTCTATACGAAGGTAACCATTCCTCATGAAAATCGTCGAGACCATTCGCACTATTTTCATCCACATCACGCATCCATTTATTGATTGCCCCGTCCATTTTCTCATGGCCTAACTTCTCTAGAGTTTCCCTTACTGGTATCTCTAGACTTGAGGCGTCTGTCGGTCTCTGTTGTTTGCTCAAATCAACAAACTCCTTGGCTTGTTGAGGGTATCGTTCATACGGTAATGGCTTCAGCGCCATTAGTAGCATGGCGTTGCGCATGCCGATTTTTTGAGCTGCAGGAGCAAGAAAGGCAGAAAGCGAATCTCCCTGTTTTAATGCATCAGCAAGAATATCTTTGGTAACCGAAACACCTGTCGCAAATGAAAGATCCGTAAACAGATTTTTCACATCCTGATAGCCTTGTTTATCGCCAGAGATATATTCAGCTTTTCTTTCTTCAACCATCAATCCTAGCTGATTATGTACACCAAACGTCATATTTTTTTGCGTGTGGCCATATTCATGGCGTACTATTGCGAAAATATCCTCAACATCTCTTCGTTCCAAGCTTCCTTCTGGAAATTGTTCGTTATTAAAATACTTTATTATTGCCAATGCCTGTGGAGCACGAAGATAGACCTGCGGGATTTTGTCTTCATTTATATCTACGAATGCGGGCTGTAATCCACCAAATTTATCACCAAAACGTTTCATATACACATCATAAGGGTCTGTAAGCAATTTTGTTGCAGCCGAATTCCTTTCACTCTGTTTGATTGCCTCATCTAAGGTTGCGGAATGAGCCGCATTTTCATCATCTGTATGCTCACGATAATCCCAACCCAAATCGGGATACTGGGGTTCGGGCTGAATGTGAGCTGTATAGATATCTACACTTTCGGCTACTGAGAGGACCCTAACTCTAAAGGCTTGTTCGTTCTCGCCCTCTACACCTAGGGCTTTTCTTTGTGCATCAAGAAATGACCCTTCTCCCGTCATCGTAAGTATATTTTGAATTCGATCACTCAGTACTGGGTCTACAAGACTATCCACGAACATATCTCGTTCGACTTGGTCGGGATCAGAAGCACCTTCTATGTAACGATGCCAGCTGGTAGGGTCAGCGATAGCAATATCCCGAACCGTACCCGCTTGCTTACCGGCAAGCATGCTGGCTATATCGACAAGCGCCTCGCGTTCCGCGATTATCCTAGGCCTATCCGCATTTGGATCAGCAGCAGCCACTTCGTTTCTAAACCAAGAATCTGCAATTGCGGTTAACATAATCGTGTTTGCTGGTCTTTCGAAAAAGCTGCCATTTAACTGCATGTCTCGTGCAATACTTGCCGTCAGCTCCGTAACTTCTCTAGCCTGTTCTTCTATTTCTGGTGTTACCGTTTCAGACCCTACCGTTACGGCAAGAGAATCAGCTACATAAAAGCCAAGCTCAGCACTTCCCTTGAGGCCATTAGCTACCATTGCTTGATAATCGGCACTGGGTGCTAACTCATAATCAACCTGCTCATTTATTTTTACGACTTCTGACATTTTTTTGTTTTGTTTCCTGTATATATTATTAGCACAAGTTTTATAAAAAGTCAATGTTCGGGTGCTGTAATACAAAGAAAAACCCCTTTCAGGGTCTGGCAGGATAAAAATTCGACTGGTTTAGCTACACGCCGAGGTGGAATTTTATGCGGTCTACAACATCACTCATGACAACCTGACTTTTTACCATGTAGTCGTCAGCACCGAGGCCTTGAGCCCGCTGTTTGTCGCTCTCTTGGCTGAGAGCGGTGAGCATGACGACTTTTAGGTTTGCGGTTTCTGGGGTATTGCGAAGTATGTCTAGCACGTCAAAGCCACTAATTTTAGGCATCATGGCGTCGAGTACAACAAGGTTTGGTTTGTATTCACGAGCCGCTGCAAGTGCGTCTTCACCATTTGCAACGCGTCGGGTGTCAAAGCCTTCGGCCTGCAAGCGTGTTATATAGGTGTTAGCAAGCGCATCATCGTCCTCTACCAGTAGTATTTTCTTCGGTCTTTGTGTTGCAGTATCATCCATACTGCTAATGGTACTTCTCTGCGCTACATGAGTCAAGCACAGAGTTGGAGACAAGCGATAATAAAAGCCGAGGCCTGAGGGACTATCCCAGCATGTCAGTTGTGCGACCATAATCTCACAAATCGATGCTCCCTTTGTGGGAAACACTTTCCCTCATGCATGCGTGGCGTGAAAAAGTTACCGCCGCTACTTAGTGCTACCAGCGGCCGCGGCGATGAAGCCGGCGAACATCGCGTGCGGGCGATTAGGACGACTTTTAAATTCGGGGTGGTACTGGCTAGCCATCAGGAAAGGATGGTTGACACCTTCTATGACCTCTACTAGCCCATTGTCTGGGTTAATGCCACTGGCACGAATCCCCCAGCTTTCATACTCACCCACATACTTGCCCATTGCTTCATAACGGTGCCTGTGTCGTTCGACGATATCTTGCGTACCGTACAACTTTGCAGCCAGGCTTCCAGACTCAAAGTGACACGCATAGTCGCCAAGGCGCATGGTACCACCGGTGTTTTCTTTGCCCTTTTGGCCTTCCATCGTGTCTATGACTGCCGCGGAGGTTGCGGGGTTTACCTCAGTCGTATTTGCGTCGGCGTAGCCGTGCAACCGTGCCGCCGCTATGACCATCATGTGCAAACCATAGCAAAGACCCAAGTACGGCAACCCGTGAGTCAACGCGTACTGTGCGGCTCGAATTTTCCCCTCGACGCCCCGCGTACCAAAACCACCAGGCACAACTATACCGTCGACAGCTTGCAGCTCTGCTGCCAGTTCGTCATCTGTGGCAGTTTCCAGCTTGGGCGCGTCTATCCAGCTGATATCAACCGAAACATCGTTTGCCCACGCGGCAGCACGTATGGCCTCAAATACCGACATATAGGTGTCGGCGTTATCGAGATATTTTGCCACCACACCCACTTTTACTGTTTTGCTTGATTTTGACAACGCCTTGCTTACCACACCACGCCAGTCACGCAAATCTGGCTTGGCCACATCAAACGCCAACTGCTTGCAAATTACATCGGCTATGCCTGTGTCCTCTAGGGTTAGAGGAACCTGGTAAATGCTTTCCGCGTTCGGAAGCAGTGCAATTGCCTCTGGCTGGACACCAGTAAAAAGGCTCAGTTTGTCTTTGACAGTTTCCGGTGCTTGCGACTCGCTGCGACAAACCAAAATATCTGGGGCTATACCTAGACCACGCAGCTCACGTACCGAATTTTGGGCTGGCTTGCTTTTAAACTCATGGCTCGCACCCAGGTACGGCATGTACACAACGTGTACAAAAAGACAATTGTTCCGCCCTACGCGCATACCTAGTTCACGTATAGCCTCAACAAACGACAGGCTCTCATAATCTCCAACCGTGCCGCCAATTTCGACGATATGCACATCAAACCCGTCCGATGCCTTCAATATGTGATCCTGGATAGCCCGTGTCACGTGCGGAATAATTTGCACCGTATTGCCTTCGTATTTGCCGCTGCGCTCGGCCTCAATAACCCCAAGCAGCACTCGGCCGCTCATGAGCGAACTTTCACGCGTCAACTCTTGGTCGAGAAATCGTTCATAATGGCCAAGATCGAGGTCGGTTTCGGCACCATCTTTTGTTACAAAACATTCTCCGTGTTCGCGCGGATTGAGTAGGCCTGCGTCGACATTTAGATACGGATCGCATTTTTGAAGATTTACGGAAAGGCCGCGAGCCTTGAGCAAGTTACCAATGGAAGCGGCTGTAATACCTTTGCCAAGCCCGGAAAGCACACCACCTGTTACAAACACAAACTTTGTTTGCTTATCACTCACGCGCCTAATCCTCTCTGTTTATCCCACTTATGATACGCTGCTCGGTTACCAGATGCAACCTGTTGTGCTCCAACCGGTATTATTGCCTAATCCATTCGGTTGCGGCCTTGAGCTGGACGTCATTTTTTGACTTGATATCTTCTTCTGTCGGTTTGATTTCCTGGTCGGGGGTAATACCTTTTTTATCTATGTTGGTACCTTTTGGCGAATACCACTTGCCTATCGTTACCTTCAGAGAGCTACCGTCATCAAATGGCACCAGCTGTTGCACAACACCTTTCCCGTAGCTTTTTTCGCCAATGATACGTGCGCCAAGATGGTCGCGAAGCGCCAGGGCAACTATTTCTGAGGCCGATGCCGAACCCCCATTTATGAGTACCGCCGTTTTCATTCTCTTAAATGGTGCGGTAATGTTCGATACGGTATCTGTGGCATACGTTGTGTCACCTCGTCGTTGTTGCACAATTATCTGGCCTTTTTGCAGCCACAAGCCGCCTAACCCAACCGCCGAAGCCACCTCTCCCCCTGGGTTGTCACGCAAATCCAAAATAATTTCTCGGATACCTTTTTCACGGAACGATTCAGCTGCTGCCTCGGCGAGCTCGTCAGTATCGTCGCTAAATTGGCTAACCTGTAAGTACCCAACATTGCCTTCAAGCACCTTCGACTCAACTGACGGCACGTGTATGACGTCGCGAGTAATAGTAAACTCAAGTTGTTCTTTTTTGTCACGAACAATTGTTAGCTTAACTTTCGTTCCCTTAGGACCGCGAATTTTCAGAACCGCTTCAGTAGCCGTCATGCCATAACTAGTTTTGTCGTCAACTGCAATAATAATATCTTTTGCGCGAAGCCCTGCTGCCTCCGCCGGAGACCCGCTAAGCGGCGCTACAATCACAATATTTTTATCTTGATCTAGCTCGAGCTTCGCCCCCACACCAGTAATGGTACCCTGCAAATCATTCTGAAACTCCGCTGCCTCTTTGGCAGAAAAAAATTCAGTATAGGGGTCGTTGGTACTCCCTGCTAAGCCATGCTTCAAACCCTCAAGCACCTGTTCTTCAGTCAGAGCACCGTTGTAATTGTTCTTGAGTGCCTGATATACCTCGTCAATTTGTGAATAATTGAGTACTTTGGGCAAACGAGTGCGTGATGCATAGGGTTCTTTCGACGAAATTAAACCGTTCTGGCCTGCTATAACACCGCCGGCAAATACAGCCAGCAGCACCCATGTAATCGCCAAACGCTTCCACGTAAATATTGCTCCTGGTTTTGACCACTTCTTCGCTCTTTGCATGTGCTTAACAGTATACCTTACTTTACGGGTGCAGCTCCAGCCGGATGCGTTACAATATCAGCATGCCTTACAATATTCAGACCTGTTCGATTGAAACATATACCGCAGCGTGCAAGACAGTCACTGATGTACTAAGCGAGCCGGTTTCCTTCCTGCAGGCGCCTTTTTATGGGAATCTTCAGGCGACTAGTGGCAAAGACGTAATTTATTTCACCATTTCTCGTCTAGACGAAGTGGTTGGTTGCGGCCTTGGAGTCATCTACGGTGCCGCGGGTGGTCTAAACTTCCTTTACTGCCCATATGGGCCAATCTGTCGTACCCTGGACAAGGAAATCATTGGCGATTTGGACACGTTTTTCCGCACCGTTGCGGCTAAACACAACCTAACGTTTGTTCGGCTTGACAGCGACGAGGTTAAATCTATCTCTATAAAAAAGCCCATCCCAAGTAAACTAGCCTGCACTGCTAGCTTGCAACCACGGGCTGAATGGGTGCTCGACATCACGGGTAGCAAAGAAGCTCTTTGGATGGGTTTTCATAAACATGCCCGTTACAATGTGAGACTTGCCGAACGCGCCAACGCTAGCACAAAAACATACAAACCTAGCGAAGCACCACTTGAAACATTTTTTAGCCTTATGCAGGCGACTGCCGAACGAGACGGGTTTGCTATTTTTGACAAGTCGTACTACGCATCGTACCTCAAAACACTTACAGATGAAGAAGGTTTTGTAGTGATAATCACCATAGACGGAAAGCCAGCAGCGGCAGGATTATTTGTGTTGTACGATGCTCAAGCGCACTATGTTTTTGGTGGCTCAAGCAATGACTTTCGCAAAATTGCCCCAGCTTACATGGTTATATGGGTTGCTCTACAAGAAGCCGTAAAACACGGTTGTACCCTGTTCAATTTTGGTGGCGTGACGGATAATGTCAAAAGCCAAGGCCTTGGCGGCGTAACCGGATTTAAAAAACGATTTGGCGGACAACTAGTCGAACACGCCAACCCCATTGATTTCGTATACAAACCATGGAAATATTTCCTTTTTAAAATGTATAAAATACTTCATTAGCTGCAGACTTAGCTGTGTATGGTAGGTTTGCCGGCGCCCCGATTAGTACACAACTAAAATTTGTCGGCCACCAGCGTTCATACTGGCTTGAAGTGCCCCTGCCGTAAGATACACACTACCCCGCAAGGGGTCATTTAGGTAAAACCCAGCAGGGTTTTCGGCCGAACCTTCAACGCCGTATACAAGTCGCACATGCTGGTTTTTTGCCGCATGGACAACTCCGCTAGTGGCTGTGTTCCAGCTATCATCGATCGCACTCGTGCCCATAACACCCCACATGATGACCGGTCTTCCAGCGTAAATTGCCGACGCAACGCTTGCAGCGGATGGGCTATAAATAACATCTGCACTTCTGCCAAACGACTGAGCAGCCCGAGCAACAGGGCCGGCGTATACCCCCCAGCCCGTCACATTAATTTTCCCGTTTACATCGCCCACAAACTCAACGTTTGGATCCTGCCATGTGTTCGTAGCCGTGTCACGAGGCTGTGGGGCATAACCAATCCGTCCAAGAATTTCGTCATCGCTCGTTCCGACCCCGTAGTAAGCCAAAGCCATCCGTAGTGAGGCCGCTTCGCAACTTAGCGCATGAGCCTGTCGGAAAAACGGGACATTCAGTTTACGTACTTCGTAGACAGTTATAAATTGCTTGCTATACCCAACGCCCATTAAACCAAAAACTGGCTTAATCCCCGGCGCAACAGCGTAGGTATAGGTCGTTTGATATCCATAGCTTGACGGCGTAAAAATCATTGTGTTGCCCGACCAGCTAAATGAGCCGTTGACTTGAGGAGATATGCTAAAGGCATTTTCTGCACTCGCATGGTCGACGGGCTGATCAAAGGTAATTTTTACGGAATTATTTAGTGGAATTCGACTACCACTCGGCTGCGAGCCAACGACTTTTACTGCCCCTGGTGTTTGAGCATTGAATATTTTATCAGTTTTTAAGGCACCACCATGCACAGACTGCGTACCCGAGATAACTTTGTAGCTGTACGTTGTACCAGGAACTACAAAACTGGTCGTGAACGCGTACTGCCGAGAGCCTTGCCAAGCACCCTTGCCGGGCATTGCAAAAACTACAGCTTTGTCATGTTGAACCATGTCCTGATCAAAATCAACAGTTATGGTTTGGTTTGGTTTAATATAGCCCGAAACATTTGTACTAACAGAGGGTTCAGCAACGGTTGTGAAATGAAAAACTGCTACCACTTGCTTCTCTTCGGTCTGCTGGGTATCACGAACCTCAGCGTGATACGTTTTTCCTTGGGCCAATTCGCCCGCGAGCTTCCAGGAGAAAACCGTATCGTCTCGACCGGATGGCTTTGGCGACACTACCGGGATATCGCCAGCGAGTACGAACGTGCGGAGTCCTCTGTTAGTGGTGCTCAGTTTCAGTGATAATTCGGTGCTAACCCGAACCTGTTGAGCATTTATTGCTGGGGTTTGCGATACGATGGCTGCAGCCCGCTCTACAACTACCGCTACGAGTTGCTCGGAGGGCGTGTTGCTCATAATGTCTGCTGTAGGTTGAACGTTTTTAAGTTTCAGATGCAAAACCGAACCTGGTGTCAAAGGATCCTTCGGCGTAAAAACCAGTGCTCGCACGCCCGCAAAAGTTTTTTCTGGCAACCACGACCCGGCTATGTTTTCCTGCCATGCGTAGCTCAAAGAGCCGCGAACCACACGATTGAACGCTATGCGCACTGGTTTATTATGCGCATGGTTCACTATCGGCTGAATTTCTACGGCTGTATGCGCGTAGGCCACAACTTGCAAAGAAAATGTACCAAGTAAGCCTAATGACAGTATGACACCAGCTTGAAAAATCACTTTTTTCCCAGCCGACTTATGAAGATATTTTTTTGTTTTTAGTGATGCCGCAACAAATACCCTCTGCAGGCGCAGGCCAAAAGCACGCATTTTTATCAGGCCATTTTTTGTACGAACAAGTGAATGCAGCTGTGGCTTATCGTGAACCTTTACCGTAATATGATATGCCTTCCCTGTATGTTTGATGGGTATAGTCTTGTGAGTCATTTTTATTTTTTTATGCGAGCGCCGATACTCACTTAATACTTGTTTTTAAGCGGCTACATTTGGTCGAAATAGATGTAGGTCAAGTTTGAGGCCATGCCCGCGCTTACAAGCATTTCACTGTAATGGCCGTTAAAATCGTAGTTGTACTGACTAATCCAGATTGAGCCGTCGCTGTTGACTGCTTCAACCCACATGACATGCCCGTAGTAGCCTACATTCCATACTGCTACAGAGCCGACACGAGGTGTTGAGCTAGTGGGTATGCCGGCTCGAGCGGCGTTACCCGGCCACTGGTTGGCGTTACCGATTCCTCCCCAATACGGCATGTAGCCGTAGGCTTGGAATACTTTCCAGGCAGTGTAGCTCACGCACTCGCGGTTATACATGCCCCATGGGTCGACAAGGCTGTCCTGCGCTGCATAATCAAGATAAGCTGGATACCCGCCGTGGCCTGGATCCCCTGCGGTGACACCTCCTGCCGTACCGCCGCTAAGACGTCGGTTTGCAGCGGCCTGTTCAGCACGTAGCTGTGCTACTTTGCTATTGTTAGCTTTTATTTGCGCATCATATTCAGCCTGATTTGATTCATTCATGTTTAACAGTTCCCACTGTTTTGCACGGTCGGCACTCAGCTGTGATTGCTGAATCTGCATTTCTTTAACGAGCTGCTCAACTTTTGCTTTTTGCACCTGTAGCTGTTTTTGAAGCTCTGCAATTCTTTTCAGGGTATCTTGCAATTTATTTTGAACTCGGGAACGGTACTCTTGCTTGTCGACATAATCACTAAAGTCCCGGCTGCTGGCAAGCATTTCAAGTGAACTTGGCGTGCCATCTACGTACATAGCCTTAACGTCTTCAGCTAAAACTGCCTTTTGACGATCTATCTCGGCTTGTGCTTCCGCAATTTGCCGTTGTAGCTGAGCCTGCAAATCGAGGTTCGTGTTTATTGAGGCCTGAAGCGAGTCAATTTGTTGCTGAAGCTTGCGTATGACGTCTGTGTAGCTTTCTGCCACGGCCTCTAGCTCACCGAGAACGGATCGGTTTACGCTGTTTTGTTGCTGCAAGGCATCTATTTGTGCCTGGTAATCATTTGCCCAGACGAGATGTCGCCATGACGGAATAAGCGTTCCTGCAACCAATAGTAGGCAGCTTGCTACCAACAGACACGCTTGCACGGGGCGTGGTAGACGACGAGAAGACATATGAGAGATTTTTTTATGCATATTTTTGTATGTTTTTATGAACATGCTTATGATATCACAATTATGCAAGACTTATAAACCCTCCCCTTACTCTATATTGTTGTAGTTTTGTCTATCTTTCGTCAGCCTGCCCGTTTATGCCGAGAGACTAAGTAACCCCCGCGCGATGATTTTGTCGCGCGAAGGTGGTGTTATTTCTTTGGCGTTTTGAATTTAAGATATCGCTGCGTAGCTATGACTGAAGAAGCAGCACCTATCAGTATACCAAGCATGAGCTGCATGAGCAACAGCTGCCAATAATGCTCCTGAAAATACTGCTGGCTATATGAAATGTCGAGAAGTCCCAAGCTTGTCGCTTGCAACGAGCTTGAAGCAGTAATAAACAACGCGTTGATAATCAGGATAGATATGATAGCGGAAAGCACTCCGTAAATTATGGTTTCCACCACGAATGGCGCACGTATGTAGCCGGTGCTTGCCCCTAGCAAGCGCATAATTTGAAGCTCATCACGTCTGTTAAAAATTGCCATCTGAATCGTGTTAAAAATAATCAGAACAGATATGAGCGCAAACACTCCGACGGCTATAACACCAGCTCGCTGCAGGATGTTCGTGGCATGTGTAATTTTGTCGATAGTGGTTCGACGCTCTCCGCTGTCAGATATTGGGTCCGATTGAAGTTTTTGCCATTCGGGTTTAGTCACATACGAACGAATGTCACTCATTTTGTTGAGATCTCGTGGTTTGATTTTCACTGTTGCCGGCAATGGATTGTCAGTTTCATTTACCGCCGCCAGCAGTTTATCATTGCCAGCATTTTGTTTAATGAATGCCCTAAGGGCTGCAGCCTTGTCAAGGAACGTGACTGATTCCACGTTAGGCAATTTTTCGACATTTGCCACAAAAGTCTTTGCCTGTGCCGTTGTAACTGTGTCTTTAAGGTATACCGATATGTCTATCTTGCTTGTTATTTGGTCAACCTGATTATTGAATGTCGCATTGAGAATAATAGAAAACATAATGATTGTCAGCGTAATAATCATGGTTGCCATAGCTGCAACTGCAAGCCAAGCATTCCGCACAAAATAAATACATCCTGTTCGTACAATCCTACCTGTAGTTATGATACGTCTACCCATACTACATGCCCCGACCCGTTGGCACCTTCGCCGGTACTTTTTCATTATACTATGCATTGGCACGGTCACTCACAACCTGGCCATTTTTGATTGTTATCACTCGCCGCTTCAACTTATTGACAATTTCTTGGTTATGTGTCGTCAGTAACACTGTAGTGCCGTAGCGGTTAATTTTTTCAAGGATTGTAATAACGTCCCAGGCGTGTTTTGGGTCAAGATTACCTGTCGGCTCATCGGCAATGAGAATCTTCGGCTGCCGTACAATAGCGCGAGCAATTGCGACACGTTGGCGTTCACCACCACTAAGCTCTATGGGCATGCGCTTAGCTTTGTCTTTTAGGTTTACAATATCTAGTACGCGTGGCACGGTGTTGTTTATTTCTTTTGTGCTCACTCCGACAATTTCAAGTGCAAAAGCGACATTTTCAAACACCGTACGGTTGGGAAGTAGCTTGAAATCCTGAAAAACAACGCCTATTTTACGCCGTAACAGTGGAATATCTTTATCGGGCAGTTTGTCATAGTCTATGCCTCCGACAATAATTTTGCCGCTCGTAGGTCGTTCTTCGCGTGTCAACAATTTTAAGAGTGTCGACTTCCCTGCGCCACTTTGACCTACCACAATAACAAACTCTTTTGGCTCCACATGTAAACTAACTCGGTCCAATGCAGTCCCTAGCGTTTTACCATATGTTTTCGTAACCCGATCCAACAAAATCATCGTTTCCTAGTATATCATGGTTATGCTGTTGTGCCGGAGCGCACGTAAACTCATATCTACAACAAAAACATCGCTAAAGTAAGGCGCCTAAGAGGTCAAGAATAACTTTCAACTACCAAGTGAATATTCAAGATAGGCAGTAATAAAGGGATTAAGCTCTCCACCAAGCACTTTTTCAGGATCAGATGATGTGTACTCAGTGCGGAGATCTTTGACTTGTTTGTAGGGGTGAAGCACGTAGCTGCGGATTTGGTTGCCCCAGGCCGCTTGCTCATTTGGGCCTTTTAGCTCACCTACCTTTTCGGCATGTTGCTCAAGCTGTAATTGTGCTAGACGAGAACGCAAAATAGTCATGGCGGTTTCGCGGTTTTGCAACTGAGAACGCTCGTTCTGTATGGCAACAACAATGCCGGTAGGTAGATGGGTCACGCGCACGGCTGAGTCAGTTGTGTTCACGCTTTGGCCACCATGGCCACCACTTCTGTACACATCAATCTTCAAATCTTTTTCGTCTATCTCAATGTCTTCTGGTGCATCAATTTTAGGTAAAATTTCAACTTTAGCAAAGCTCGTTTCCCTGCTTTCAGCGTTAAAAGGACTCAACCGAACGAGACGGTGGACGCCATGCTCACCTTTCAGTTTACCAAAGGCAAATAACCCCGATATTTCCAGTGTTGCGCTCTTAAATCCGCCTTCGTCAGCTGGAGCCTCTTCGAGCAGTGAAACTGAATAACTATTTTGTTCAGCCCAGCGCGTGTACATGCGTAAGAGCATGCCCGTCCAGTCCTGCGCGTCCGCACCGCCCGCTCCGGCATGAAGACTCATGATAACATCGTGGTCATCATAAAAACCAGAAAATTTCAGCTCTTCCTTTAGCTCCAAAAACGTTTTTTCGCCCATTTTCACTTGCTGCAATACTTCTGTTTCAAGTGCACTGTCATGCAGAGCAAGGAGCTCAATGGCATCGTCCACTGACTGTTTCAGCTCTATCCAAGGGCGTAATCGCTTGTCTAGGCTAGCTTGTTCTTTCATTGCTTTTTGTGCAGCAGTCGGATCATTCCAGAAATTCTGTTCCAAAGTTTGCTCGTCTACCATTTGTTTTCGATTGCTTAGCTGTTCGAAACCAATCTTATCTTGCGCTTCTGCCACAGATGCTTGGAGCTCTTGTGCGCGTCGCTGCAGCTCATCCATATTAATTTCCCTGTTGCCAGAGCATTCGCAGCTGGTCGTTCAAAGTTTCACCTAACTCAGGTGTGGCGCTGCCATATATTCCGAGCCCACCAATACCATCGGCAAACATTGCCCGTGTGCTATCGATGATATCCTGTTTTGTTACTGCCTTGATCCGTTCGGGAATGGCATAGTAGTCATCAATGTATTCGTCGAAGAAATAGCGCCCCGTGTATCCACCCGCCGTACTCGCAACGGTTTGCGCACTCCTCTGGTAACGTCCGATTGCATAAGCCTGTGCGGCGGCAATATCTGCCTCTGCGAGCTCCCCACGAAAAAGGTTGCCGAGCTGCTCCGTAATAATGTCGAACAGTGCTGGTGCGTTTGCTACCGATACTTGACTCCCAAACCACAAATTACTGCTCAGTTTAATCTGTTGAAAACCACTATTCATTCCGTACACCAGACCACGCTCGCGAGCTGTTCCGAGAATCTTTGAATAAAGTGTCTCTGTCAGAAGCGCATTCACAAGACCGAGCGCGTCAAGTTCTCGCTCCTCCAGCCGACGGTTCATAAACGTATCTATGTAAAAATAGAGCGTATCGACCGTTTCGTTCGGTATGCATACTGGTTTCTGAAGCGTCCGTACTACCTCATCAGGCATGATAAAACGCTCACCGCGCGGAAGCTGTATGCCTTCTAGCGTCTGCATAATTGCAGATCGGCGCTTTCCGATGTGCCCAGCCACTACAAATCGCATGTTATCTGTTGTATGAGTGCGACGATAATGCTCCCGGACGTTTTCAAGGGTCACATTGTCCATCAGCTCAAGGCGCGCTTTATCCGTTTCAGATACTAACCCGTAGGCCTTGCGGCTTTCAGCACCCAGCTGACGATAATGGTTATTTGCTCGAGCTGCTAATTCCTCCCGGACGTTACCAAACTCCGCATCAAATTCTTCCTGCAAAAAAAGTGGTTTTTCTATAGCAGTAACGAGCAGACCATACACTCTGTCCCATTCGAAATCCGCACATTCTGTTTCATAAACAATGTCATACACATCCGTAGATGCGTTGCTGTATGCTCCATTTTTTTCAACTTCAGCCTGAAAATCGCGAGCTCTCGGATAGTCATCATTTGCACCAAGCAAGATATGCTCCATGAGGTGCGGTGTTTCCCATTTATCTCGCTCAACCAGATATTCACCGGCCCGAAAGTTAATATACACATTTAAAACTGTCGCGTCTGGAACATGAACAAGCAGACCTTTTGCGCCGTTGTTCAGAATAATTTCTTCTACAGTATGCTTCATGAGTTAGATTTGTAGGATTGAGGTTCTAGGCCTTTTCGTTTTTTTTGGCTACCCCTACTGCCTATTTTTTCTTTCTAGCTTTTGCCTTTTTTTGGCGTTCACGTTTGTTAGCTTTTGCACGATCTTTTGCGGTAGATTTAACCTGGGATACCTTTTTCTCACCTGTAAAGTCCTTCTCGTCAAACTGCTCAGTATCGCCCAAAATGTCCGCAGCGTTGCTGATGGAACCACGGGCTGCAAGCGTCAATTCGGTCTCAACTGGCTGCTCAAGTTCACTCATTTCAACTGGCTCGGCATGGAAAATCGCGCGCACAACTTCGTGTCGAAGCGCAAATTGCATTTGCTCAAATATCATTTGGCCGCGTCGGCGATACTCAACAAGCGGATCTCGCTGGCCAACACTCATCCAGCCAATTCCTTCTCGCAAATGATCCATGTTCTCAAGATGTTGCATCCATAGATTATCCAAAATCTGCAAATAAACATCGCGCTCTACTCGTCGCATCACTTCTGTAGTAAAGGCCGCCTCTCGACCTTCGTATAGTTCCTTGGCTTCTTCTAGCAGCACTGGTTTAACCGTATCTTGTGTTTTTGAGAAAATGCGGTCAAGTGCAGCGTCATCCAAAGGCAGTAGCTCGCGCACCGCCGGTTCAAACTCGTCGGTGGCTCGAAGCGGTGAATCTGCCAGTAGGCTCATTTCCTCATCAATGTACGCTTTAATCCGTTTACTAATATCGTCTGCTCGCAAAATTTCTTTGCGCATTGCATAGGTTGCCTTACGGTGGCGGTTCATGACATCGTCGTACTGTACAACATTTTTACGCTGGTCGAAGTGGAATCCTTCTACTTTCTTCTGTGCTGCTTCGAGGCTACGTGTAATCATGCGGTTTTCGATTGGTACGTCTTCATCTACTTTTAGACGGTCAAGTACGCGTCCAATACGCTCAGCGCCAAAAATACGCATAAGATCATCTTCGGTACTCACATAAAACTGCGTCACACCTGGATCTCCCTGACGGCCAGCGCGACCTCGCAACTGATTGTCTATACGGCGTGATTCATGACGTTCACTCCCAATCACAAGCAAGCCGCCAAGCTTCTTGACACCCTTACCTAGGACAATATCAGTACCTCGCCCTGCGATGTTTGTGGCGAGCGTTACCGCACCCTGCTCACCCGCCTTGGCCACAATTTTTGCCTCACGCTCATTATTCTTTGCATTCAAAACCTGGTGGGGCACACCAGCCTTGGTCAGTAGGCCACCGAGTCTCTCATTTTTTTCGATAGATGCCGTGCCAATAAGTACAGGCTGCCCTTTTTTGTTTAGTTCCTTTACCTGTGCCACAATTGCTTTGAACTTCGCCGCTTCGTTGCGGTAAATTCGGTCACTTCGGTCATCCCGTACGATTTGTCGGTTAGACGGAATCTCCACGACATCGAGTTTGTAAATCTGATGAAACTCTTCGCTTTCAGTCATGGCGGTACCGGTCATGCCAGATAGCTTGTCATATAAACGAAAATAGTTCTGGAACGATATGGTTGCAAGTGTCATTGACTCCTGCTGTACTTCCACGCCCTCTTTGGCTTCAATTGCTTGGTGAAGCCCTTCGTTGTACCGCCGTCCAGCGAGGAGGCGTCCGGTGAACTCATCGACGATAACAATTTCTCCGTCATTTGTTACCACATAGTCTTTGTCTCTCTTAAAAAGTGTCTGCGCGCGCAAGGCTTGCTCTAGATGGTAAAGCGTCCGAATGTTGTCGGTGCCATAGAGATTTTCTATGCCGAGTACTTTTTCTATCTTATCAACACCTTCATCGTTTAAAACAACTGTCTTACGCTTTTCGTCGACTTCGTAGTGTTTCGGTGTGAGCTGCCGAACTGTTTTTGAAAACTGCGCATAAGCATTACCTGGCGTCACGCTGGGCGCGCTGATAATAAGTGGGGTTCGCGCTTCATCTATAAGAATAGAGTCAACTTCGTCAACAATGGCATAGTTTAGCTCTCGCTGACGCAACTGGTCTGTCTCGCGCACCATGTTATCACGCAGATAATCGAAGCCGAATTCGTTATTTGTACCATATGTTATGTCGGCGGCATACGCCTCTTGCCGGGTACACGGGCGCAAATGACGGAACCTCTCGTCTTCGTGTTCTTCGTTGGTAAACTTTGGATCATACAAATACGAATGATCCGCCATAATAACAGCTGTTGATAAACCGAGAAAATAATAAACCTGACCCATCCAACCAGCATCACGCTGAGCGAGGTAATCATTGACTGTGACAAGGTGCGCACCCTTACCGCCGATGGCATTTAAAAACATTGGAGCCGTTGCGACCAACGTTTTGCCTTCACCAGTTTTCATTTCACTAACATTGCCCTCGTGGAGCACCATGCCACCAATAAGCTGAACATCGTAGTGGCGTTGGTTCAAAGCTCTAGTTGCTGCCTCACGCACAACCGCAAAAGCGTCTGGTAATATACCGTCGAGTGACTCTTTCTTGAGCCGCAAACGGAGCTTATTTGTTTGCTCCCGCAGCTGCTTATCTGTCATTTTTTTGTATTTTGGCGCGAGATCGTTAATGACCCGCACCCGCTTACGCAGCCGCTTAATCGTTTTTGCCTGTGGGTCACCCAAAATACGTTTGAGAACTCTGTTCATTTACTTGCACCTCCACACATGTCACTGAATTACGTCAAAACCATTGTACCCTGTTTGCCTGTTTATGTGAACTAGCTCGCAGTTTTTTCGCGCTTCAAGCGTCGTGCAAATTTGTGTCGCAAACCGTAACTGCTATGTTTGCTTTTATACTCCGCCAGTTGACGTCGAATCTCAACCACTGCAATATCAAACGCGGCATACATATGACTTGTTGTTTCTTTGGCCGCCAGTGTATCGTGCGGTAGCTGTAGGGCCAGTGTACAAGTTTTTTCCTGACCCTTCTTGGCTTCTTTAAAGTGTATAGCAAGAACAGCAGCTTCCCGTGCTTTTCTAGGAATGTATTTTTGAATATCTTTCACTTTACCTGCGGTATATTTTTGAAGTTTTGGGGTCAGGTCGAAACCTTCCGCGCTAACGGTATGGATCATAACACTCCTTGCGGTTATATCTCTGTTCTTTTTCCCATGTAGGGTTGTAGAGCCTCTGGTATACGTAGTGTACCACGTTCCGTCTGATAATGCTCAATGACCGCTACAAGTGATCGAGCAAGCGATACGGCAGTGCCGTTAAGAGTATGAAGCACTTCTACCTTGCCGTTTTTGCGCCGGACCCGTATGTTTAAGTTTCGCGCTTGAAAGTCCGTGCAGTTACTACAGCTGGTCAGCTCGCGGTACTTCTCGTCAACCGGCGACCAGTATTCAACATCGTACTTTTTAGCAGCTGGTGCCCCTAAGTCCCCGGCCGCAATGTTGACCACATGGTACGGCACGCCGAGCGCCTGCCACAGCTCTTCTTCTGTCTGCAAAATAAACTCATGCATATCCCGACTTTGTTCTGGTGTACAAAAAATATACATTTCGAGCTTGTTGAACTGATGCACCCTGAACAATCCACGGGTGTGCTTGCCATACGTCCCGGCTTCCTTACGGTAGCACGGACTGTAACCGACATATTTTAGTGGCAGTTTGGCCTCATCAATAATCTCATCAGCGTGGTATCCAGTAAGCGGTGCCTCGGCCGTGCCAATAAGCGCCAGGTCTTCACCCTCGACAAAATATTCGTTGCCACTTTCGTCACCACGTGGCGCAAACCCCGCCCCGGCTGCTATGCGAGTGCTTACCATGTGCGGGACCGTCAAATAGGTAAAACCTTTTGGGAGTACAAAGTCTAGTGCAAACTGGGTAATCGCGTTTTCTAGCAGCGCCAAATCACCCTTCAGATAATAAAACTTCGCACCAGCCACCTTGGCACCGCGCTCAAAATCAACCCAGTCCCGCTTGGTTGCAAAGTCCAAATGGTCTACTGCTCCCTTTGTTTGTTCGCCCCAGCGTTTTATCTCCACGCTGTCGGCTTCACCACCTAGTGGCACGTCATCAAACGAAGGATTAGGTACAGTTTGCATCTGGGATTGCCATTTTTCCTCTGTGAGTTTCACCTCATTTTCTAAACCGGCAATTTTTTCCTTCAGCGCTTTTCCCTGCTCTATTTGTTCAGATGTCGGCTTTTGGCCTTTCATAGACTCTGTCAGAGCATTGCGCTGCGCCCGCAGGTCTTCAACTTTTGTCAGCTGCGCCCGCCGCTGTTCGTCGACTGCCAGCAGCGCTGGGATATCTACGTTTTTATAGCCTTTTTCCCGCGACTTCTGCTGAACAAGTTCAGCGTTCTCTCGTATAAATTGTATGTCTAACATACTAGTAGTATACAGATACAGTGATACCAAACAAGATTTAAGGAATTACTTTTTTTGTATAGCCTGCAGTGTTAACTCAGTCCGTTTACGAGCATACGTGCAGTGTTCGCACGGACCACCCATAGCCGCAGCTCCTACAGGCGGCATGGTGTCGCTATCCATACAGGCTTTCATGTCTAGCAATGTTTGCTCAACCCAATCGCTTTTGCCGTGGTATGGAAATACGTGCGTTTCAAATTCAACCACACCATCAAATGCATCTTTGCCAGGATTACCCGTGGCATAAACAAAATATCCGGTAGTACTAACCGGGAAGCCATTTTGTCGCAGCAGCCACTGGTAAACCTCCATCTGACGGCGGTACATATCCTGCCAGCCACCTTCAGGACCAAGCGCTGTCACGGGTGCCGCTTTGGCCGTAGCTTTGTAGTCTACAACTATTAGTTCACCCGCAGGATTTACCCAGACATCATCGACAGCGCCAAAGACATGCAGGTTTGTTGGCTTGTGCAAGGTCGCCACGCCAGTGAAGTTCTGCCTCCAGGTGTCGAGATCCTTGTGAGTATACGGTATAGCATCTACGCCGAACTGTTTCATGAGCGGATGTGGCTTTTTCTGCCCGCGAAAAACATCAAACTCTTTTTTAAACAACTCATCTATGGCTTTATTTATCTGAAACGGCGGGCTGCTGGGCCGAGTGATTTTGTGACGCATATCCAGCCAAAAACAACGTGGACACTGCATATACAGCTCAATTTTTGACCGCGAAACTTTATACGGCGCCGCTTGACCCGGCTCGTAGGGTCGCGACCGTTCCCTCATATAGTTCATGTAAGTAGTATACAGAGTTAAGAGTTAAGAGTTAAGACCGCGAGCGTTTCAATGTGTGGAGTGCGCGGGAAAAAATTAAACACCTCAATGCGGCTGATTACATATTTCTCTTGCAACACAGCCAAATCTCGTGCCTGCGTTGCCGGGTTGCAGCTGAGGTAAATAATTTGTTGTGGCAATACATCTAGGCAACGCTCCACTACCTTTGGGTGCAATCCTGCCCGCGGCGGATCAAAAATAACCGTCTCCTTACCAGTGATATACTCCAATACCTTCTCTGTTGGCGCCTCCACCACTTCTGCGTCAAGGACGGACCCCGACGCAATCATACATGATATATTTTTGCGAGCCATGGTTGCGGTTACTGGGTCGTGCTCTACAAGCGTGACTTTTTTCTGTGCAACACTTAAACCTATCGTGCCAACGCCGGCGTACATATCAACCGGATCGCCAATGCTGTGTGATCGAATACTTTTTAGAGCCTCCTCGTAAACCGGTACATTTACCTGAAAAAAGCTATCAACATTATAGTGAAATGACTTTCCAAGCAGTTCGTCGTTTAGCTCGCAGTCGCCGAGTTCATACAGCAACTTGGTTGCCACAGACGTCGGTGATTTCGGATTTGAATGATATACTCGAAGCCCCCTAGGCGTACCCGTAGGCTTGTCCTCTGCGCAGCTAGGTTCTACCTGGTATGGTATTTTCAATCTGGGGAAATTACTTGGTTTCACGAATAAGCTCGCAGCCGCAGTCCCCTCTTGGTCACAACGAATAACGAGTGTTTTTAGGTCGTTCGCCCGCACCTGCAAGCGACGCAGTTCAGCGAGCATAACATTTGCAGCTGCATCAACCGCTGGCATAGCCAGTGCACTCCCCTGTACAGGCTGCTTACCGTGACTCCTGCGCTCATGCAAAGCCAAATGCAAACCGTCTTTGTCACCACAGAAACTGTATTCCATCTTGTTTCGGTAATGATACTCTGAACCTCGAGCAACGGTTTTGTTAGGTAACGGACAATTGATTTTTTCGTGCCGAAATAAATCGCAGATAATCTCAATCTTGGCGCGGTTTTCGGCTTTGCATGTCATTATTTGCCATGGGCTGGTCGCTAAAAAAGTGTCTTCTACGGGGACAATACGGTCAGGCGATGCTAAGATGACTTTTTCGGCAACCGCCTCGGCGTATGACCGCTTATTCTTTGTTATCCGTACCAAAACGATTTCGCCGGGTAAGGCATTCCAGACGAACACCTTACGTCCATCTGCTAGCTCACCAAGCCCCTGCCCGCCGTGTACGAGTTTAGTTATAGTTACTTCTTCAAGCACGCTTGTAAAACCTTTTGTAGCTCAGTGCTATCATGCACAAGATAATCCGGATTGACTGCCGCCAACCCTTGCGCACTCGCGTACCCCCACGTCACCGCAATAACCTTTAAACCGGCAGTATGCGCAGACCGTACGTCAACCCGCTCGTCACCTACACACCACACATCTGCAGCATTGAGACCTTCTCGCCGGACAAGTTTATCCATGGCCCTAGCTTTACTCAAAAAGCTCGCTCCTCCGTAGATACCTGTGAAATATGTGTCTAGTTTATGCCAACTCAAGTATTTTCTAACGTTTGCGGTGCGGTTGGCACTCAGGACATAGAGTGGCACCTTTTGACCATGAAGCTTCTGGATTATCTCCGTCATGCCCGGGTGTACCTGCACACTGCGCATATGATGCTGAAACATTCGCCTGCCCCAGACGGCTAGCCACAAAATCTTCCATTTTGGAATGTTCATTTCCCGTGCAATCTGCAACAAACTCTTGTTCTGCAGTACCCGACGCTGCTCTGCTGTAAGTAGGCTACCTCCTCGCACACCCTCATATACCTTAATAACCCCGGCAAGGCTATCCACAATCGTTCCGTCAAAATCAAAAATCACCGCAGGCATATCAGGTACTATACACATACTAGTTCTGTGACCAAATACTAACTTCTGAGATTAAAGAAATTAAACCTCTCCTGACATAATATACTTTAATGTCACCTCTCCGACCTGGCAAGGGACTTGTGCGGCGATTTGCAGTACTTTATCAACAATCCTCATCGACCGCATATCAGGAGGACTAAGCGACCCTAAGATTCTTTCCACCTCAGTGGGCTCGCAGCCCAAAGCCTGTGGCAGTTCGGCTAGGTTAACAGGGTTTTGAGACATAAAAGATCTTACTGCCCCACCAACAACGCTTATGCTAGGCACAGTAAAAAACATAGCTTGGGAAAGAGGAGTGTCTTCCACATCACAGACACCCCCTAAGATAGTACGGCGCCGAAGAAAACTTGGACCCCCAGGAAAAATTTCACTGTCAATGTGTAACCCCCCATCCCTAGTACCATAAACGTGGTGCATATTCCTCGGAGATCCCCTATCCACTACTAGAGTTATCTCGCCTTTTGTGGGTCTTTTTGTTTCACCAATCACAATTTTATCGGGGCCGCCGTTATTGCCGGAGGTTATGAAGTTTACAGAGTCAACGAGCCGCTGTGTTCTTACTTCAAAACTTTCGGGGGGGGATATACCAGGATTCTGTCTTCCTCTAAATCTTCCAAACATAGTTTCATTCCTTTATAATAAAATAAACTTTAGATATATCAAAACAAAGAAATTATACTATTGTTTGCAATAAATCGAACATTACTTTTCTAAAAATTAGCTGTACAGGAACTTTATAACTCCAGACCTCGTATCGTAAGCCAACCTACAATACAAGGTCTTAAGACGGCGCTAGGCACCGTCAACCCGTCATTCCGAGCAAAGTCTAGGATGCTTCCCCTATTTTTCCGGAAAGTTATTCAAGGTTGTGAATCTGTTCGTGGTCAAGCCCATAATAGTGAGCGACCTCATGCCAGAGGGTGTGGCGAATGTTTTCGTAAAGCGCTGATTCGTCATCACTTGTGGCCAGCAGCGGCAGCTTAAACAGCGTTATGACATCAGGAACAATCGATTCCCTGCCCTGTCGCTGTGGCAATGGTACACCACTGTACAGCCCAAGCAATGTCTGATTACAGTGTAACTTTAGCTCCTGCCTTTGCAGAGGCGTCGGTTCGTCGGCCGTCACAATCGCCACATTCTTTACACGGTCACGGTGGACACGCGGTAGCGATTCAAACGCCTTGTCTATCAGCTCATGAAACTGCTCGTCAGAAACATCCATGCAATTTTGAGAGCTCCTGTTCATAGACTCGCTTCATTGTTTTATCAAAAGTCATTAGCGTTTTTTTGGTCTGCACGCAAAAACATACGAGGTAGCAATCTGTCACATCTAACCCGGAGACAGCGTACAGATGCAAGTAGTTTTCACCGATATCCGACTGATGGGTAATATTTGGCAGACGTAGTAGCGCTGTAATCGCTTCAACAGCGAGCACTTTCTCGTGTCGATACTGTTTCCCAGTGAGCACATACAAAACTTCACTAATAACCATATCTGTAACAGTGACATGTTGCTTGCGGAGTACTAGCTCTGCCTTTCCATCCGAATCATCGTCAAGCAAAAAACGTAAAATGATATTTGTATCGACAACCATCAGTGATTCGACGCCATATACTTTGCGGTTGCACCCTCTGATAGCAGCTGCTCCCGGTCAGAAAGTTTACTCGGACGAGATGGTCCTTTTAAGATGTTTTTGATGTCTTCCAGACTAAGCTCACGCTGAACAATAAGCTCACCATTCCGAACATCGAGCCGGACATGCTTAGTAATGCCTAGTTCCCGCCGTACCTTTGCAGGTATAGTTAGCTGCCCCTGCGAGGAAATTGTAGCTGAATATGTCATGTAAATCATTATACCAGACACTTTAACTTTTTTCAAACAATTTACTTTTCGAGTCTCAGACGAGCGAGCAGCCAGTCCCTAGGCAGGATACTTAGGAAATAGCCGGCGCGGGGACCGCTGGTTTTGCCAAGGAGTAAGCGGTAGAGCGCAGAGAATATTTCTTTGGGCTGCATGCCAAGTTCGTCTTTGAAGCTGTAAAGCGCAAGGTGAAAATACTCCCCATCTGCATCCTCTGGAGCTGCCGCTGTTTTTTCGGCAAGGCGGGCAAAGAGTTTTACTTCATTTTCGCTAAATTCTTCCTTTTGTATCTGTCCTCGCAAGCTAAATTTCACTTCGTCGGGTGCGCGCTTATCAAGCCAAGCATCTATAAACTGCAGTTCGCGGGTGATAATTTCGGCGTCTTCCACTGCTGCCTGCGAATGTTCCGTCCGCTTTACTACCTCAAGCGTCCGAGCAGGATCGCGCAAACTAGCTTGGTAGCTTGCCACTAGGTGGCTGAACGGCACTCGGCTGACTGTACGGGCTTCCCCTCCGCGTGTACAAATGTAAAGCAGTTGTTCTTCGTCTGGTGATTTATCTGGCTTCGCCGCAAACGCCGCATATTCATCCATGAGCTTTACAACGCCACCTACCGGGTCAAAATAAAGCCGTTTGCTCGGTGGCACACCCAAAACAAAATAGCGAATCACCTCTGATGGCATAAGTGCAGCCCCCTCCATGGCATCGAGCCCAGTACCCTTGCTGGCACTCATTTTCTTCGTATCTCCGGCCATGTTAATAAAGTCATACGGGACAGGATATGGTTCGGGCGCTTCATATACATCCTTCATAATTTCAACACCGGTCGCAAATGAGCCACCAGCGCTCGCGTGGTCACGACCAAAAGGCTCAGCCGCCACACGCATAAGCCACCATCGACCAGGCCAATCCAGTCGCCAATCGAGTTTCACTTTTCCATCGTCATAACGAACTGTCTGTTCCACCCCATCGGTGTCTAAATATGTGATGGTTTTATCGGCTATTTTGAGGCCGACAAAACGGCGGTTTTTTAACCTACCTTTTTCCATTATCTGAATAGGTGACCAGTGTTCGTCGAGCTCACGACCAGATACGGTTTCCAGTGCGCGGCGAGCCTCTGGGATACGGCTGAGCGAGCGTTCTATAGCAGGCACAAAGTAGCCACTGCGGTAACGCTGATGCGACAGAATGAACTCAACCTCTATGCCCAAAATACTGCACGCATCGCGCATGCCCTGCATGAAATGTTCAGCGTAGGAAGTTGCAACGCCTTCGGGCGCGGGTATATCACACAACGGCATGCCTAGGTACTTTTCAAAGTCAGCCGGTATGTTAACGGGAATCTTCCGCAAAGCATCTAAATCATCGACAAAATAAACATGCTTCGCCTCTCGACCACGCCGACGCAGCTCCAGCATAATAGCATCGCAAATAATGACCTCTCTAAGGTGCCCCAGGTGATACGTCCCGCTCGGGGACCCACCAGATTCAATCAGTATCTCTCCTTCGGCCTGCCGAGACACAAGCTGATCAACAATTGTATTCAACCACTGCATGAGTTCTATTGTAACGAAGATTCGTTCCAGATGAAACTGCTTAAGCTATAGTGCAGACTCAGCATTTAGTTAACCGGCACTCAGCGTAAGCGCCGAGTCGTAAGGGGACGCCCATGAAGACGCTAAAGTATGGCGCATGAATAACCTAGCGGATGTAGTACGTGACCTGAACGGTGTAGGTTAGGTTGTTTTCGCCGGGCTGAACAGCGAGACTTTGCGAACTTGGAGCCACAGTTTTTGCTGAATCCATAGTTTCAGCGAGCGGCATAGGGTAACCGTAGTCGTTGTTGCTATCTTGGACACTTTTCACCTTGCCCACTTTGAAACCGAGGTTTTTGGCTTGCTGGTCAGCTTTAGTACGCGCTTCTTTAGTCGCCTGGTCGCGACCTTTTGCCTCAAGCTCTTTTTGTTTTGCCTTACTGAACGTTGCCTGCGGAGTCACTGCCCCACTCGGGTCTGTGGTAAGTAGGTAATCCTGTACCTTTTGTGCTGTTTCCCTGGTACGAGTCGTGGCGGTTACTTGCAACGCGTAGGTATGGGCACGCGACTCCTCATTGTAATAGTAATAATTTCGGTAGCCACTGGCGTTCGTCTTAATGTCTTTATCGGCCACGCCTGCTTTTTTGAGTCCTGCCACAACTTCTTCACTCTTGGCGGTCAGCTCCGCCAGTCCAACAGCTTTGTCAGAATTTTTGAACTCATAGCTTGGGTAAAAGACGTACTCATCTGGCTCGGCGGTAATAGTTGCTGTGCCACTAACCGTTACTACATCGCTCGATGAACGAGGTGTACCCGTCCAGGGATGCCACATTAGGAGCGTTGCCACTAACCCAGCCAGTAGAACGGCGTTTAGCCACCATGGGTTTACCCGCAACGTCAGTGCCTTTGTACTTGAAGATTTTACTTCATTTGCATTATTCGTATCTGTTGGTTCCACTTCATTACCCTCCTGCTTATATCCCCATTGTCCCCCCTGCGGTAGAAAAAGTAAATGTTTCCTGCATTTCGCTTTTTTTAGCTCGTTAGGGGCCAGCAGGCAGGCTGGTGCGATACGCGTTGTGTTTTATCGAACGCTGAGGACGGTGTAGGTGATGATTTCGGCGGGCTTATTTATGTCGACACTGTCACCTTCTTTTTTGCCAAGCAGCGCTTTGCCAATGGGTGATTCGTCGGAAATTTTGTCATTTGCCGGGTCAGCTTCTATCGTACCCACAATCTGCACCGTAACTTCATTGCCCTTAGGATGTTTAAGCGTCACCGTAGAACCTAGTGTGACTGACCTGCTCTTTTTTGCCTTTATTACCTCGACATTCGCCAGAATATGCTCAATCTCCTCAAGACGACCGTCATTGCGCTCCTGCGCGGCGCGCGCAGACTGGTACTCTGCATTTTCACTAAGATCTCCTAGCTCACGAGCAGTTTTTATAGCTTCTGCCGTTTCGGCCCTTTTTACGAGCAGCTCTGCCTTTTCCGCCTCTAATTCGTCTATCCCTGATTGGGTCAAGTGAAACAATTTCTTCATATCTTTATCTCCTTTGCGTTTTTCTAGCTTAACCGATTTCGGTCGTTTCGTCTTGCTATACTACTGGGTTTCGTCTACACGGTCAACATATTTCTAAGTTTGTCGATTGATACCATTTGGGCATCACCGGACGTACGCGCTTTATACTCATAATTTCCTGCCTTGATTGTTTTAGAACTGACGACAACGCGATGGGGGATACCTAGCAAATCGGCATCGGCAAACTTTTCGCCCGGACGTTTATCGGTGTCATCATACAACACAGTGACCCCCCATGACTGTGCGATTTCGCACAATTTTTCAGCATTTTCTACGACTTCGGTTTCTTGGCCAATCTGGATGACATATAGTTGGTACGGCGCAACTACGGCTGGCCAATTAAGCCCCTTTTCGTCAGAAAACTTTTCGGCAATAACTCCCATGAGACGGGTAATCCCAATGCCGTAAGAACCCAGGTGAACAAACTGCCGCACTCCAACCTCGTTAGTAAAGGCAAAGTCCATGTCCTCGCTCTTTTTGGTACCAAAGTTAAAAATATTCCCCACTTCGGCGGTTTTGTAAACTTCATAAGCCTCACCCGTTTCCGGATATAAATCACCCTGCTTGGCAAGCTTGATATCGTAGAACTCGGTCGGGTGGGCTACGTCTTGTTCCCAGTTGACGTTGTAAGCATGCTTGCCTGTCTCATTGGCGCCAGTTTCAAAATTTACCAGATGCTCGCAAGATTCATCGACAAAGCAGTGAACCGTTTCTGGCAGACGATAAAGACCCGCGAAGCCCAGTTCCGCACCAGTGACTTTACGCACCTGCTCGGCGGTGGCCAGTTGCAACCAATCCGCATCTGCTACAGCCTTCAGCTTATCTTCGTTCAGTTTGTAGTCGCTGCGTACGACAGCAGCAATCAAACCTTTATCGGTATCATACAACATTGTTTTTGTACTCGACGTAATCGGGATGCCGAGCTTAGCAACAAGGGCTTCAACACCGATGGTTTCTGGCTCGTCAAAAACTTCAATCTTTTTCATGTCACTTGCTTGTTCGACAGGAGCAGATTTTACCGGGGCAATTTCAGCATTGAAAGCTTGCTTCGTGCTAGGCACCAAGAATATATAATCTTCACCAGCATCGCAAATGGTTTGGAACTCGTGGCTAAATGTAGTGAATGCTCCACCACTGGCGTAAGTGATGTAGGTGTCATCACCCAGCCCAATGCGCGCAAACACACGCATGTAAGCGTCCATCGCCGCCTGGTAGAAGGCCTCGTGCTGAGGCTCATCAACACACATACTATACATATCATTCATGACGAACTCACGGCCGCGCATTATGCCGCTTTTTGCCCGCACTTCGTTCCTCAGCTTTGTCTGAAACTGATGGACATATACGGGCAGGTCTTTGTAGCTACTAATGAACGTTTTAAGCATCTCAATAATGGGCTCTTCGTGGCTCCAGCCAAACCCCACCTCTGTGCCGTCTTGCAAATGCGATTTAAACCAGATGTCGACGACCTTTTCGTCCCAACGCCCAGTTTTTTCCCAGGTTTCTTTCGGCTGCAAGCTACTCATAATGAGCTCTTGACCACCTATACCATCCATTTCTTCCCGCACAACGTGTTTTATGCGCTCAAGTACACGCAGGCCGATCGGCGTGTATGAATACACCCCTGCCATGTTTTTGTAGACGTAGCCTGCGCGTATAAGAAGCTGTGCGTTTTTTGCTACTTCCTCGGCTGGAGCGGTTTTACTTGTTCTCGTAACGAGCTGTGATACTTTCATAATACATTTCCTACTTAAGTTTTAGCTGGTAATAAACAATTAGTAACAACAGTACCGCCAGGGCGGCGTGGTACGAGCATCAGGTTGGCAATACTTTTTTTGCATTGCAGTCATTGTACCGCACGTTGCTACTTCAGTAAAAACAGAAACAAGAACGCCACCATATTTTTAAACATATGGATGAAGATAGCTGGCCATAAGCTGCCGGATTTTTCTCGCACACTGCACAACACCAAAGAAAGGACAAATGTATCAATGGCGGCAATCCAAAGAAGCGGCTCACCCGAGCCAAATTGAAGGTGCGCTACGCCAAAAAGCAGGCTTGTGAGTAAAGTACTTGCGGCAAATGTATTGCGCGCTCGCAAACTAGTAAACAAGAACCCACGGAATACTATTTCTTCTGTAAGCGGGGGCAATATAACCAAACTCGCAAAAACCAGGAGCAAATCGGTCGGCGAATGAGCGGTACCAAAGCCAATTTGTTGCTCCTGATCGACATCGAGTGACGGTATGAGGCTAGAGACAACAGCCACGACTAGAATATATCCGAGAACATACACGCCAAACCCCGTCAGGGCAGTCCAAATATCGATAAGCTTTGGTTTAATCCAACCAAATAGTCGCATGGGTAGCTGCCTGTGGCGTAGTAACGCCAAAATGGCGATTATTGTCATGGTTTCGGCTAGCAGAATATACAAAAACTGAGCTGAGACGGCACTCTGCAGCCATAATTCAGTCCGTTTACCACTCCAGCCGAGCGCTCGTAGGCCCAGCAAAATAACTGCTACGGCAATAATCTGCGTCGTCACATACAACACCAACGCCCAAAGTGTGGCGGCAAACGGGCTATAGTGTTTTATTGTTTTTTCATCAGGCTCTGAAGTAGGTTCACCTGGGATGGCAATATTAACATCGGTGAGGTTCACTTGGGAAGTGTTTTCTTTATTAAAAGAAACGTTTGGCATCGACGAGTGTGATTAATATGATAAGCCCGAGCAGTAGCAAAAAGCTCGCCCCGACAATGTTTTCTTCCATTTTGGGTGTTAGTCGTTTAGCCTTCGTGAGGCGACTAGCCAACATCATGTACAGCCTACCGCCGTCGAGCGCCGGAATTGGCAGGACATTCATGATTGCAAGAGTGAGTGCAATTATGGCAATTATAAACAGCATGAAAAGCACTCCCAGACTACTCCCGCCTTTAAGTACAAAATAGATTCCGAGCGGACCTGAAACTTGGCTGCTCGCTTCTGTCTGTGCGTTTTGACGAGCAGTTGTGTTGCCTGTTAATCCGCCGGCAATAATCCCGCCAAGACCTTGTAGGGCTGTGCCGATACCCTTCAATGTCAGTTGCGTAAACTGCGCCGTCAAGCCCACAGCTACCACTGGAGCAGACCACGTCGAGCGCCGCAAAGTGATTTCTTGCGGAGCAATACCTAAAGGCCCGGAAGGATTATCTGTTTTCAGACTTTTTTGGACTTCTGCATCTGTCAGCAGACGAACCCGCTTAGTAGACTCACTACCCTCTCGTACGTACCGAACGGTAACGTATTTGCCAGCGTTTTCCTTTGTGTATTTTTTAAGGTCGGTAGCAGTATTTATAGACACGGTCTTCGCCGGCTCACAGACAGTTTCTTCTGCACAAGTCACACCTGGGTTACTTACACGCAGAGCCTGAATCTGGTCTTGAGGTTTTATGCCAATACGTTCCGCCGGAGAACCGGGCACGACCGCGCCAGCAAGTAGTTTTTGAGTAGAAACCTTTGTGTCTTTGGCAATAGTAAACTGGTTGTCGATCAATTTTGGCATGCCTAAGAGTGCGAGAATGGTAAATAACACGAGTGCTGTCACGAGGTTGACTGCTACACCGGCAAGCATTATCTTGGCTTTTACCCAGTCACTGGCCGCCCCAAAACTGCCTTTTTCAGTGTCGCTGTCATGTTCACCCTTAAGCTTAACAAAACCACCAAGGGGCAACAGATTAATGGTAAAATCCCAACCGCCTTTCATTTTTTTACTCCATAGTTTAGGAGGAAAAAAAATGCCAAATTCTTCAGCCTTGACACCGTTACGCTTGGCGACTAAAAAATGCCCCATTTCATGAGTAATAATAAGCGCAAGAAACAATATGATTCCTAGTATGAATATAACCATCTATTTACCGAACCTCCTCTGACGTTTACTATATTCTACCAGACATTCGTTGAAAATCCGTGGCGTAAAATCGGGCCAATACTCATCTCGAAATATTAACTCACTATATGCCGCCCGCCACAACATAAAATTACTAAGGCGTTTCTCGCCACCAGTGCGAATCACAAGATCTATGGGTGGTAATTCCGGATGATATAGCTGGCGCTCAATGGCTTCATCGTCAATATTTTGAGTTTCTACGCCCGAGTCTATGAGCTTTCGGGTAGCATCGACTAGTTCTTTATACCCACCGTAGTTTAGGCATACCCCTAGCGTCCCCTTTGTCCCATTCTCGGTAGCTTGCTCGGCAGCCATGAGTGATCGTTTCACCTTATCTGAAAGCCCGTCTGCGCTCCCGAGTATGACAATCCGCACTTCAGCGTCGATAAATTCCTGTAGGTGCTTCCTGAGGGCTCGATCAATCTGCTGCATCAGGTACTTTACCTCAGTGTCGTTTCGGCGCCAGTTTTCTGTTGAAAAAGCGTAGACCGTAAGATACTTCACTCCTACCTTAAAGGCATGCTCAACAATCTGGTGTAATACTTCCTGGCCAGCGGCATGTCCGCGGATAGAACGTTTACCCATTTTTCGAGCCCAACGACGATTCCCGTCCATGATAATACCAACATGTGACGGGAGACTAGGTAGTTCCGAAATAATCAAAACTCGCTACACTTTCATGATTTCTACTTCTTTGCCCTTGGTAGCGGCTTCTATCTCTGTACGAGTTTTCTGCATAGCCTCTTCAACCTGTGTACTAAGCCGCTTTGCGTCGTCCTCGCCAATGACTTTGTCTTTTTTGGCAGCGTCTAGGGCGTCCATAGCTTCATGTCGGATGTTCCGGATGGCAATCATAGCGTCTTCTTGTTTACTGCCCAGCTGTTTTACGATGTCTCGACGGCGCTCTTCTGTCAGAGAAGGGATGGGTAGCCGCACAACCCTGCCATCATCGCTTGGGTTTAGCCCGAGGCTCGGGTTATCACGAATAGCGCTAGCAATTTTCTGCAGATTATTTGGATCAAAAGGCGTTATCTGTAACAGCTGCGCTTCAGGCGCAATCACATTTGCCACTTGGTTCAGTGGCATGGGTGTACCGTACGCTTCTACCATCACGCCATCGAGCATACTGGCACTCGCGCGCCCAGTGCGCAAAGTTTTCAACTGTTCGTGATAATGCTCAACTGCCGCACTAAACTTTTTCTTTGCATCTTCAACTACCTGCTGTGGATTCATTTTGTCTCCTTATATCAGACAAGTATACCATCTTGTTGGGTTGTTTGTTGCCCCTCAACAGAGCTAAAAATGAGTTGACCTTTTCCGACAAGACCGATTACTCCTGCAAAATCTATGTAGGTAGTACATACACCTCCCAGCCCTCAATGGGACCTTACCTGTTGGCGAGGATTCTCCAGCGGGGGCGAAATGCCACAGCCCAGAAATACATAATTTTGGAACTTGATCTAAAGCAGCAATGACACCAGAAAGCCGTTATCTGATCTTCGTCTACTTGCGTTGCACCGAGCGATGCTTCTTGATCATTCCTAAAGATCAAAGCCCGGCATTACAACTATGCACGATGCATCACCTACGAGCAATCTTTCGATCTTACTAACCAGTGCTTCTGATCGCGCTGATCTAGCATTTTTAGTGTGTCGAAATTTCCGCTCATGATATTTCCCATAATACTTCTTCACTGATAGTGGTCGTATGGTAGTAGCCATCCTTCGAGTTATTTTTCGCCGAGGGCGATGCGGTTGAAGCGGCGGACGACAATGTTTTCGCCGAGGCGTGCATTGTGGTCAGTTACGTACTGCCCCACCGTTTGGTCTGGGTTTTTTATGAATGGTTGATCCAAAAGACACAGGTCCGCAAAGTACTTGCCCAACTGGCCTTCTACGATTTTCTCGGCCATGTCTGCTGGCTTGCTTTTTAATGCATCGCTGGCAAGTAGTTCCTGCTTTTTGGCCTCACGGTCTTCTGCTGGTATATCATTACTGCTAACGTACTGTGGATTGCTCGCCGCAACGTGCATGGCAACATCTTTTACGAGATCTAGAAAAATTTGGTTGCGTGCCACAAAGTCTGTTTCGCAGTTTACTTCCACGATAACACCTATGCGGCCATCGTGATTGTAGGTACCAACAAGACCCTGACGAGCTTCGCGCTCACCACGTTTTTCGGCCTTAGTGAGGCCTTTCTTACGCATTTCTTTCAGTGCGATGTCAAAATCGCCGCTTGCCGCGTCGAGCGCCTGCTTGGCATCGGTCATGCCTACGCCGGTAAGCTCACGCAGTCGCTTTATGTCTTCAATACTTATAGCCATAGTTATTTCTCCTTGATCGTTGATCTTTTAAATTTGATCGTTAACTGATCATTTTTACATTTTTCATTTGCTACTACTCGGCAGATCGATGGTCAGTGTCAGACGAAAAAGTACTGAACAAAGATCAATGCCAAAAGGTCAATTAAGCTTCAGCCTTTTCAGGTGTTTTGGTTTTCGCTTTTCCGTTCAAAACGGCTGACTTAAAATAATCGGCCAGTAGTTGCAGCGCCTTGATAGCGTCGTCATTACACGGTACTACGTAAGTTATGCCGGTTGGATTTGCGTTTGTATCGCACACGCCCACAATAGGCAGTTTGAGCTTAGTGGCTTCTTTGACGGCGTTTTTGTCATGCACAATGTCAAATATAACTACGACGCCCGGACGAGCATTGAGCTCCTTGATGCCGCCGTACAGAACATTCATAGCGTCTATTTCTTCTTGGAAGCGCTGTACTTCGAGCTTATTGAATTTGTTTGCCAGCTCGCCGCTTGCCATTTTGGCTTCCTGGTCAACGAGGTATTTGATTTGCGCACCCACTGTGTTCCAGTTGGTTAGCATGCCGCCAAGCCACCGCTCGGTGACGTACGGCTGACCAGTTTCTTCGGCTAATGTCTTTACAATGTCGGCCGCCTGACGCTTTGTACCCACAAACAGAACTTGCTTGTTCTTGCTTGCCATTTCTTCCACAAAAGCGAGCGCTTCCTCGAGCTTTGTGACCGTCTTGGTTAGGTCAATGATATGGCTTCCGCCGCGCTTACTGTGTATGTACTGCGCCATTTTTGGGTGCCAACGCTCGGTTTTGTGCCCAAAGTGCGCCCCCGCCTCTAATAATTTCTTGATATCTACGTCTGCCATGCAGACTCCTTCCTAGGAATAGGTAGCGGTGTAAGGTTTTTAAGGAAAAGTCTGCGACTCTACCTTACCACCTACAACCACTGACCATCTCATCCTTTTACACCGGTCGGGTCACCACAAGCGCGCTTGCAAAGCCACGCTGCAGAGGATTTTCACCCGCACCTGCTTAGTTAATTGCCGTTTTATCGTAACAGATATAGCGCCTCATAGCAAGCAGGAGCGTCGACCCCCCCCCCCCCTCCCCCCCCCCCGCGGGCCGCCGCCCCCCCCGCCCGCCGCCCGGGCCGCCCCGGGGCATAATAAAGAACGTGTTTGCCGGCAGCAGGCTGGTGATGCGAGTAACAGAGGTGATATAATGAATCTAATTGTTTGGGATACGTCGGACTGCAAGTCGCCCGTTGCTAATCCGAAAGCCAAACATACCAATCAACCATTTAGGGCAGAGGTTATACCAAATGAAAAAAGATCTTCATCCGAAAGATTATCGCCTGGTGGTGTTCCAGGATCTCAATAACAATCAAACATATCTGACACGCTCCACCGTGAAAACAGACGAAGTTATCAAGCTCGACGGCGTTGAATACCCCCTCGTAAAAGTGCACATAACTGGTTCGAGCCACCCCTTCTACACCGGCGAAGAACGTGTTCTCGACATTGAAGGCCGCGTTGACAAATTTAAGGCTCGTGCCGAAGCCGCCGCAAAAGCCAAAGAAGCTCGCATGGCCGCTGCCAAAAAATCAACTGCCCGCGCCGAGAAAAAAGCCGAAAAAGCTGCAGACGAAAAAAGCGACAATAAGTAACTAGCCCCATACAAACCGTCGATGGTATCACTCTTTCGGTTGGTTGGTTTATACTAATCCGAACTCGGCGTCATCGACGAGTTGTAAGACTTGCCACCCCTGACGGATTCGCTCTCACTCGCTAGCGCCTGAAACCGCTAATAGTAGTGCTTACACCGAGCTAGGGTTATACTAATAAAAGTCTATGGATCAAAAAGAACAATCGCTACGTGATGAATACGCTGAGCTCCAGGGAAAGCTGCAGGATTCTTCAGTATATTCTGAACCAGGCTATCCAAAGTTGGCAAAACGACAAGCCTACCTAGAAGACATTGTGTCACTGTTTGATAGGCTAGCTTCGACCAAACAACAGATCTACGACGCCGAAAAAATGTCACAGGATTCTGATCCTGATATCGCAGAAATGGCTTTTGCGGAGCTTGAATCTCTGCGCGCCAATCTGCAATCTCTCACCACTTACCTTTCTGAAGCCCTCACTCCTAAAGACCCCAACGATGAAAAAGATGTGATTATTGAAATCCGTGCCGGTGCTGGAGGCGATGAATCATCCCTATTTGCGGCCGAGCTATACCGCATGTACGTCAGATGGGGTGAAATAAAGGGTTTTAAAACAGAATTGGTCAGCGAAAGTCCAAGTGAAGTTGGCGGGTTTAAAGAAATAATTTTTGCTATGCGCGGGCAGGACATGTACAAACACCTCAAATTTGAAGCTGGTGTACACCGCGTGCAACGGGTACCCGCCACAGAGTCGCAGGGTCGTATCCACACATCTACTGTGACTGTAGCCATACTCCCAGAAGCAGAGGAAACAGACATAGAAATCAACCCAAACGACCTGCGGATAGATGTGTTCCGCAGTGGCGGACATGGCGGGCAAAGCGTCAACACCACCGACTCGGCTGTACGCATCACTCACCTTCCAAGTGGCCTAGTTGTAGCAAACCAAGACGAAAAGTCACAAATAAAAAACAAGGCCAAGGCACTCGGTGTCTTACGCTCCCGACTTCTGCAAATGAAAATTGACGAGGAAGCAAAACAGCTCAGTGATGCGCGCAAGAAACTCATTGGTACCGGTGATCGCAGCGAAAAAATCCGCACCTACAATTTCCCGCAAGACCGTATAACCGACCACCGCATAGGTTACAGCCGCAGCAACATTCCCGCCGCTATGAACGGCGATATAGACGACCTCATGGATAAACTAGCCGACTACGAACGCAGCCTCATCAGTGACGGCCAGTAGTAGAGTTCTTCGCTGTTACTGGCCTTGCGCTCCATAGAGCCTGTGGTATTCCTCATGAAACAGCCCCACGCCGATTCGACCCGTCAATACTACGAATGCGCCACCCCCCTGAACCCATCCACGAGCATGCAAAGCATACCCGTCTGGATCATGAGCAGTGTCCCCTAGTTGATTTAAGGCTCTCGCTTGCTGGGCATACTCCCTCGCCGCAGTCCCTGGATCGGTGATGACTGTCACACCAACAAGCAATTTTCGTTTGCAACGTCAACCACTTTACCCAAATGTTCATCTGAATCGGAAAAAATGTAGATGCCTAAACTTATTAGGGTCACCGCTAAGGTCAGGTAATGATTCTGTCATGAGCCAAATAATACTCTCACCATCTCGGTTTTGTCAATTGCTTTTGCATGTTTTTATGAAATTGCAAATTTTGGTTGAAAAAAACCTACTTTGTATATACTGTGTGGGCATGACTACTGCCATAAGTAAAAAAATCGACACCGATGTAACACGGCCTGCACAAAAGTTCGCTAGAAGTGACCTGCGCACTTTATATCTTCAGCGAGGCGAGGAAACAATAGTCTTTGCATTCCTTAACACACATAGAGAGCAACGTGGCTGATACAATTTCTTCTTGGTTGAGCACTACTGTACACAGGCTAGAAACTGCGGGCATTGAAACCCCTAGGCTCGATGCTTTAGTCCTGCTTAGTGACGAGTTGGGGTGTGATAAAGCGTGGCTTTTGGCGCACCCTGAACACGCTCTTCAGGGGTCGGTAGTAAAAAATCTGAACACAAATGTTACTCAAAGAGCACAGCACGTTCCCCTGGCCTACATACGCGGAAAAGTTGAGTTTTACGGCCGAGAGTTTGTTGTAAATGAACACGTGTTGGTACCCAGGCCTGAAAGTGAGGCCATGATTGTGCTACTAAAACGGAGCATGCTGGCTGAGCCACATACTGCCGTCATAGATATTGGCACTGGCTGCGGCGCACTTGCCATTACTGCAAAATTGGAGTGTCCAGCTTCAAAAATTGCTGCAACAGACATTGATAATGAATGCTTAAAAGTCGCCGCCCAAAATGCAGCTAGCCTGGGCGCCGACATTAGTTTATTGCAGGGTGACTTACTTGAGCCTTTTCAAGGTTCAAAACTCCAAATTCGAAACTCAATAATCCTCGCTAACCTCCCGTATGTACCTGAAAACTACCCGGTAAACACCGCTGCTACTCACGAACCGGAACTCGCTCTCTACGGTGGCGGCGACGGTCTCGCTGTGTACCGGAGACTTTTTGAACAGATCAACGAACACGGTCTGCAGCCATACTGCATTATCACCGAATCGCTTGAACACCAGCATGAAATGCTCACAGAAATGGCACATTCTCACGGGTTTGACCACGTCACCACAAACGGATTAGCCCAGTGCTTTGCTCGACCTACCCGCTTCAAGTGAAACTTTCAGATACAAAGACTCATCCTGGGTGAAGCTAGTTGGCAGGAGCAATGCCCAGTTTTACAGAAATAGTTTTTGTGGCATCACCGCGTAAAATAGTAAGCTCAACACTGTCACCTGCTTTGTGCTTACTTAATATCGACAGTAAACTAGATTTTTCGTTTATGTCTGTGCCGTCAATTTTGGTAATTATATCGCCCTCTGCTATACCCGCCTCTGCTGCCGGACCGCCTTTGATTACCGTCTCACTCCCCATGTCTTCTGTTTTCGGTATGTAGGCACCCCTAGTTGAGCCAAGATTGTACTCTTCGGCGATATCATCGGTTAACATAACATAGACAACACCCAGATACGGACGTTCGAGCTTGCCGCTTTTCCTTACGTTTTCAATGAGACCTTTCACATTATTGATAGGAATAGCAAAGCCAACCGTTTGTGCGTCGCTTGCTATCGCCGTGTTTATTCCAATAACTTCCCCGTTCATATTTACTAGCGGACCACCAGAGTTACCCTGGTTGATAGCCGCATCGGTCTGAAACATGTCGTCTAGGTTCTCTGCTTGATCGCCAGAACCATCACCGGCAACAAGACTGCGGCCGTAGCCCGAAATGATGCCGCTGGTTACTGTGTTTTGGAACTGTCCAAGTGTATTGCCTATGGCCACAACTGCATCGCCCACTTTCATCTTGCTCGAGTCACCAAGTTTGGCCGCAACCAGTTTTTTGCCCTCGTCATCTTCTACTTTCAGAAACGCAATATCAAGCGTGTCGCGGCTGCTTGTCCGAGCGATGACTTTAACTTTGTCTAGAACCGTTCCATCGCTCAATGTGACGCTCACATCTGTTGTACCCGTCGGTACTACATGTCGGTTTGTCATAATAAGGCCATCCGAGCTAATAATAACCCCTGTACCCGCACTTTCCTGGGTGTACGGGCCATACCCAAAATCAAATAAACCCCCGTAACCCGTGGCCGTACTTTGCGACGTCACATTGACCGATACAACACTACCCCCAACGCTACCTGCGATTGAACTAACTAAATTCGCCGTGTTTGTGACGATAGTTTTTTGTTCTGCTACGGCGCGGCTATCAGTATCGCTCATTTTACTGGATGCACCGAGCCAACCACCCCCAAAACTGATGCTAAAAATAATCAACCCAATGAGGATTTTCGTAAGTAAGGTGGCTTTTTTAGCCGGTAGCTTTTGCGCGCTGTTTTCTTTCTGTTGCGGTGATGTCTCTATATCCATACATTCCTCTTATACTATTAGTCGCTGATAGTTTGCTGATAACCTATATGGTTTTATCTCCCCAATCTGAAAATGCAATGATGACTAGTAAAATTGTTGCGAGAACAAACAGAATTTCTCTGCGCACAAAACGAGATAGTTTATCAAAATGGTCTAAATAATACAGTGTTCCAATACTAAACGCCATTGCAGAAAGGATAAGTGTTGGCTGGGCGACAACACCGTAGTAATAAATGAGCCAATGCCCCAAAATCCACGTGAGTGCTGCGCCAAAGTACCCCCATATGTACGCCAACAACCGAATATGCTCTTCCTCAAAACTGTAAAAGAAGTGATGTGCCGAAAAAAAGCAAATAAAACCAACTGTGGCGACCAAACCAATAAGCGAAATATGATCCCAGGCCGAGAACACTGCCGTAAGTCCAATCACCTGAGCAATAAATGCCTGCAACGACACCCATAATATATCGTGGCGAGGTTTTATAAAAACAAGCCAGCCTGCCCAGGCTGCAACGTAAGCCAGCTGAAGCCAGGTTGTTTCGGTACCAGACATAAGCGCAAGAGCCGACAGACCGATAGTAATATCGACTGCATTTGTACGGATGTTGGCCAGCCAAAATCGTGGCCGCACGGCAAACATACGCCATTTACTAAGTAAAATGAGGCCAAAGGCAACTTGTTCGAACCCACCGCGTACGAGGGCAACTATTAATACAGGGAACAAAACGTTCAATAATATATAGATTGAGTGAGAAAAACCCTTACTGGGCTTCATTTTGGTAATCAGTGGCCTCATGTCCCTGTAATTATAACAAATTGCGTCCCACTTGGCACCTCTACACCGTGAGGTAATTGCTTCGTTGCCGCAACACCGTACCTGTCTTGAAGATAATGCAATGTGTAAGGAGCTACGGCGTTTGATAGATCGACAACAGTCATCCCCGGTGGAACAGTTGGCATTACCGAACTGCCCGACACGTTGTAACCGTAGCCGGCCAAAGTAGCCTCGGTATATGAACGCAATTTTTCTGATGAACCAATTACGTAAACATGCGCCTTTTCTTTCACTAAATAGCCGTCCAGCAGTTGCGACCGAACATACGTCTGGATGTCACTATATGTGTTAAAGCCCGCCTTTGGACGCACAACAGACGCATCGCCGACCCGATCGGTCGTAACCAAGCTCTGTGGGGTCGTTAGACTCAGAGACGCAACATCGTTATCCGCTATACCCTTCATAATGCTAAACAGTCGGCTGGCAGCTTGTGTGCTCAGGTCGGTTCTGACATTACCCCCAAATGAATCCATCAGACTATCTATACGCGCCGGGCTGCTCAGCGTGCCTAGCGTTAGAACTTTTTCCTTCAGTGCAACCAGTAGCTGCCGTTGTCGCTCAGAACGAGCAAAGTCTGAACTCGTTTCGCGGGAGCGCGCGTACATCAGCGCCTGCTTCCCCTGCATATTCTGGGAGCCAGCCGGAGCCAAAACGGGGTTATTGGCATTTTCCCAAGCCATGGTTGGGTCATACAACTGCTCTTTTACATCTACCGACACACCGCCAACTGTATCAATTGCTTGCTCAAAAGCCTGGAAGTCGACGAGTACATGATAATTTATCTTTATCCCTAGAACACCACTGACCGCTTCGCTCGCTGAAGCAAAACCGGCTTCAATTGCTTGCTGGTCATCATTTTTTAAGTCTGTTTTGCCCAAGTATTTGTATTTACCGCTACTGTAAGCGGCGTTAATTTTTTGATAGGCACCAAAATAATTAACCGGCATTTTCACCCACAAATCACGCGGTACACTGAGCATAGCAGCCGTTTTATTGACTGGGTCAACGCTGAGCACCATGATTGTATCTGTCAGATCGCCGCCAGGGTGATTTTCTCCACCAGCGCCGAGCATTAAAATATTTACACGTCCATCGCCCTCGCCCCTCAGGAGCTCCGGGGCTACCTTCTCTGCGCTGAGCGCGGCTACAGTGTTGTTACCACGGAAAACTTTGTGTATATTGACGTAGCCCCTCCAAAACAGTACTCCCGCAAAAAGCAGGCAGAGGGCAGTCGATGCCGCCAAAGTCCTGAGGATGTGACGCTTCCAGGGGGTGCGCTTTTTAACTACTGCTTTTGGCCTTTCTGGTGCAACATATTTCGGTAGATCAAACTGGGGCACGTCGGCTTCTTGTTGTTGCTGTGGCAGCTGAATTGGTTTTTTTGGGGCTAATGTTTCAGCTAGAGCATATTGCTGCGTTACTGGTACTCTCGATGTTGGTTGCAAACCTGCATAATCAACCCTGTGGATATTTCTTGTTCCATTAAACCCGTCGAGAGAAGCGCGAGGAACATGCTTAGACTGTGTTGTATTTGTTTTCATAAGTCTGGTATGAGACCTAGTATACGACAAGACGCTTATGCTCGTAAACCCCACATGTGAATGGCGCGCGTTTTGGAAGTTCTCCAGTCGTAACGTATAGTAGGTACTGCATGCAAGAACAACCACTACTCGACAGCGCCCAACCCGAAGTACAGAATACCAATCATTCAAAACCAGAGGGCGAGAAACACTATTCGGTCAGGAGCACACTCTCTACCATTGGTATACTGCTACTGGCGCCACTTATAGCTGTTGGTTTAACAATCTTTGTTTTTCAGTCATACCAAGTAGACGGCCCCAGCATGGAAACAACTCTGCAGCATAATGACCGACTCATCGTATGGAAACTCGGACGAACTTGGTCACGCATAACCGGCAATCAATACGTCCCAAACCGAGGAGATATAATTATCCTGAATGAAACCGGTCTCTCTAATTACACGGCCGGTGACGATGCAAAGCAACTCGTCAAGCGCGTCATCGCTCTGCCAGGCGAAAGAATAGTTATAGAAAATAATGTGGTAACCGTGTACAACAAAGACTACCCTGAGGGTTTCCAGCCGGATACTACGCTGCCTTACGGCAAGGATGGAGCCATACCCCCCACCATGAACAATTTAGATGTGCGGCTTTCAGAAACAGAACTTTTTGTTTGCGGCGACAACCGGCCAAACTCACTCGATTCTCGCACGTTTGGGCCAATACAGACAGATCAGGTTGTCGGTAAGCTGGTTGCCCGTATCTTTCCGATAAACAATTTTAAAAAGTTTTAACTACGGTTCTTCTTAACGACCCAGCTCGCCAAGAAGACGTTGGAGCTCTTCGTCTGAGGTAAATTGCATTTCCACCCGACCGCCCTTTGCCGTACGATATATTTTAATGGGTGTATGGTAGCGTTTACTGAGCTGCTTGGTTTCTGGTGTTTCAGCAGCCATGCGCGACTGCACTGCTTTGACGGCCTGTAGCCCCGACTTAACCGATGTCACAAAACGCTCGGCCTGTCTGACATTCCACTTCTGGCTACTGATAAGCCCGAGCAACTCTGCCTGCTTGTCGGGCATGCCTTTGAGCGCCAAGATTTGCCGAGCGTGACCTTCACTTATTTGACCCTCGTTTAGGGCGGCTTGGGCAGGCTTGGGCAGACCAAGCAAGCGAACAATGTTACTGACGGTTGTTTCCGCTTTGCCAAGCCGTTTGGCAATTTCGCTGTAGCTCAGGTTGAACTGAACATGGAGGCGCTCGATTGTAACCGCTTGCTCGAGCGACCCTAGATCAACGCGTTGAACGTTTTCTATTAACGCCACCTCAAGCTGCTCTTGCTCTTTTAGACTACGCACAATCACTGGAACAGTTTTCTGCCCCGCTATTTTTGCAGCGCGCCATCGTCGCTCGCCCGCAATGATAAGGTAGGTTCCTTTTTGATTCGTTACAACCAAAGGCTGTACAATGCCATGTTGTTTTATGCTTGCGGCTAGCTCTGCAAGAGCAGTTTCGTCGAATATGGTGCGCGGCTGGTCGCTGTTTGGTCGTAGCAGCGTAAGCTCAAGTTGCTGAATACGTTCGCCTTGCTCAAGCAGAGTCGCCGTGTCAAAATTTTCTGGGATTAAAGAGCCGAGGCCCCGGCCTAAACCAGTATGTTGCTTAGAAGTTGCCACGTTTGACTACCTCCAGCGCCAATGCCTTGTACGCACGGGCACCTTTACTCCATTTGTCGTGCTCAAATATAGTTTTACCGTAACTCGGTGCTTCAGCCAAGCGTATGTTACGAGGAATGACAGTCCGGAATAATTTCTCACCAAAGTGTTTCTCAACTTCTTGCTTCACCCCTTCACTAAGCACCGTGCGTTTTGTATACATAGTTAGAACTACTCCAAATATGTGTAGGTCTGTATTTAATCCCTTTCGGACTAGCTGCATGGTTTGCATCAGTTGGCTTAAACCTTCCAGCGCAAAATACTCTGCCTGAACCGGAATAAGCACACCATTCGCGGCCGTAAGCGCGTTGACCGTCAGTAGGCCAAGGGCTGGGGGACAGTCAATAATAACAATTTCTGCGTCTACGGTTGCCAAAGCCTGTTTCAGTTTTTGCTCACGCCCACTAGTACTAACTAAATCAACCTCTGCCTGAGCCAACTGCGGACTGGCTGGTAGCACAAACAAATTCTTTATTGCAGTAGGCAAGACGATATCGGCAGCACTAGCCTTTCCAATAACAACGTCGTACAATGTTGCACCTAAAGTTTCCCTGTCAACTCCAAGCGAACTCGTGCTGTTGGCTTGCGGGTCAAGGTCGACAAGCAAAACACGTCGCTTGGCGGTTGCAAGCTGGGCAGCGAGATTAACTGCCGTGGTCGTCTTGCCTACACCGCCCTTTTGATTTGTTATTGCAAGCACGTACGCCATTTCAAACATTCCTCATCTATCTATAAGCCTACCAGATTGCCGCCCTGGCGTAAACGTTCACGCCTATCGCTCCAGTCGATCTGCCTGACATTTACAAAAAATATCCTATGGTATCATACTGCTAGTACTACTGTGCTACTCCCTTTTTGCGTATCCTGCTACTTGCAATAAAGGCCGCGAGTGGCCGTTCTACTAACCTGCACTGTCAATGCTTCTTCGTTAATATTCTACTGTTGAACGTGTTGCTGGATAATTGTGCGACATGGCGCTTAGTGCACTAATACCAGGCTCTAAGCTATCCTGCGTGGTTTGGCTCCTTTCGATGTAAACGCCACCTTTAGCACTTTCAGCGGTTAGTCGAGCGGGGGCGCGAAGTTTTCAGGGACGAGGATTTTTTACAGCTGGATTAACTCCCGTTGCCGAAAACGCGGCGTTTAAGCCAAGTTCGGGTTAATTACCCCCCCTGCCCCGAAATACAGCCAGCCAATAAACATGCCGGCACCCCCAAATTATGCTACTTCGCCCGTACGGGTCACGTAACTCTGTGTGGCACCAACATTTCTTCCGAGCGGGCAGCAATCATTTTTGCGGGCAATAAAAAAAGCAGGCCTTGCGAGAGTGCCTGCTTTTTAGGAATACGTTTTTGTTTTTTTTGGTTTGAAGTTTTTGATCCCTCCGCAAAGTACGCGGGAAATCTGTGTCCAAGTATGCGCTAGTGTTAAAACAATTGCAATACTTTTTGTGCACATTTTTTACTCAAAGTAGTTAATTTACCCCAGTTATCCACAGCTACTCTGTTAAAAGGGGCTATGCGGAGCACATAGCTGCGGGCTAACACCTCGCCGGTGCCATGTTCTGTACATAGTTTCCCAAAACCACGTGTTTTCGGTACTATTGAAGCATGAGAAAACTCACAAAGTTACAAGCATCACGGCTAGGCAGTATTTGCCTTGTCTTACTGCTGCTGTGTACTGCGGCATTTGTGTTTTTTGGCAGAGACAACAAACAGCCTTTTGACAAAACCATTTTGAGCCGCGTTGGCTTCCCCATTCTATACCCAGAGAACATCCCTCCAGGCTACAAGCTCAATGCCGACTCAGTTGCCTACAGCGATGGCATACTTGTTTTTGAGTTTAGAAAAAACACTCAACTAATGACATTTACTGAACAGGCACTTCCTCAAAAAAATCTTATGCTTGAAAGCATAGTCGGACTTAACCCTGTTAAAACTGCCCTGGGGACTGCTTACATTGGCAAAGCCGGGGCAGCACCAGTCGCAATCATATCTGGCAGCCGTACACTTGTAAACATTAGCGGCGACTCCAGTACTCCACAGGATGTCATTAGCCAGATGGCTGCTAGTCTCAAAGAGCTTGACTGATTAACCCTTTCTCGGTGCTTATACCGAGCTGGGGTGGATTAACTCGACCTACCACCACTCAATAGTACTGCCGGCTTTTGCTACAATTGCCGAACTTGACACCTCTGAGGCAAATCTGACAGTCAGAGTTCCACCGGCCGAAGGAGTGACAATTCCTTCTATAATTGCAGTGTTGCCCGCAGTACTTGGCGAATCGGTGTTGCTTGCCGCCGGGTTGTCGTACGCCGATGCATAGGTAAAGGCCTCCGTCGCGGCAGTAGTTCCGTAGCGCGTGGCGTAGCTAAGTAGCGACGTCGCAGGCCCATTGACGCTCCAGCGAGAGCCTGTAGTGGTAGCAGCAGCCGTATAGACAATATTGGCATGGAAGCGATACGTTCTACCAGATGTAACCGCAAAACTGAGACCTGTAACATTAGCAATGGTGTTGGCGGTTGCGTTGTTGTTGGTTATATCTGAACCAAGTGTCACGAGGTGGCGCGTTAAACAGTCCTTCCAAGCCCCGTTTTCATAGCGGCGGAACACAGCAAGTGCACTGTTGTAGTACATGCCGCCCGTAACTCCTGTTGGGTCAGTTGAGTTGTTGTAGCTGTCTAACACGAACTGTTTTGCAGTAGCATCAGTTGTAGCAGATCCTATCTGAACGTTACCTGCCGTAACGTCGGCTGTTAGCAAAGTACCAATGGTTACGTTACTAGCAAAGTAACTTACTTGGGCGCTACTGTTGTACAGGGACCATGTGCCAGAGACAGAAGCGGTGCTATCGGCTATAACTAGACCGGAGTTATGAGTGGTGCCTCCAGACCCAGAAGGGATTACAATACGCGCTCCAACGTTGTAAAGTATGCCGCCTGCCCCTGCACCTACCGTCGTGTTTCCTATGAATAACTGGTTGTTCTTAATTGTGCCCGACGTATTGCCACCGTTGTTTGTTACACCATTTATAGAAATACCGTAGTAGTTCGCTGCTTTACTGCCGGACATAGATGGATTTTGAATATTTAAGCCGTGTGCAGCCGTAAGGGTTCCTGTGTAATCTGCGTTGGTTGAAACGCCCGTTACAGATCCAAATATCTGACCAATATTTACGCTACTGGTTGCAAGCATTGCCGTGTTAGTAAAACCAAATATATTCCCACCCGCAGCTCCAGCCGTTGGTAGGAAGATTGGCTCATTTTGTATACCGTACTGCGAAACAGCGCCGGAATTTATGTTGCCAGAAATGTATATACGCTGTGCATTGGTTGTGGTCGTATTCATATACAGTGTGTTTCTAGCCATAGTCACGTCACCAGTAGAACTGACACGAAACGGTATGTTACCGCCCGAAACTTTTACCTGGAGAATATCCACGCTTTGACTAGCGGCGCCTTGGATAACAGCGACTACCTGGGCGGCTGCGGCGCTTTGTATGTTAAAGTTTGCAGTCTGAGTCCCAGCATACTGGTTCTGGATGGCACTAGCGGCAGCACCGGCACAGTTTGTCCAGATACCGCCTTCATAACACCGGAACTTACTGGTATTACTGTTGTAGTACATGGCTCCGTTGTAGCCAGTGGGGTCAGTTGCGTTGTTGTAGCTGTCTAGGCCGAAGAGAATGGCATTGGCGTCAGTGGTGGCGGAACCTATTTGGATCTTGTTACCACTTGTGTCGGCGGTAAGGTAGTCTATTGCACCGCTCTGGATTTGGAAGGCAGAAGCGGAGGCGGCTTGTTTGAAGCGGATGTCAAGACCACCGGCTGTCATGGCTTGACCGGCGTAGATCGTGCCGGTACCAATGTCGTTGATGATGGCAGTGCCAGAAGTAGTGCTGAAGACGTTCCCGGCGAGATAGTTGTTGTCCGAACCTGAGTCGCTAATGTCAATGGCATAGCAGTTGGTACTGCAGCCGGTATCCGTGATAGTGTTTCCGATGATGGTGTTAGTATCGGAAGTGCCCATAGATATGCCATTGTTAGTGAGCGCTCCACCGTTGTCGTGGATAGTGTTGCCGGATACCGTGCTGTTAGAGTCGAGGGAGAGAGAGATACCGCCGTTACTATTCCCCTGCATGGTGTTGCCAGAGAAGGTATTGCTGGAGCTAAAGCTGCTGACGATACCTCTGCCGCTATTCCCCTGCGTAGTATTACCGGTGACAGTATTGTTGTCGGCATTATTGAGACCAATGCCTCCGTTATTGCCCTGCGCGGTGTTGCCGGTAAGGGTGTTGTTGTGGGAACTTTCCAAGTTGATGCCGGGGCCACCATTTTCCTGTACAGTGTTGCCTGTAAGTGTGTTGTTGGAGCTGTTGCGCAAGCAAATGCCATGACCGCCCTGACAGTTACTACTTGCATTGTAGTACCAACTATTCGACCGGACATGCAGTATCTTGGCACCCTGGCGAGCACCGGAGCCGGAGCCACCGCCCATGTTGTTGAAGTCAACACCTACCATAGCGATCACACCGGATTGGTTAGCTTTGTTGCCCTCGAGTCTTAGGTCTTGGATAGTAACGCCGGTGCCGGTAGTTTGGTCGGTGTTGACGATGGCGCTAAAGTTGACGTTCAGAGAGTTCGGGATAGTTATGCTCGTGGCGTTACCGACACCGGCTAGGGTGTGTTATTAGGAATAGATACGCTTGCGTCTAGGGTGTAGGTACCAGCGAGCAGGACGACCTTGCCAGTCTTCGCCTGATCCAGCTGGGTCGGCAGCGGTCAGAGCAGCGTTTATCTGGACTTGGTCACCGTCAGCGGCGGCAGCAGTGTTGCCATCTCCGACGTAGTCAGCTGAAGCCTTGTCGGCGTCACTGGAGTCACTAGCAGCGACGATGATGGCTTCTTTGCCATCAGCTTGCCACTTGCCATTAGCGTAGGTTAGAAGTTGTTTCGTAGCAGTATCATAGAACACCATGCCCTCTACTGGACTAGCTGGACGGGTGGCTCCTCCTGTGATGACGATAGATTTATCGGCAGCGAGGACGGTGTTCTGGTTGATGTTTATGCTAGTCGCATTGGTAGTGCCGATGTTTAGGGCTATGGCCGAAGCGGTATCAAAGAGTGGTGCTTGGACAGCTGTTGTACCGACTAAGGTGCCGGCTGTACCGGTGCCATCTATCTTAAAGCCAGCTGTTTGGGTAGAGGCTGTCTGGTTCTGGATGAAGTTAGTAGCAGTTGGAGTAAGTACTGCAGCATCACAGGTGGATATGACTCCGGCGTTAGTACACAGCAGTGTGGTGCTAGCCGAGGCTTGAGGAGTTACTTTGGTAGAACCTTGGATAGTAGTGGTAGTAGCAGCTCGGCCGATGGTGACTGCGCCGGCAACTGTAGTACCGATGTTCACAGTCGGAGTACCGCTGGTGTAGGTACCAGTATCTATGGTGATGTTACCACTGGCGCCAGCGCTGGCATTGCCAGTGGAGACAGTTACATCACTAGATGTCGTACCAGCAGCAGACTTAATGGTCGCACCAGCTGCACCTTGCAGGGTTAGGGCACCGGCTGTTGTGCTCCAGGTGGTAGCAGCGGCGCTGGTGAGGGTCAGGGCACCTGTGTTGGTGGTGAAGTTGCTAGCGGCATTGGATGTAATACTAACTGCACCAGCAGTGACAGAGCCTATGGTGGTTGTGTTAGTACCTGTTGTATTAATACTAGTATTACCAGCAACTGTTACTGTACTACCAGTCAGGCCGAGAGTACCTGTGGTGTTACCAACACTGTTATTACCAGTGCCAGTACCGATGCTGGTGACAGCAGCACCCGAAGTGTTTATGTTGGTAGTGCCGGTTAGTGCTGTGGTGCCACTGGTGACAGTCAGGTTCTTACCACTAGCTACAGTTGTATCTCCGTTCAGGCTGACGGCACCCGTGCCAGTAGCAAAGGTACCACTACTAGCAGACTGGTCAAAGCTACCAGTCCCAGCTGCAAAGGTAATGTTCTGGTTAGCAGCAATGGATACATTCTTGTTGAGATTAATCTGGGTGGCATTGGTAGTGCCGATGTTTAGGGCTACGGCCGAAGCAGTATCAAAGAGCGGTGCTTGGACAGCTGTTGTACCGACTAATGTGCCGGCTGTACCGGTGCCATCTATCTTAAAGCCAGCTGTTTGGGTAGAGGCTGTCTGGTTCTGGATGAAGTTAGTAGCAGTTGGGGCAAGTACTGCAGCATCACAGGTGGAGATGACTCCGGCGTTAGTACACAGTAGTGTGGTGCTAGCCGAGGCTTGAGGAGTTACTTTGGTAGAGCCTTGGATAGTAGTGGTAGTAGCAGCTCGGCCGATGGTGACTGCGCCGGCAACTGTAGTACCGATGTTCACAGTCGGAGGTACCGCTGGTGTAGGTACCAGTATCTATGGTGATGTTACCACTGGCGCCAGCGCTGGCATTGCCAGTGGAGACAGTTACATCACTAGATGTCGTACCAGCAGCAGACTTAATGGTCGCACCAGCTGCACCTTGCAGGGTTAGAGCACCGGCTGTTGTGCTCCAGGTGGTAGCAGCGGCACTGGTGAGGGTGAGGGCACCTGTGTTGGTGGTGAAGTTGCTAGCGGCATTGGATGTAATACTAACTGCACCAGCAGTGACAGAGCCTATGGTGGTTGTGTTAGTACCTGTTGTATTAATACTAGTATTACCAGCAACTGTTACTGTGCTACCAGTCAGGCCGAGAGTACCTGTGGTGTTACCAACGCTGGTTATTGCCAGTGCCAGTACCGATGCTGGTGGCAGCGGCACCCGAGGTGTTTATGTTGGTAGTGCCGGTTAGTGCTGTGGTGCCACTGGTGACAGTCAGGTTCTTACCACTAGCTACAGTTGTATCTCCGTTCAGGCTGACGGCACCCGTGCCAGTAGCAAAGTACCACTACTAGCAGATTGGTCGAAGTTACCAGACCCAGCTGCAAAGGTAATGTTCTGGTTAGCGGCAATGTTAGTGTTCTTCATCAGCTCAATAGTTCCAGCTGGCTGTATCATGAAGTTGCCGCTGGCATTGGTTTGACCACCCCATATGGTAGTAGTGCCGTTGTCTATGATGCCAGTAGCACCAGTACCAACCATGGTGTTGTCGGCAAAGTAGTTAGAGACTGAGGCAGCGTCGTAGATGTGGATACCCTGACCGGTACCAGCCGAGTCGTAGATAGAGTTACCAGTAATACTGTTATTGCTAGCAGTGGCAATGTAAATACTACTGTTGGCCGTACCACTGCTGGCACCGTTCTCACGGAGGCTGTTGTTGGTAATGGCGTTGTTGGAGCTGCTGCCGTCAAACAAGACACCACCACCGGTGTTCGTGCCAGCCAGAAGGCCATTGCCGGCAATAGTGTTGGCATTCACGGTAACAGCCAGTGACCCACTGACACGGATACCGAAGGCTGAGTTCACCATGACGGTGTTGTTACTGACGGTAACGCGGTTACTCCCGTTGATGTTGATACCGTCACCGACGTTGTAAAGGACATTGTTGTTGGCAACGGTACCGTTTGAGCTGCTGTAGTAGTAGATACCAGTAGAACGGAAGTTGTTGACCCAAGTGTTAATGACGGTTGGTCCTTGCAATATGCCGGCACCGCTTGAGCCAAACCGACGTTGTTCATATTATACCATGCTGAGTACCACTGGTGTTGACGGCTTTGTTACCATCGAGGCGGAGATCACGGACAACCACGCCTTCACCATTGGTAGTATCTGTGTTGGTGATCATGTTCTTGTTCTGAGTTGCAATGTTACTAAAGGTAACTAAGGTGCCACGACCGTTACCAGCTAGTGTCGTGTTGTTTGGTATGGAGATAGCATCACTGGTAGTAAATGTTCCTTCGAGTAGAACAACTTTGCCACCAGCGGCAGCGGTAAGAGCGGTGTTAATGATGGTTTGATCGGCGCTACCTGTTGCGACATAGTCGGCAGCATCTTTCAGGGCTTGGCTAGCAGTACTCGGGGCTACGATCTTTGTAGCCGTTTCTCTGTCAGCCTGCCACTTGCCATTGGCGTAGATTAGAAGTTGTTTGGTGGTAGTGTCGTAGAATACCATACCTTCGGTTGGAGTCAGCCCGTTGCGAGTAGTTGTATCGCCGCCTGTGATGGTGATGGTCTTGTTGGCAGCCAGGACGGTGTCATCTGCCAGAGAAATAGAAGAAGCATTGGTACCGCCAATGGTTAGGGTGCCAGCGGCGGCAGTGTCTAGGATGGGGGTGAGGACGCTGGTTGAGCCCCGCAAGATGGCAGCTATACCTGTGCCAGAGATGTTGAAGTGCCCGGTCTGAGCGGTTCCTGGTGTCCCAGTCTGCAGCTTGATGTAGCCATCACTGCGCGATGGTGCGGTTAGGAGGTTGTAGGTTCCGGCTGCTCCCTGATTTTGGAGGTGGAGGGTTTGGTTTCCACCTGTCGGGGATTGGATAGCCAGGGTGGAGATGAAAACACCGCTGGTGGTAACAAGCTGACTGGCTGTCTTGGCGTTGAAGGCATAGGGTACGGCAGTGAGTTTGAGGCGTGGGTTCATTTCTCCGTCCCATGAGGCTGAGGTGCCAGTACCGCCAACGTTCATGGTGAGGTAAAGCTGCTGATCCCAGGGCATGCTGCCAGGGAAGCTGGTGATAGAGCCTAGGTTGACGGTGACGTAGCCGTTGGCTACCCTAACACGACGGTCAGGGGTACCACCGTTGTAGTCGTAGGTTTCAGTCCAGAGGAGGGTACCACCACTGGCAGCGTCGTAGAGCTTGAACTGGAGGTTGTAGAAGCCATCGGCAGCGATGGCTCCGGCAGAGTTCTCTAGGCGAGCTTGGAAGTTCAGGTTGTCGGAAGTGGCGGCATAGGCGTGTTCTACGCCTGTGTACCCACGCGTGAGGAAAAATAGGGGTAGGAGGAGCAAAGAAACAGCGAGGGCTACCTGTACACCTTGCTTCGATACTCGAAAAGAAAATCGTTGCATGAGCCAAAGAATGCACGAATGTGACCAGCTTTTCAGAGCATACAAGTGTTTACGGCGGCCAAATACCACAAAACCCCTCTTGGCGGAGAGCCAGAGGGTACGCACAAACAGTACGGAGTTCGGTATGTGATTTGGCATATTTTTTTGTTTTAGTTTTTGTATTGAACAATTTTTTGTGTTTGGTTCAGTACTTCACTTATTTTCCCCTTTTCGCAGTTTCTTTGCAATCTTTCAGACTACTCGTGCACATAAGTAGACATAATATAGTATCGTGTAGTAATTAATACTACGTGAAATAATACTCTGAGCATAAGATTTTACAGATAAATGTACTGCTAGTGTTGTAGGAAATACCTGAACAATATGCTTAATTTTTGTTGTTTATATTACTCCGTTATTTTGTTCTGGATTTGACCCAATTTGCACAAGAAATACTGTCACTAAGCCTACGCTCTACACTTACCAAATACCCCCATTAGCCTTCGTTACTCCAGGGTTTGTATGTAGTCAATCCAGTCACTGACACTCAGTTTTTTCGTGCTCTGTATAAACATCAGCATTTTATCGTTGGCCAGAACCAGGCGCTGGGTTGTCGCAGACTCCCCCTGCGAGGCATAGACCGTTCCCTGTGTGCTGGTAAAGGTTTCATTTGCACCTACCGATTCAGCAATTTTTTTAATCTCTGTTTCGTTACCTTTAAATTTTTCAGGCACAGCCTGTTGGTCTACGGTGATATTTGCTCCATTATATACGTCAAAAAAAGTATACAGTTTCCGCTTCTCGTCAAATTTTGGCAAAGAGGCAGTCGCTTTACCCTCAGGCGATACGGGTGGCACGAGGGGCTTATAGCCCAATTCTGCCTGGACCACCACCGGAGCTTTTGGCGTATTTTTTTGTTGAGCTAGCGACCCGAGGAGCACTTTTCCTCCTACTGTTACTCCAGCAACGAACACCGCACCGACAAGCCACAGGCGCAACCTGCGCCACGGGATCAACGGCTTCGGGATACGCACAGTTGGCATGTGAATCTGAATCGTTATAGGGGCGTTTGGGGTTCGGCGAGAGGAAGGCTTTGGTTTGTGAGAGGCAATGGGTTTTTGAGTCTGTTTCACCCGGGATTGGGTAAACCCCTCTGTTGATTTTACCCGGGAGCTAGTTGGTTGGCTCGGCTTCGCAGGTTTTGCTCGAGACTCTTTCTCCTGTTCTCCAAGCCAGGCTGCCCACCCCTCCTCGTCGGGTTCATCTCGTTTGCGGAAATTCCCTATGTCCATGTTGTCTTCCTTATGTTAGAACGGCGTATCGAGCGGTTGTTGTTCGCCACCAGTAAAAGTTTTGCCGTGCAGCAGGCGCTTGCTTGGATCTGCGGTAAAAAATAAGCTCAAGTCAGCGATGGTTGGCCCGCGGTTGACGTCTTCTGGGTAACCAAACGCCTGAGAACTATCGATATTTAAGGAGAAGTAATAGTACCGAGCACAGTTTGTGTTTGTGCCGCTACCATCACGAGCTACAAAGGTTTCTGGGTTGCCTAGCGTGACAACACCAAAGTTTGTTTCCTGACCCCACGTTGTCATATTTACTACACAATCAGTTGCGTCTCCGTCTATATCCGTCATGCTTCGAAAGCGCATATACCAGCGTGCACCGGTGGAGTTATCGAGTCCATTCACCAGCCATTTTGTAGGAAATACATCAGTATCAGTATCTATCATACGGGAATACTTGGCAACTTGCGGCTGCGATTTTACCGACGTATAGAAGTGCCTTCCGGTGGAAAGCGGTGCGGTGCAGCCACCACCCATAACTACAATCTTACCTCCAACATAAGCCACAGCAGACCCATACCGGTCGCCCGTATAACGTTTATTAGTCTCGTACCATTCACCTATTCCGGTTGGGTTGTTACCGCTCGCAATTGTTGTATTTGCGCTTATAGGAGTAACCAGTGTGTTCGGTGCGCACGTACTTGCGGCTGAACGTCCGGCTACTAAATACAGGTAGCCGTTCGCCGCAAAACCCTCTGCCTCACTAATTGCACCAGGTAGACTCGTACTAAACGTCCAGGCATCAATAGTGCCGTCGCTGTTGATTTGGGTAAATTGTGAGTCATTGAAATATTGGGTACCATTATTGCCCCCTACGCTGTAGAGGTTGTTGGCATAGGCAACGACAGTATTACCACGGCGCACGACATCTGGTACATCAGCATCTTGCACCCAACTATCTGCGGCAATATTTCCCCCGCTGGCGAGCTGCGGACTTATATATACCGCGTTTGTGTTTGCCGCGCTGCCATCAAGTCCGGCGACAACATAAATACGGTCGTTCCAGACGGTCGCACCAAAGCGTGTCAGGGGCTGAGCAGCCTGTGACGCGGTGTCACCTATACCACCAGAAGCGGTTCCCCACGCAGCCGTAATATCCCCGAGCGTAAACGTACCGGCATAGTACACCGCTGACTGTTCGTTTGTGGCAGTGTCGTCTTGCCCACCCAAGTAATACAGGTTACCGCCAGCAACCTCCAGCTGACCCCATGTTCGGTCTGCTGGCAGGCCGTTCGTTGCACTCGCCCACGTGCCAACGGTGCCGTCACTTGCACTAATGGGAGCATACTGGACGTTGTTCGTTGCATTTGTACAGTCTGTTGCACTTATACAGCCGCCGGCGACATATACATAACCGTTCAAGACTGCCGCACTTGCCCCCCACCTATCGGTATCAGCCGCAAAGGTGTCGTCAGAAAGAGCCGTGTAGTTTACTGGCGCTCCACTGTCGTTGTTGTAGAGCTGGAAAGTCTGGATTTCTGGTTGCATAGATGTGCACCCATCTGGTGCGGCACCGACACTACAGCCCCCTATTGCATAGACATAGCCATTTCCAACAATAGCACGTAAATCCCAGCGCGGTGTGACTACCACACCAGAGCTATCAAACGACCCCATATCACCGGTAGTGACATCAATTTTGGCAAATAGAAGGTCCTGGAGAGACGCCGTACCGCTATATCCTGCAAGTGAATATATGTATCCATTGTAACCAAACGCCACCGCGCGTCGACGCACTGGATTCATGAGACCAGTCGTAAACTTCCAGGAGCCACCCGATAGCCCTGTGTCATTATCGACAATATTGTTGCTGTCATTGATTTTTGCGTAGATGGTTTCTTTTCTTTGAGCGTTGTTGTTGATAACAGGCGATGTGTCTGACGCACACGGATCCGTGGGGTTGACGTATGACGTAACCGCTGTGCAAGCACCCCCAACCAGATAGACTCGGTTAGCGTACACCGTACCCGCCATTAGACCCAGTCCTTGAGAGCCGGTGTTGATATTGTCTGCGTCTATCTGAACCTGTCCTGCTGTGTCGCAGTCATTGGCGTTTGCTTCCTCTAGCGCACCGCTCGTCATAATATTGCACTTGTACACCTTAGTGAAATAGGTGCTACAGCCAATGCCATCATCCCCGGTACCACCACCTGCAATGTAGCAGCCGCCCAGCACATATAGATTTCCGGGGTACGTCGCAGCATTATTCGGATTACTGCGCGTAAATGAGAAGGCGTATCCCCTGGACGTACCAAGTGCCAGTTTTGCAAAAGTTTGTGTCGTCCAAGCGCCGGTGAGCGTGCCATTTGCGTTAAGCGATACTCTATAAACCGTACTGCTCCACGTAGAGCCAGATGTCCCGCCTATCACGTAAATTACGTTGTTATACACGGTTGCGCTTCCCGCCGAAATACCTGTGGTACCATTGACGCGGTTGGTACTGTCAACACACCACAGGCTGTTTGTCACAAATGTACCACCGCATGTCCCAACCCGGGTCATGTTACCGCTTGAGTCAATGGCAGCGTACAGCACGTTGCCGCTTGAGGCCGCCGTTCCGGCAGTTTCACAAACATTGTTAGCGGCAACGCTCGTACAGCCCCCAATCACATAAATATATCCGTTATTTATCACTACCATGTTGCTCATTTGCCCGCCCTGCTCTGCACCATCACCACCACCAGGAAGGTCACAGTCGGTAAAGTTAGGCGTAACACAGTTGCCCGTGTTGGCTGGTTCAGAATTACTTACGGTGCTCGCATCACCGTCTGGGTTGACTATTCCATATTCAACATCTCTATGTACCGCATAGCACACACCGGTGGTCGTATTTTGCCGGTTACAGCCACCAAAACGGTACAGCCCGTTTTGCCACGCCACAAGACTGTACCCAATGCGCTGGTTACTGAGATTCAGTATAGTGTTCCAGTCGGCGAGTGAACCATCGGCATTAATACTCGCTAGCTGGACATCGCTTGCAATGGTACTGCAATAGGCACCAGTTAAGCCCGAGCATCCCCCACCCATATACACATACCCACCCCAAACAGTCGTCATGGAGCCACCCATACTGGCACGTGCGGTCGTGAATGTGCTTGTTTGAGACCATGAATTCATCGTTCCGTCGGCGTTCATTTTACTAAAGTACACAGTGTTGCGGAGTGTGCCACTGCTATTCCCGCCAATAAGGTACATAACGTCATTATAAAACTGCACGCTGTGACCGTGGCGGACATCTGGCAAGTTTTGCATACCTGTTGTCGACCAGGGCCCAATATCACCAGTTGCCAGTACGTCGGCAACCCGAACCGTGTCAACGCTGGTGCCACCTGTGTTCCTGCCGCCAAGCAAATATAATCTGTTGTTGGCAATGCTAATGGCTGTATAACTGAGTGCGACGGGAAGCGTGTTTGTAGAGGCGTACCAATAGGTTGGCGTGCCGCCAGATGGGTGCCACAACTGCGGCTCGCCGTTAGCACCTAGTTTGGCAACCCACACCGTGTTCTGTGCGTTTGCAGCGGTACCGTCGGTAGTCCCGCCAATGGCGTACAGAAAACCATTGTACGCATACATCGACATGCCTACTCGATTGGCCGGCAAATTATAGACAGCCTGCGTGCACCAGCCACTACACGTACCGGCTCCCGGATTGGGGCTATCGATTGTTCCCGCAGAGGGGTTAACCTGGGCCCATTCGAGCATGTTCTGGTACCCTGCTGTGACAGTCGCCGGCCGAATAGCAATAGAAGATGCACCGTAAGAATCATTGATTAGCCCGTCATTTATCAAAGATGCGGCGGCGGTGCTATTGCTCGCCAGCGGCGGAACATCTAGAGTGGTCGCGACAAGGGCAGCGCTGTTGACGGCGTCTGTGTCGCTACTTGTTCCAGAATAAACGCGGGTATGGCCCAGCGGTAACCATGTTGCTTCGCTGGGTTGATCTTCGTCAAAGCCTGTTGCCCGTATTACCAAAGTTGCATCATGTCCAGGTGTTGTAGCCGGAAACTGTGGGATTCCAGAGGCTGCGCTGGTAGTGCCTGCTGTACCGCTAACTGGTGAGCCGGCATTGAAGTTTTTTATCCGCAGAATAATTCCCGTCCATTGCTCTGCCGTTGTTGCAACCGTCCACTGGTATGTCGCGGCTTCATTCCCCCCGCCCTGGTCTGTTCCTTCTTTGTAGTACGCTGCGTGTTGCTGCAAATCGGCATACTCCGTCCATCCAGCAGGTGGTGATACTCTGTTATCGCCGTCTTTTGCAATTAGCGCAACGTACAAATCACCTGCTGGACGCAGCGTGGGCATATTCATAGTAAAACTTAGGCTGTTTGTTGCCTGTGTGGTCGCCTGCTGGCTAGCCACATACGGCATGGTCGGATCTATACGACCACCCGAGCGGTACACAAAACCCCCAGCCGAAGCCATCGCTTGATCCCAAACACCGCTACTCATTTCTGTCGTGTCAGACCAGTAGTCAATGCGAGCCCCGGTAGTCTGGCTTTTTTGTATGAGTTCGTTATCGACGTCAAAGTCAACATTTGTTTCGTTGTTGCCTTTCATGAGCTTCCGTGCAGTTTCAATATAGACAGTAGGGTCGATTGTTAGAGGGTAGTTAGCAGATTGTAAGTTAGTTGCGTGCACCGTAAGGACGTCTTTATTCAAGCTATACCAAGCTTTTGCCTGACTCGTTTTTCTACCCGACTCCCGTATGTAAGGAGCGGGCAGAGTGAAGAGTAAGCGGTTTTTTTCGCCATTTGCCCTCGCCTGTTCAAGCAGTTTTGTATCCGACTCAGATCCCGTCGAAACCGCCCCAAGCAATGCCGAGTTTACGCCGTATACGCCAAGCGAGCCGTCTGATTCCATCCGCGCCTCTGTACCAGTATCGGTTTTAAGTGTGTATTTAAATTCCATCGAGTCCGTACTGTATTGATTTAAGATAATATCTTCTTTGATGCTTGCTGCTCGCGCCGTATACACTTTTTGCGCAGTACTACCCGCCACAGGATAGATCAGTCGATTTTGTGATTGCCGGGGCTCATGCAGTGCAAACTCTGGCACAAACGTCAGTTTTGCACCCGTGGCAGGATCGGTAACCATGACGCCTTGCTTTGGATCAAGACTAAATGAGGCACTAAATTTTGGAGTACCCTGAGAAATCACTTCTGCGCTCGAGCGATATCCATCGTTGTAAAGATAGCTGCCTTGTTTGTAATCTAAACGAAGACTTTGTTCGTATGATTGGTTTGCCTTGCCAAGCAAAGCTTCTGCTCGCGGTGAAAGCGCGTATATTATGTCCTTTTGTCGCACCGACAGCAGTTGGGAATTTGCCGCAAAAAGCATCAGAAGCGCCATCGCACCCCAGCCTAGCCGTGCCAGCACTGGATGTTTTCGACGTTTTGGACGTAAAAAGTAGAGTTTTCGTGCCAATGGTTTTGGCAAACTAAGCAGAATGTATTTTTCCAGCTTATTCACTGCACGCCGCAGCTTAGCCCACGCAGCACGAACAACCAGAATAATCCCACGAGGCATAAGCCCCAAACGCAGTGTAACTGTTTTACGAGGAACATTAGCCGCCCCTCCCTGAGATTCGGACAAACCATGCGTCATTGCTTGGATTTTTCTGTCTTCCACTTTTTCCCGTACGTTAAACGCACTTTCCCTTACCGCTACTGCTTACAGTGTATCACTCCACCCCTGAAATCCATACGTTTTTTGTCCACATTTTGCTCGGCCAAGTAAAATCCCAGGGTTTTCACCTGGGATTTTACCGCGAGTTTTTGTTTTTGTTTTCCGTAAAGCCACTATTTGACAATAACGAGGAGGAGCTAACCCCGTAGGGGTCTGACTAAGCCAGTGCAAACAATGGGTCGCTTTGTATCTGCCGCCGCAGTCGAACCTGCTTCCGCCGCTCATTTTGCGGCAGTCGCTTCAGGACTCGATCATCTTGCCTCTTTCGATCCTTTTTCATATTAATTCCTTTTGTATATGTTTGTTTGGTTTTAAAGGTTTTGAATTTTGTTTTGATTTTGGGGCGTGGAGTTCTCGGTCTTCCAGCCTTCTACACGGTCCCGCCCGTATAGAAGACTTGGTTGGAGGTGGTATTGTTGTTTGATAGTTGTTCATTTGTTTTCCTTTTCTTTCTTATCTCTTAACTCATATCTCTTATCTCTTATATCTACTTCTTCCCTTACTTATTGGTATACCTGAACTCTAGGTTTTCAACGTACACGTTGGCGTTACTCTGTGCCGTCACATTTATTTTGAACAGCACAACATCACCAGCGGCAAAACCACACCCTGTTTCGTTGCCCGTCAAGCTAGTTGTTGTCCATGAACTGGTCGCTGTCGTCACGGTTGTGGTTGACCCACACTGAGTCACAGCACTACCAGTACTTCTGAATACACTGAGAGCGGCAGTCGAGTTCGTTGCGTGGTCACGTAAACCAGTCAGCTTGATAGTGTTGTCGTCGTAGAACGTTTTGAAGGTGCTCGGCAATTTGTACGAGACATAAATACTGTAGGTTTGTGCCGTTGCCTGAGGTGAAGTCCAGCGGTAGTAGTTGCGAGATACGTGGTTCGCGCAGAAGCCGGTGTTGACTTGGAGGACGGTGTTTTCGTTCGAACAGAAATCGGCCGTCAGCGTACCTACGCCAGTCGCAGTAAACGTTCCTCCCATGGTACCCGGAGCGCTAAGTACAGCGTTTGAGTACTCCGGTGTAAGCGTAATGATGTTGTCTGGGGCGCTACCGCAGGCGCCCCATCCGTCAGCCTCGTAACACTGAATGTTTCCGAGGGTTGTGTCGTAGTACATTGAGCCCAGATAGCGGTCATCACTTCCAGAGACAAGTGGGGCTGTACTCGAGCGGTCAAAGGTAAAGAGAGTGACTTGACCACCTGTGTTACCACCCCCGATTTGAACGTTTGCAGGGCGAGTCGTGGAGTCATTGCGGATGAAACTGAGGTTGTCTATGTAAAACGTGCGCGAAGTCGCATCTGTCTGACGGATTATGAGTAGTGGTGTGGTCACTGCGGTCGCAGTGGTGGTTACCGTACAGGTAACTTTCGTCCAGTTGTAGCTCGTGTAGTTTGAGATGGGCCGTGAGGTTGTGTAACCACCGCCAAAGCCTTGACACGTGTTCGTCATAGTCGTGCCGTTGTCTGGAGAATAGATGACCTCTATCGGTGTTGTGTTCTGACCCGCCGTACTCGAAGCGGCAGTGAACGAGACAGTATACGTAACAGAGCCAGTAACAGGATTACCCGATAGCTGGTTCTTGGCACCTTGAGATATACCGGTCGTTACAACTTTCACACCTGCCTGACCCGTCTGGTATTCACCACTGGTCACCGTGCGGCTAACCGTTGCTGTGCTCTGCGCCGACCATGTACTTGCCGGGAAGGTTATGCTTGACCCTCCAGCCGTTTCCGCACCACCGTTGCTCGCCAGCTCGGTACCGTAGCTATTAACACTGAACAGGTTGGTACCAACAGCTGTTTGGACTTCTAGGAGGCCTCCAGAGAGCGGTGTCGTGCCGTTATTACGAATAGTCAAACCGTCGGCAGCTCCGCCAGGTGCATTCAAGACCAGCTCTGCACCACCAGCGCTAGTGAGGGTATTGTTGTAAGCGGCCTGAAGGTCGGTTGAGCTACTGGCACCAGCTGCTGTCCAGCCGGTACCGTTGTACACCAAAGTCGCGGTACTATTCGCCTTCATGCTGATGCTAACTGAGGTGCCCGCTAGCGACAGCGTAAAGTCGGAGCTGCCATTGACAGCGGTGATGTACAAAATACGACCAACAGTTGTCACTGTAGGCAAATCAACCGTCAATACATAGCCTGTACCAGTGGCATTGACTGGAACTGTTCCGTAGTTGTTTGTGCCGTTTGTAAGCAATGTATTCAAAGAGTTAGTGGCCGAAAGTGTGACCGTAGAAGATGCTGCAAATGCAGTTGGATTCAAGCTAACAAGACCCATCTTTCCGGTACCGCCAGCATCTCCACCCGACAGGAGTAGGGTACCACCGTTACCACTCCCCAGACCAGCACTGCCCTTAATGGTTAGCTGATCGCCAGTCGTATTGGCTGCCGTTTGTGCTGCCCCCTGAACTGTATTCGTTGCACCAGCCGTACCGATATTGATTGTGCGTGAGCCAAAGTTTGTTGTGTTGGCAGTGTTACCAATGGTCACGGCTACGTTAGTTGTGCCAGTGCCTATGTTGACTGCATAGTTGCTACTAACGTTTAGGTTTATAGCCCCACCGCTTGCGCCTACTGTGCCTTGGACGTTGAGGACGTAGCCATTTGGGTTACTGGCTGTTCCAATACTGGTGTTGCCCTGGAGGTAGTTGGCGGCGGTAGAACTATTGTAGATGGCGTAGTTTGTCGTTGCGGCACCACCAGCGCCTGTCAAATAAAGGCCGTAGTTGCTGGTTGTTCCTGTGGCCCCGCCTGTTGGAACAGTGATGTGAGCAGTGTAGTTGTTGAGTATACCACCAGCACCAGCTGTAGCAGAACTGCCCGGAAGCCGTATACCGTAGTTACTGATTGTGTTACTTGTGTTGCCACCATTACTAGTACCATTTACGTAGATACCTGTGTAGTTTAAAATCTTGGCTACGCCTGCACCAGGACTACCGGCAAGACTTGGGGCATCAATTCGCAGACCATACCCATTGGTTATCTGACCGGTGTAGCCGGCTGTCGTATCAATGCGGTTAAAGGCGGCGTAGACGTCGCCGATTGCATAGTTACTGCCTGATATAGTCGGAAGATTGATAAAGCCGTACAGGCTACTTAGAGAGCCGCCGGTTGGGCTGAAGTTCATCTGATTCTGGATGCCATATATAGCTGAGGTGTTACTAGCGCTGAGCGTTCCAGACAAAGACAGCCGTACATTATTTAAAGCGGTGCCATCGAGTGAAAGGGTGCTCTTGACGCTGGCAGTGGTACTCGCTTGACCTATAACAATGCTGGTCGCATTGGTATTGCCGATGTTTAGGGCAACACCGGTGGCGGTGTCAAGAGTGGGGGTCAGGAAGCTAGTGTTTGCCCTACCCGTACCACTAATCCAGAAGTTACTGGTAGCCTGTGCCCCGGCATTTTGGTTCTGGATGAAGTTAGTAGCAGTTGGGGCAAGTACTGCAGCATCACAGGTGGAGATGACTCCGGCGTTAGTACACAGTAGTGTGGTGCTAGCCGAGGCTTGAGGAGTTACTTTGGTAGAGCCTTGGATAGTAGTGGTAGTAGCAGCTCGGCCGATGGTGACTGCGCCGGCAACTGTAGTACCGATGTTCACAGTCGGAGTACCGCTGGTGTAGGTACCAGTATCTATGGTGATGTTGCCACTAGCGCCAGCGCTGGCATTGCCAGTGGAGACAGTTACATCACTAGATGTCGTACCAGCAGCAGACTTAATGGTCGCACCAGCTGCACCTTGCAGGGTTAGAGCACCGGCTGTTGTGCTCCAGGTGGTAGCAGCGGCACTGGTGAGGGTGAGGGCACCTGTGTTGGTGGTGAAGTTGCTAGGGGCATTGGAAGTAATACTAACTGCACCAGCAGTGACAGAGCCTATGGTGGTTGTGTTAGTACCTGTTGTATTAATACTAGTATTACCAGCAACTGTGACTGTGCTACCAGTCAGGCCGAGAGTACCTGTGGTGTTACCAACAGTGTTATTGCCAGTGCCAGTACCGATGCTGGTGGCAGCGGCACCCGAGGTGTTTATGTTGGTAGTGCCGGTTAGTGCTGTGGTGCCACTGGTGACAGTCAGGTTCTTACCACTAGCTACAGTTGTATCTCCGTTCAGGCTGACGGCACCCGTGCCAGTAGCAAAGGTACCACTACTAGCAGATTGGTCGAAGTTACCAGACCCAGCTGCAAAGGTAATGTTCTGGTTAGCAGCAATGGATACATTCTTGTTGAGATTAATCTGGGTGGCATTGGTAGTGCCTATGTTTAGGGCTACGGCCGAAGCAGTATCAAAGAGCGGTGCTTGGACAGCTGTTGTACCGACTAATGTGCCGGCTGTACCGGTGCCATCTATCTTAAAGCCAGCTGTTTGGGTAGAGGCTGTCTGGTTCTGGATGAAGTTAGTAGCAGTTGGGGCAAGTACTGCAGCATCACAGGTGGAGATGACTCCGGCGTTAGTACACAGTAGTGTGGTGCTAGCCGAGGCTTGAGGAGTTACTTTGGTAGAGCCTTGGATAGTAGTGGTAGTAGCAGCTCGGCCGATGGTGACTGCGCCGGCAACTGTAGTACCGATGTTCACAGTCGGAGTACCGCTGGTGTAGGTACCAGTATCTATGGTGATGTTGCCACTAGCGCCAGCGCTGGCATTGCCAGTGGAGACAGTTACATCACTAGATGTCGTACCAGCAGCAGACTTAATGGTCGCACCAGCTGCACCTTGCAGGGTTAGAGCACCGGCTGTTGTGCTCCAGGTGGTAGCAGCGGCACTGGTGAGGGTGAGGGCACCTGTGTTGGTGGTGAAGTTGCTAGGGGCATTGGAAGTAATACTAACTGCACCAGCAGTGACAGAGCCTATGGTGGTTGTGTTAGTACCTGTTGTATTAATACTAGTATTACCAGCAACTGTTACTGTGCTACCCGTCAGGCCGAGAGTACCTGTGGTGTTACCAACAGTGTTATTGCCAGTGCCAGTACCGATGCTGGTGGCAGCGGCACCCGAGGTGTTTATGTTGGTAGTGCCGGTTAGTGCTGTGGTGCCACTGGTGACAGTCAGGTTCTTACCACTAGCTACAGTTGTATCTCCGTTCAGGCTGACGGCACCCGTGCCAGTAGCAAAGGTACCACTACTAGCAGATTGGTCGAAGTTACCAGACCCAGCTGCAAAGGTAATGTTCTGGTTAGCGGCAATGTTAGTGTTCTTCATCAGCTCAATAGTTCCAGCTGGCTGTATCATGAAGTTGCCGCTGGCATTGGTTTGACCACCCCATATGGTAGTAGTGCCGTTGTCTATGATGCCAGTAGCACCAGTACCAACCATGGTGTTGTCGGCAAAGTAGTTAGAGACTGAGGCAGCGTCGTAGATGTGGATACCCTGACCGGTACCAGCCGAGTCGTAGATAGAGTTACCAGTAATACTGTTATTGCTAGCAGTGGCAATGTAAATACTACTGTTGGCCGTACCACTGCTGGCACCGTTCTCACGGAGGCTGTTGTTGGTAATGGCGTTGTTGGAGCTGCTGCCGTCAAACAAGACACCACCACCGGTGTTCGTGCCAGCCAGAAGGCCATTGCCGGCAATAGTGTTGGCATTCACGGTAACAGCCAGTGACCCACTGACACGGATACCGAAGGCTGAGTTCACCATGACGGTGTTGTTACTGACGGTAACGCGGTTACTCCCGTTGATGTTGATACCGTCACCGACGTTGTAAAGGACATTGTTGTTGGCAACGGTACCGTTTGAGCTGCTGTAGTAGTAGATACCAGTAGAACGGAAGTTGTTGACCCAAGTGTTAATGACGGTTGGTCCTTGCAATATGCCGGCACCGCTTGAGCCAAAACCGACGTTGTTCATATATATACCATGCTGAGTACCACTGGTGTTGACGGCTTTGTTACCATCGAGGCGGAGATCACGGACAACCACGCCTTCACCATTGGTAGTATCTGTGTTGGTGATCATGTTCTTGTTCTGAGTTGCAATGTTACTAAAGGTAACTAAGGTGCCACGACCGTTACCAGCTAGTGTCGTGTTGTTTGGTATGGAGATAGCATCACTGGTAGTAAATGTTCCTTCGAGTAGAACAACTTTGCCACCAGCGGCAGCGGTAAGAGCGGTGTTAATGATGGTTTGATCGGCGCTACCTGTTGCGACATAGTCGGCAGCATCTTTCAGGGCTTGGCTAGCAGTACTCGGGGCTACGATCTTTGTAGCCGTTTCTCTGTCAGCCTGCCACTTGCCATTGGCGTAGATTAGAAGTTGTTTGGTGGTAGTGTCGTAGAATACCATACCTTCGGTTGGAGTCAGCCCGTTGCGAGTAGTTGTATCGCCGCCTGTGATGGTGATGGTCTTGTTGGCAGCCAGGACGGTGTCATCTGCCAGAGAAATAGAAGAAGCATTGGTACCGCCAATGGTTAGGGTGCCAGCGGCGGCAGTGTCTAGGATGGGGGTGAGGACGCTAGTTGAGCCCTGCAAGATGGCAGCTATACCTGTGCCAGAGATGTTGAAGTGCCCGGTCTGAGCGGTTCCTGGTGTCCCAGTCTGCAGCTTGATGTAGCCATCACTGCCCGATGGTGCGGTTAGGAGGTTGTAGGTTCCGGCTGCTCCCTGATTTTGGATTTGGAAGGTTTGGTTTCCGACAGTCGGGGATTGGATAGCCAGGGTGGAGATGAAAACACCGCTGGTGGTAACAAGCTGACTGGCTGTCTTGGCGTTGAAGGCATAGGGTACGGCAGTGAGTTTGAGGCGTGGGTTCATTTCTCCGTCCCATGAGGCTGAGGTGCCAGTACCGCCAACGTTCATGGTGAGGTAAAGCTGCTGATCCCAGGGCATGCTGCCAGGGAAGCTGGTGATAGAGCCTAGGTTGACGGTGACGTAGCCGTTGGCTACCCTAACACGACGGTCAGGGGTACCACCGTTGTAGTCGTAGGTTTCAGTCCAGAGGAGGGTACCACCACTGGCAGCGTCGTAGAGCTTGAACTGGAGGTTGTAGAAGCCATCGGCAGCGATGGCTCCGGCAGAGTTCTCTAGGCGAGCTTGGAAGTTCAGGTTGTCGGAAGTGGCGGCATAGGCGTGTTCTACGCCTGTGTACCCACGCGTGAGGAAAAACAGGGGTAGGAGGAGCAAAACAGACAAAACAAACACAAAGCCCCTCGTTCGTAGCCGACCGAGGGTACACGCGAGCAAGGCAAGCTGTGTGCGTTTTTGTTTGATCATTTGGTTTGTTTAAGGTGTTTGTGTTGATTTCTCGGTTTGATTTTGAGAGATCAATCTTTGTTTCGGATTTTGCCTGTTTTTTGGTTTTGGCTTATCCTGCCCCAAAGTATGCACTTCCAATCGAAGTTGTTCAAGAGAGAAGACAAAAAAATGTGTGCAAAAAAATATGTTCATTTTTGCTATAAAAACACTCTACATTGATTGTAATTAATGCAACATTTATTCCTTACCCCTGTTAATTGCACATAAAATCGCACTATGAAGTTTACGAAATGAATAAATAATTATTGCATTATTAACAACGATTAATATTTTCCTGCGGACTTATCCACAGGCAAAACACATTTGGCTTGAAAAAAGTGTTTATAGTCACACTTTTTTAATTTGAACTCAGGTTAAACTATGCTGTCAATCTGTATAACTGTCTGGTCCTGTTTGTGACCATGCAGCTTATGCACTCGTTTTTTTGCTTTGTAGCGTATAGCTGTTACCTTGTCTGCTCGAGCCTCAGCATCTACTACGGTCGCTTTTACCACAGCACCTTTTACGAGCGGAGCACCAATGATTGTCTTTTCACCGTCTACAACGATCATGGCGTCAAAACTGACCGTTTTATCATCACTCTTAAGCCGCTCAATGGAAAGTGTTTGACCTTCGGCTACGACATACTGTTTGCCGCCGGTAGCAATAACTGCTTTTTTCATTCCGTCTTCCTTACCTTTAGTACTAATCCGTTCTATGTTACCAAACCTACCCCTGTTTGTAAAGTCACCCGCAACGTGCAATAAACTCTCTGTACAGTATAGAACCGTTTCTGTCAGATTCTGCGTGCCACTGTATCCCAAAGCTACGTTCACTTTGCATCGCTTCGATTACTCCGTCCGGTGCGACTGCACAGAGCTCAAAACCGTCCGGTAACGTCGCTACCGCCTGATGATGCCGAGATACAACCTGGTAAGTCTGCGCTTTTTTTAGGCCTAAAAAATCGGTTTTCATAGAAACATCGTGAGTAACACCCACGTGTTCGATACTCAGTTCAACTTCCGCATGTATATCTTGGTACAAACTTCCACCATAGTGGAGCGCCAGCAGCTGCATGCCGTAGCAAACACCCAATATTGGCTTATTAGCCGCGGTAAATCTGTCAATCAAAACACGCTCCCACATGACACGTTCTAGTGGCTCTGGTACCGTTAGCAGTTTCTCTCCACCATAGACCTCGCCAGGAATATCTTCGCCTCCCGAAATAACCAAGCCGTCACAAAGCTCTAAAATATACTCAACCGGCATATCGGGTGAAAGAATGACCGGCAGCACCCCAGCTTCGTTCAGAACCTGAGTATACTCACGTCGTATGTATAGTGAAGCCTGTGAGGCAGGCAGCTTCACTCCCTCATCAAAGGCCGGCGTGACACCAATAACAGTAGGCCTTGTATGCATCTAGACTTTGCCCAGCGCAATTTCCAAATCAATTCCGTCAATACTGAGCATGCTGGTAAAGTCAGCTTCGTCGAGCGTTGCAATGCTTTGTGCGAGCGTCTCTGCCTTGATACTAACCTCATGCTCCTGAATTGCTGTTTGTAATTCGCTATTCGTCGTCGTTAGGCATAGTACAATCCGATCATCCACCTGAAGCCCGGCTTGTTTCCTAGCATTTTGCACGGCTCGCACCACTTCCCGCATCATGCCTTCTCTCTGTAAAGCGGGTGTTATATTTTTGTCAACACTTACAGCCATTTTTACTTCGGACGTAAAAATAACTTCTCTTACATTTACCTCGTCTGAAATTGTCATCTCGTAAAACTCGCCTAGTTGCTGCTCGCCACCATAAGTAAGGGTGGCAAGCGGCTGGCGTACTTTCACTTGAACTTCGTGTTCCGATTTAAACATTCGTGCAGCCAAACCTTGTTCAATCACAATGCGCGTATGTGCCATATCACTGAGCACTTGGTCATCAATACTGCCTTGCTTAGGCCAGTCAAGCAAATGTACACTTTCCCCGCCCGTAAGTTTCCGGTACAGCTCTTCGGACAAAAATGGAGTAAAGGGTGCAAGCAGCATACTCAGGCGCACCAGAACATAATGAAGCGTGCGGTACGCGTCATTTTTGTCGCTATCATCTTCACTCTTCCAGAAGCGTCGGCGACTCCGTCGCACGTACCAGTTGCTTGCATCGTCGAGCAACGGCAAAACTTCGCTCATTGCCTCAGGAAGATTATAGTCATCCATATGACGCGTTACATGTTGTTGCATCTGATGTAATCTTGACACCATCCAACGGTCTAATGGGTTATGTAACCCCTTGAGAGGGTCTTCGAGAGATCCATCCCATTCCCATCCATCGACATCGGCATACATTGTAAAAAAGTCATACATGTTCCAAATCATTGCCAACTTTCGCTGCACATCCTGTACGTCTTTGTCCTTTAGAGCAAAATCCTCCCCTGCCAGTAGCGGGCTCGATAGCATCATAAAACGAAAAGCATCCACGGAAAAAGCATCCATCAGCACCATCGGGTCTGTGTAGTTTTTGAGTTTTTTGCTCATTTTTTTGCCGTCCGCCGCATTTATAAATCCCGTACAAATCAGATTTTTAAAAGGCGACTTTCCGAAGAGCGCCACGTTTACGGCAGTCAGGCTGTAGAACCATCCACGGGTCTGATCGATTGCTTCGATAATGAAATCTGCCGGAAAACTACGCTCAAATTTTTCCTTGTTTTCAAACGGGTAGTGAAACTGAGCAAAAGGCATACTGCCGCTCTCAAACCAACAGTCCAAGACTTTACCTATGTGCCTCATCTCTACCCCATCACAAATGAAAGTGACGTCCATGACGCTCGGTAAATGGTAATCATCACAACGCTTTCCAGTTAATTGTTCAAACTCTTCGTACGAGCCGATGACTTTCACAACCTCCGTACCATCAGGCCGATAACCTCTCCAAACAGGTATGGGTGTAGCCCAGTAACGATCTCTGCTCAAATTCCAATCGGGAGCGGACTCGATAATGTTGTTAAAACGTCCTGTTCTAAGATTATCCGGCTTCCAGCGTGTCGCTTGGTTGGCCTGTAGCATTTCATTTTTTTGAAGCTGTATGTCCATAAACCAGCTTGGATGCGCCCTATACATGAGCTTAGTACCGCATCGGTGACAGTGAGGGTAGTCGTGCAGTATATATTCAATTCGCAGCGCGCGCCCGTCCCGAACTAGTGTTTTGGCGATTTCTTTGTTGACATCCCATATATTTTGGCCTATCCAATCACCCTCCGTGTAATTCCCGTTTTCGTCTACGATCGAGACGACTGGCACGCTATGTTTCTTGCACAGCTCGTAATCTTCTTCACCATAAGCAGGCGCTTCGTGGACGATGCCAGTACCATCGTCAGCCGTTACAAAATCTGCGGCCAGCACGTGATGAGCCCCGGGTCCACGATTTTCAAACAGCGGCTGATATCGTTTACCAACTAGCTCTGACCCCTGTATATTTTTTACAACATTGTATGCCAATACACTTTTCTTGTCGTCGACCATCACTCGCTCGAGCGCTGCCGTAGCGACATAAAATTTTCGCCCCTCATACTCCACTAACGAGTAGTCTAGATCGGGATGTACTGCCACTGCCACGTTGGCGGGTAGTGTCCAAGGTGTCGTCGTCCAAGCTAGCAACGACTCGTCGGAATCATCGATTTTGAAATAGACATAGACGCTCGGATCAGTGTCCTGCTGGTAGCTGTTTTCCATGGCAACTTCACTTTTGCTGATGGGCGTAGCGTCTTTGGTGCAATAGACCAAAATTTTTTCACCTTCATAAATTTTGCCTTCTTCGTAGAGCTTTTTGAAGGCCCACCAAACAGACTCCATAAACTCATTGTCCATGGTTTTGTAGGCACCCTTAAACTCAACCCAGCGACCCAGTCTATAAATGGTATCTTCCCATTCTGTGCCGGTCTGAACCATAGCCGCACGGCACTCCCTAACATAATCGCTTATGCTTATTTTGGTGCCGATTTCTTTTTTACTAGTTATGCCAAGCTTCTTTTCGACGAAGACTTCAGCCGGCAAACCATGACAGTCCCAGCCCCAACGCCGCTCGACTCGCTTGCCCTTCATCGTTTGGTATCGTGCTACCGCGTCCTTGACCGACGAAACCAGCAAATGCCCGTGGTGGGGCGTGCCCGTCAAAAAAGGAGGGCCGTCGTAGAAAACATACGCCCCTTCTTTTGGCCGCTGTTCAACCGACTTCTCAAATGTTTTGTGTTCTTTCCAGTGCTGCACAAGATCCTTCTCGTACTCACTTGCCTTCCGCCGCGTATTTGCCTTAAACTTCATATTTCCTCCCAAATAAAAATCACCTCTGTTAAATATCGGATCCCGGGTGAAATCACGGGAGGTACCATCCGATTTCTAAAAGAGATGATTCTTTTAGCACTTAGTTACTCGGTCTGACGAGCCGAACCGTTGGAATCTAGTTATTTGATTACTCAAATGTTCTCTCCACTACTTCGCGGTTGATAGCCGCTCATCCGCCAACCAGCGAAACGCATGTACCTATACATCATATACGAGACTAACAAAAAATCAAAAAATACCCCTCCTCCCAACCAACTTACCCTAAACAAATCAATAACAATCCTGTCGCGATTGCAACAGAATTGTTATTGATTTATGTTTGATTTGGGAAAAGATGCTTTATACCTTTTTAGGACGGTTACTGTTGGGAATACGCGGCGACATCGCGCATGAGAGGAAGCTCTGCGCCCACCCAGCTATGAATATAGCCCCCAGCATTGTCCGTCACAACAATGGCTGGCGTCATCATAATGTCGTATATTTTCGAAAGCTCTATGCCCTCTCTGCTGTCGACATCGATAGTTTGTAGACTAGATTGGTCGACATCATGCTGTCGACGCAGATCGTGCAAAAACTCTTCAACCTTACGCGCATGTTCAGTGTTTGGTTTGTATAGGACGAATACTTTCATACACCCAGTATACTTCTGGATACAATCAATTCCAACTTAAGTTTCCGCCCTTTTCGTGGAACATACCTACAAAACACAACATGCCACAACGCAGCTCCATCTGTTTTGCACGATCGTAAGGATTAGTAAGCATTGCCTCACTTCGACTTAAGTACCTATTCCGAACAGCTCAGCAGAAGCAAGCCCCTTACGCAAAGTTCGACGTTTCTTAAAAAACACTTGCTACAGTTCGCGGGGCGATTAAGAAACCGACGCTGACACAACAGGGGGGCAGTGCAAACATCAGGCCGCTTTTTGTTATGTTATATACACTCTGGCGTGCTTACGAGCACCCTGTCGTTGAACCGCAACTTGTACAGACATAGCAGCTACCACTTCGTTGGGTTTGGTTTCCGCAGTTGTAGCACAGTGGAGCCGTAGAATCTTTAATCTGAACTTGCCTACCATGCTGAGTAGCTTCCGCGTGTACGGGTGCCATGGGTTGTGTCTCAACAGGCTTAGTGACTTGTGTCGTGGTCGTTTCAGAGTGAGTAATTACTTCGTTTTTTTCTGCGCTGCCCTCGAGGAGACTAGTTTGTTCTTCAGGCATGTCGTCAATACTTGCCAGTCCAAGTTCAAGACGATCATCAAAGTTCAGATAGTCGAGTGCAAGCCGGCGGACAATGTAGTCCGTGACCGAGCTAGCCGTTCGGATATCTGGGTCATCCGTTATACCAAATGGCGCAAAGCTTGTACCCCGTAGTGTCTTGACGTAGCTCTTGAGTGGCACGCCGTACTGCAAGCCGTGGCTCACGCTGATAGCAAATGAGTCCATTAGACCAGCCAACGTCGAACCCTGACGGCTTACGCTTATGAATAACTCACCAGGAGTACCGTCTGGGTATTCACCCACCGTAAAGAAACCTTCCAGGTCGGCGACAACAAAACGGTAGGTACGACTGTTCCGGATACGCGGCAGCTTCCGACGCACCGCACCTTTGAGCACAATTTTACCGTCATCTGAAACAGCCACAGCGGCGACAGGTGCTTCTTCCTTATTTTCATCACTGTCTTTCTTAGCCATACTTAGCGGCTGCGCCACCTTACAGTTGTCTCGGTAAATAGCGACCGCTTTCAAACCCATTTTCCACGAATCTATATGCAGCTGTTCTATGTCTTCTACGGTTGCCGTTTCTGGCATATTTACGGTTTTACTAATTGCACCAGATAGAAATGGTTGAACAGCCGCCATCATTTTTACATGACCCAGGTAATGGATAGAGTTATCCCCCATGGAGCACGCAAAAACAGGTTCGTGTTCTTTTTTGAGATGAGGTGCACCAAGAATAGTTTTTTCGATGTCAATGTAGGCAACGATATCATTGACTTGCTCGTCGCTATAGCCAAGCGCCCTGAGGGCTCGTGGAACCGTCTGATTAACTATACTCATAGTGCCACCGCCGACCAGTTTTTTTACCTTTACAAGGCCTAGATCTGGTTCGATACCCGTAGTATCACAGTCCATCATAAGCCCAATAGTACCAGTTGGCGCAAGCACACTTGCCTGACTGTTGCGTACACCGTACAACTCACCAAGCTCAACTGCATCATCCCAGGCTGCAACAGCCGCGTCTAGCAAGTCTTCGGAGACAAGACTAGCGTCAATGTGATTTACGGCCTCACGGTGCATTCGAAGCACTTTCAACATGTTGTCACGGTCTTTGTGGAAACCGGTAAAAGGTCCAACCCTACGAGCCATCTTAGCGCTCGTAGCGTAGCTGTGGCCAGTCAGAATGGCCGTTATTGCTGCTGCCTGTGCGCGCCCTTCGTCACTGTCATAAGGCAAGCCTTGAGCCATAAGCAACGCGCCCAGGTTCGCATACCCAATTCCTAGCTCGCGGTAGGCCCGAGCATTTTTTGTAATACGCTCGGTTGGATACGAACTATAGCCAACGAGAATTTCTTGAGCGGTAAACATAAGCTCAACGGTATGCTTGAAGCTTTCAACATCGAAGCTAAAGTCATCATTCAGGTAATGGAGCAAGTTAATACTTGCAAGGTTACACGCCGAATTATCAAGATGCATGTACTCGCTACAGGGGTTAGAGCCATTTATACGACCTACATTTGGAGTTGTGTGCCATTTGTTAATAACCGTGTCAAATTGCATACCAGGATCAGCGCACTGCCACGCAGCCTCTGCAAACTGCCGAAAAATGTGACGGGCTTTGATTGTTCGAACCGTTTTGCCAGTACTAACTGCTTTAAGATCCCAGTCGCCGTCTGCCTCAACCGCCTGCATAAATTCGTCGGTGACTCTTACTGAGTTATTGGCATTCTGGTACTGGACGCTGAAAATATCTTTACCATCAAGGCTCATGTCAAACCCAGCCGCCTGAAGCGCGCGCGCTTTGTCCTCTTCAATTGATTTACACCAAATAAACTCTTCTATATCTGGGTGGTCGACATTCAGAATAACCATCTTGGCAGCTCGGCGCGTTTTTCCGCCGCTCTTAATTGCGCCGGCGCTCGCATCAGCACCTCGCATAAAACTTAGTGGACCACTTGCTGTCCCAGCGCTTTTGCCCAGTGGTTCAACACTTGAACGAATAGGGCTAATGTTGACACCGCTACCCGAACCACCCTTGAATATCATTCCTTCGTCAGTGTACCATTGCAGTATTGCTGGCATGGTGTCTTCGACGCCCAAGATAAAACAAGCACTTGCTTGCTGTGCCCTCTCCGGTGCGCCAATATTAAACCAAACCGGGCTATTGAATGCTGCTCGCTGAGTGGCTAGGACATACTTGAGCTCTTCCCGGTACGTTTCAGCTTCGGTGACAGAATCAAAATAGCCCTCTTGCTGACCCTGACGTACAACAGTATCAACTACGCGGTCAATCAGTTGTTTCAGCGAAGCCTCGCGCCCTTTCGTGCCCGGTGTACCTGTAAAATATTTTTGTGCCACAATATTAAGCGCGTTAAGCGACCAGCTCTCTGGGATTTCAACACCTTTTTGCGCGAAGACAATCTCACCGGTAAAAGGGTTTTTAAGCTCAGAATCACGCTTCACCCACGTAATGGCGTCGTACGCCTTAGCACGAGGCGTGGTAAAAAGCCGCTTTACTCCACTATCAGTTGTCTGTCCCATACTTTTACCCTCACTTTCTTTGGAAGCACATGCCATTCCTGCATAACTCCACTTAGTTTTTTATATGTTTGTACTTACTTTTGTAAGAAAATCAATCCACGCTATGCCTCATCTAAGGCTTCTTGTTTTCTTTCACGTATGTTCGAAAGTTCCCTCTCAAAACCCGCTATGTCGCTAAACCGACGGTAAACGCTTGCGAAGCGAACGTACGCCACCTCGTCGAGCCCACTCAGGCGATCCATTACCATTTCGCCTATGGTGCGTGAACGCACTTCGCTATCGGCACAAGCATACAGTTCGTGCTCAATATTTTGAACAAGTGCATCAAGCTGCATACTAGTAACGCTCGTTTTCTCACATGCCCGGTAAAGCCCCGCAAGTAGTTTTTGCCGGTTGAACAATTGACGTGTACCGTCATTTTTCACGACAATAAGCTGGGATCGCTCTACACGTTCATAAGTAGTAAAGCGGTACCCGCAAACCATACAAGCACGGCGGCGGCGGACTGACTCACCTTCAGCGACATCGCGACTCTCGATTACCTTCGTGTCATCGCGGCTGCATTGGCTACATTTCATTCTCGAGCCCTCTCATGTTTTTATAAGGTGCGACTACACAGCAAGCAGTAAATTTTTGAAACACCACCTGCTACATATAGCGTTTTACATAACCATCATACCCCCATAAGTGGGGTTGGTAAAGTAGAAATGCGGTGTAATATTTAATACAGAATCAGACAGTTGTGCCTGTTATTTGTCAATATCTTCAGAATCGACTTTTGAGCGTCGACGTGCCAAGCGGCGCAAAAACGATGGTTTCTCGAGCTCATCTTCATCTTCATGAGATACGACTGGCTCGTGCAACGTCACTGCATCCTTTTTGTCGAAATCTTTTTCATCGTGCTGGATAGCCCAAATGTTTGGCATGGGCGTTTCGTTGGAAAAGTCCGCGGCTTGGTCTGTTTGCTCTGCGTTATCTTCTTTAATAGACATGTCAATTGCTTCCATGTCTGTTTCCGTTGTCTTGGTAACGGAATCTATTGGCTGAGCAATTGCTCTATCTTGATCAGATGCCTGATTGGGCAAACTAGTACTTACGGCCTGACGATTCGTGAAGTACGAGGCATCAAACCCTGTCGCCACGACAGTAATAATTATCTCACCCTCTAGTTCCGGGCTAATTGTTGCGCCAAAAATAATGTTGGCGTCAGGATCGGCAGCCGCCGTGATAGCCTCTGCGGCAGTATTGATCTCGTGCATAGAGAGGTCTTGTCCACCAATAACGTTGAAAAGGATACCCCGCGCACCATCGATAGAAACTTCGAGTAAGGGTGACTCAATAGCTTGCTGTGCGGCCTGAATCGCTCTGTTTTCACCACTTGCTCGGCCAATACCCATTAGGGCCGATCCAGCATTGCTCATCACGGCTTTTACATCGGCAAAGTCAAGATTGATAAGCCCGTGCACCGTTATGAGGTCAGAGATGCCCTGGACGCCTTGTCGCAATACGTCATCGGCTACCTTGAAGGCTTCAAGTAAAGGTGTTGCGCGGTCAATGGTCTGCAATAGTCGATCATTAGGGATAATAATGAGTGTATCGACTGCGTTACGTAGTTTATCGATGGCCGTATCAGCGTTGCGTCGCCGTTTATCACCTTCGAAGGCAAACGGTTTCGTAGCAAAACCTATGACTAGAATGCCCATGTCTTTCGCTGTTTGTGCCACAATATGCCCGGCGCCGCTTCCTGTGCCACCACCAGCTCCAATCGTGATAAAGACCATGTCTGCGCCTTCTAGCGTCGCTTTGATTTCTTCACGCGATTCGGCAGCAGCCTGTTCGCCAACCGCCGGATCTGCACCCGCGCCAAGACCACGTGTTGTGTCACGACCAATGTGTAGTTTAGTACCGGCCCTCGAGTTATGAAGAGCCTGCGCATCGGTATTGATGGCGATGAATTCCACACCGTCAACCCCAGCGTCTATCATACGATTTATGGCTGCGCCGCCAGCCCCGCCAACACCGACTACTTTTATGCGAGCAAATGTTTCAATTGCCGGATCAACTGCCTGTGCCATATTCTTTCTTCCCTCGCCTTACTTACTAACACCAGTATACGCGTCCGCGGTAGGGAGTTCAACCATCAGTGCATACAAAAAAAACTCACCACGTCAGCAGCCGAGTAAAAACATGGCTTATCAGGAAAAAGCCTGAACACAAGGCGTGTTCTAACGTCTGAATTTTTTAAGAAAATTGGACACAGAAGACACCCCGCCGCTGAAAACCTGCGTCGAAGTTATCTGGTCGTTTACATAAGGGGCAAGTAGGATGTCGAGTAGCATTAACCCGGTAGCAGTCGCAAATGCAGGATCGTCTACTGTGTCGACCAGCCCAGCCAAACCACGTATCTTGCCGATGCGCGCTGGCAGTTGCAGTCGCTCTTTGGCAAACTCAGCCAACCCCGGTAGGGCTGCGCTTCCACCAACTATCACGACTCCGCCTGGCAGCTTACGTGAACGGTGGATTTTTTGGAGCTCTTTGTCAACGTACTCAAGGAGTTCTTCTACCCGGGCTTCGACAATCATATTCGTTTCTGCTTGCTCAAAGGTGTATCCTGCTCCCTCGACAATAATTCGGTACGTTTTATCTGTGGTGTCACCAAGAGTAACATGTTTTAGTTTTACCTGTTCAGCAACTTCAAGATCTGTTTTAAGGCCAATTGCCAAATCGTTTGTTATATGGGTACCTCCCATGGGTATAACAGCAATATGCTGTATCTCACCGTCTTCTATGACAACAATGTTGGTTGTGCCAGCGCCAATATCAAGCACCGCCGTGCCAGCTTCTTTCTGCTTGCGGTCGAGAACCGCTTCCGCCGCTGCCAGCGATGATACCGTATGATGCTGTGGTCGGATCTGAGCTTTTTCGAGCGCCAAATCCAAATTGCGTACGTTTGGCGTTGCGGCCGTCAAAATATGGCAGTCTACCTCTAGGCGCACACCGTGCATGCCGACTGGGTCTTTCAGATTATCTTGTCCGTCAAGACGATAGTTCTTGGCAAATACCTGCAAAATCTCGCGGTTAGCCGGTAGCTTAACAATGGCCGCTGCTTCTTCAACACGATCGCGATCATCTGCGGTAATTTCTCGGTTTGGGCTACTGATAGCAATGGTCCCCCGCGAGTTCATCCCCGCAACGTGCGCACCATTCATATTCACTGTCGCGTGCTCAATTCGAACGCCAGAAATCCGCTCTGTTTCGGTCACCGCCTGCACAATAGACTCGACACATTCATCTACATGCATAATAACCCCCTTACGCATGCCTTGATTTGGGCTCATACCATGTCCGATAACGGAAATAGCTGTCGGGTCATTGACGTCACGCGTGCCAATCACGCATCGTACATGCGATGTCCCAATATCGAGACCCACATAATGGGGAGCAGCTGAATTTTCGCGCATATTGCCTCTCAGTATAGCGCTAGAGCTTGCCCGAGCGCAACATTTGTTATGATCTTGTTCTTAGTTGACGCTCATTTTGCAAAGCAAATCAGGCACGGGCACTTAGCAAGTCGCTGGTAGCATTTAGCAGAAGCAGAACAAAGAACATACTTGGATGTGTGTCATCTGATATCTTTACTCTGCTAAATAAGAAAACTGTCATGGCCGCTGGTGCTTGGTCTGAAAATAGCAGATGTTTGTGTCAGCTAGCCTATACCTGTGTCAATATTTCGCAGCCGTCTGTTGTAACAAGCAGCGTGTGCTCAAACTGGGCGCTACGGCTGCCATCGACCGTAAGGAGCGTCCAGCCATCGTGCGCACCAAAAATTCGGTAATCTCCAAGGGTTGTAATGGGCTCAATAGCAATTGTCATGCCAGCCTTTAGCGTAGGGCCGGTGCCGGCATGGCCGTAATTCGGTATTTCTGGTGCTTCATGCAGCTCATGCCCGACACCGTGGCCCACCAGCTCACGCACTATCCCTAGATTATACGACTTTAGCACTTTTTCAATCGTGGCTGATATATCACCTACTCGTACACCTTCCCGCACTACATCAATCGCCGCATATAACGCCGCCTCAGTTCCCTTTAGCAACCGCTCAGCGTCCGCATCTGGCTTACTACCAATGCAAATGGTAATGCCTGCGTCAGTAATCATGCCGTCGTAGACAACACCGTAATCAAAGTTCACTACATCACCGTTTTTAAACGGGGTATCATTTGGAATACTGTGCTGTACCTCATTGTTGTTGGATATGCAGATAATGTCTGGGTAGCCCTCGAAACCTTTGAAGGCTGGCTTGCCGCCTAGCCGGTCAGTCTCCTCGGCTGCAAGTGCAGAGACCTGCTTCGGTGTCATCCCCATACGTACTTCACGCCGGATTTTCTCCAAAACAGAGCCGAGTATATATCCACTCTGACGCATTGCCGCTATTTCAGCTGAAGTTTTTGATTGCATATTACGTATCCTCTTGGCAAAATTATACCCTAAGTTCCCGTGTGAAAGGTTATACCTCGCAGAATTTGTGCGAGGTATAACCTTTCACACAATATTCATGCCGTAAGTCTAATCAAACTTGGCAGGAAGACCAAGCGCAGTGATGATATTTTTATATACTTTGGTTGGGGTACCATCGGCGTCAACGTCTAAAACTTCGACACCACTATCGCGAAACTGCTGTAATATTGGCTGGGTCTTACTGGCATAAAGCTTGTAACGTTCGGTAATCGAATCAGGTGTATCATCTGGACGCCCGCGTTTAGCTAAACGATCACGCGTTTCCTTCTCGCTAACATCCATATGTACAACAATTGGTCGGTCAAAGCGACCTTTTTCGGCCTGTTTCATCAGCCACGTCACCTGCTCAGCAGTACGAGGGAAGCCATCGAGTATAAATTCATCTTTGGTGTCGACAATGTCAAATACCTTATCCATCATATCAATTGTTTCGTGGTCGCCCATCAGTTTCCCCTCAAGCATAGCCGCACGCCGGTGACCGGTGAGGAACAGACGGAAGATTTCTCCAGTCGAGATATACGCGTATCCGTGCTCATCGGCCAGTTTGTGCCCCTGAAGGCTTTTACCCGCGCCGGCCGGACCCATCAGCAAAATCATTGATTATCCTCCAGTAATGTTACCGGTAGTTGGAAGTTCATTATTACTGATTTCATGGTTGCAACCTTTCCTTAACAAGCGCCGCTATTATTGACCCATCGGCAGTGTTGCCGACTTGTGATTTCACTTGGCCAATGACTTGACCCATCTGTTGCAGCCCATCTGGTTTTACCTGGAAAACAATTTCATCGATAATTGCCTCAAGCTCGGTTTGACTCAATTGCGTAGGCAGGTACTCTTCGATAATTGCTTTTTCGGCCAACTCTTTATCAGCCCGTTCTTGTGAACCGCCTTGTACATACAGATCTGAGCTCTCCTGGCGCTTTTTTGATTCCTTGGCAAAAAGCGTTAGAATTTCATCGTCATCCAAACCATTTTCGCGTTTGCCCGCTGCCACCTCAGCATACAATATGACACTTTTTAAGCCTCGCAAACACTCCAAACGCAAAGAATCACCAGCCAACATGGCAGATTTCACATCATCTTGGAGACGCTGTTTTATGCTACCCATCAGAACTGATTATTACTTTTGGCCAAGCTTAATTTTTTTCAGCTTGATAGCCTTACGCTGATTACGAATGATCGCCTTGCTGCGACGCTCACGCTTGCTCAGTGGCTTTTCAAAATATTGGCCTGCTTTAACGGCGATAACAAGTCCCGACTGTTGCACACGGCGATTAAACCGACGCACCAAGTTTTCGGCGCTTTCTTTCCCGTCTTTTCTTGTAACTTCTATCATAACCGTAGGAGTATAACACTGAATAATACTAGAAGACAAGTGATTAAAACCTCGCCCTTATACGGCGTCGGGAAACACTGCCCCCCGGCGCCCCCTCTGGAGCCTGCCCGCCCTGGATGAAGCTGCCCATCAGCGCCGACGATGTAAGTTGGCCGCGCTTTTGGCGGAAGAAGCTGGCGTAACAGGGTAGCGTGTCCACACTTCACCCAAGACTTCCTTAGTCGTCACTTGCTTCTAATGCACCAGGTGATTGTTCAAATCATCTCGATGTGCCGGCAACACCTAGTTCTGCTAATTTTCCATACACACCTATAGTATCCATAGTCATTCTTCCCGCGGTTCGTAATAAATCGTCCGGGCCACGTAATACCTCTGATAAAGGCAGTTCCCGCACCGTGATTCCATTATTTTGCATACAGCGATCTCCTTACTATTTATAGTATATCAGCTACACACCATTTTGTCAAATATATCGTGGGCTAGTCCTCCGAGCTATGCAAAACTTGTTAGGCTGTAGCACTTAGCCGCTTTAGCTGACATGGCGTTTTTGCTGGGTGCGCTGGCTTTTGAGTACAATAGACTGAAGCTCTTTGAAGATGATGAACTGCTTGTTTGTGTGGTATATCTTCGTGTTGCCCTGCTTTTCACTCATGAGAAAACCAGCTTTTTCAAGACGCTTTAGCTCACGCTGAATGTTACCGGCGTCTTCCTTGATAAGCTTTGCTAGCCCACGTACGTGCGTTTTGAAGTCAGGATATTTGGCATAGATTACAATAATCTTGCGGCGCACTCGGCTGGTGATGAAAACGTCTAGCATAATCCCCGTACCCTTACCTTTACATAAGCCTTTATATTGTCGGAACGACAACGTAGTACATCTATAATAACAACGTTTGTCTAGTATTTCAACAACTTTTTTCCTCTCTCCGGCAACCTGCGTCAAGGACGGACCCTGACGCAAACCTGACGCAGTGTTTGCTTTTTGTACGCGTCAGGGTCCGTCCCTGACGCAAACGAAGCAGGCTATACTGTAGGGGTGCGGTATTATGAAGTGTTAGTTGGGGATATGCAGTACCATGGCAAAAGTGCCCTGACCTATTCGTCGGACGCTGAGCTATTGCCAGGTTCCGTTGTAAGAATTGCTTTGCGTAACCGCTCTGTGCTCGGCATTGTTTTTAGGCGAGTACCAGAGCCGACATTTACGGCCAAGCCCGTTGCCGCCGCCGCACCTGCCCAGCCGCTACCTACTGCGGCGCTCCAACTAATTGACTGGCTCTATGGGTATTATCCTTCGTCCTTTGGTGCGGTTATCCGCCAATTTCTGCCGCCCACAACCGCTTTTGTGAAGACGGCGAACGCCCCCGCACCGAGCGCAAAATCACTCACACACCCAGAACCTCTTGTTCCACATTCCAAAAAGCTACCCACCCTCACGCCCCCGCAAGTCGAAGCCTTGAAAAACATTGGCTCCTCTGGCTACCACCTCTTGCACGGCATCACTGGCAGTGGTAAGACGCGGTTGTATGTAGAGCTAGCAAAACGATCACTTGGAGCTGGTAAGTCCGCTATCGTGCTCACGCCAGAAATTGGTCTTACCGCTCAGCTAGTCGGGACTTTTGAAGGCTCATTCCCGGGCAGCGTACACGTAATGCATTCCCGGCAAACAGTCGCGCAGCGACGAAACAGTTGGTACAAAATCCTCGGCAGCGACAAACCCGTCGTCGTCATTGGCCCTCGCTCCGCACTGTTTGCACCCGTACAGAAACTTGGTCTCATTGTTATAGACGAGTCACACGATCAAGCATACAAAAGCGAATCTGCACCACATTACCGGACAGAGCGAGTTGCCGCCAAGCTCGCACAGTTACACGGCGCCTGTCTGGTCAGCGGATCCGCAACCCCGAGTGTAGAAGATTACTACCTTGCAGCTGCTAAGAATCGGCCGCTCGTATCTTTGCATGAGCTTGCCGTTCAGCGTACAGCCGAGACAGAAACTTTGGTAGTCGACCTGCGCGACCGAAGCGTACTCACACGAAGCCCTATTCTATCGACTCCGCTCCTGCAGGCACTGCAACATGCGCTTGAAACCGGCAACCAAAGCATGCTTTTCCTGAATCGTCGGGGAACGGCTGGAGCAGTGCTATGTGCTGCTTGTGGCTGGAGAGCTTTGTGTAATAACTGCGACCTCTCACTTACCTACCACGGCGACCATCACGCTATGCGCTGCCACATTTGCGGCCGCACACGGCCACTCCCCAGTAGCTGCCCCGAATGCGGCGAAACTGATATTGTACTCAAAACCATCGGCACTAAAGCTGTTGTGGCAGAAGTGAAACGACTATTCCCGCAGGCCAGAGTGAGCCGCTTTGACACCGACACCGCAAAAGCCGAGCAGCTTGAGACCCAGCTTGATACTTTGCAAGCCGGCGATGTAGACATCATCATCGGCACCCAAATGATTACGAAAGGCCTTGATTTGCCCAAGCTCACCGTCGTAGGCGTACTTAATGCCGATGCCAGCCTGCTCATACCCGACTACACGGCGAATGAACGAACGTTTCAACTTCTCACACAAGTTTTTGGCCGAACCGCCCGTGGACACGGCGATGGTACAGTTGTCATACAAAGCTACAACCCCAACCACCCCACACTACAAGCAGCCATCCATAAAAACTGGTCTACTTTTTATGAATCTGAACTCGCCGAGCGAAAATCATTTAAGTTCCCTCCTTTTGTATACCTACTCAAACTGACCTGCCTACGCGCAACCAACGGCTCGGCTGAAAAAACAGCAATGAAGTTAAGCGGACAGATACAGAAAGACCATCCCAAGTTAAACGTTGAAGGACCGTCTCCAGCTTTCCATCCTAGGGAAAGTGGCAAATACAAGTGGCAGCTCATCGTAAAAAGTACATCCCGCCAAGTTCTCGTCGATATAGCGTCCAGCCTTCCAAGTGGCTGGACTCACGATCTCGACCCAGTTAATTTACTATAGCCCCCTGTCACCGCAGTAGAATCTTAGCTAGGGTGGTGCGGCACCGCACCACTATCCGCCGCAGTTGCAAGGCACCCCCACGGCTATCATCTGATATACTAGGGCGCATGAACAAAACTCTTATTACACTTCCAAACTCGCACTTACGAGAAAGAAGTAAAAAAATTGGATTTGTGGGTGACGAAGTTAGACAGCTAATAGCTAACATGCAAGCGGCAACACTCGAATGGGAGGATGGACGTGATCATGAAGTTGGCGTGGCTCTTGCGGCTGTGCAAATTGACGAGCTGTGGCGTGCCGTTGTCATACGCAATAACTTTGATGACAAAACCGATCGGACATTCCAGGTCTTTATCAACCCAGAAATTACTAAGTATGAAGGCGAGATTATTGCCGACTACGAGGGCTGCCTAAGTATAAAAAATGTATACGGCCTAGTACCACGGCACAGCAAGGTTCGCGTAAAAGCACTCGGTCTCAACGGTAAAGAAGTGCGCCTTACGGTCGAGGGGTTTTTGGCCCGGGTATTTCAGCACGAAATAGACCACACAAACGGCATCGTGTTTATAGACCATATCAAAAATGATGAGAAGGCATTTTTTACCCTAACTAGCGAAGGTAAATTGGAGCCAAAAGACTATGAGAAAGACATAAAAAACAATGCCGACCTCTGGGACTAACAAGCGAATCATTTATTTTGGTAATGAATGTATTGCCACTGGCGTTAATTCAGATGCGCCCATTCTACGGATGCTACTCGGTAATGGCTACGATGTTGCTGCCGTAGTACTCAATGATAACGAGTCCCGTTCTCGAAAACTGAGACACTTTGCCGTGGAAACAATCGCTGTTGAGCATGATATTCCTGTTTTTAAGCCACATAAGATTGCCGATATAACCCCGGAGCTCGTCGCATTCAATGCTGCAATAGGTGTGCTGGTAGCTTTTGGGCAGCTTATTCCCCAGAATATTATTGACATATTCCCGTGGGGTATCATCAATGTTCATCCATCTTTGTTACCTAAGCACCGAGGATCAACTCCTATTGAGAGTACCCTGCTTAGCGGCGATCCAACAACTGGCGTTTGTCTTATGCTACTTTCAGCAACAATGGACGCAGGGCCACTCTTTGATTTGAGCGAGCTAAAACTGAATGGAGATGAATCAAAACTAACACTTGCCAGTGCTTTACTAAACATTGGATCGGATAGATTGCGACAGCTTTTGCCAGGTATACTAAACGGCGAAATCAAGCCTGTGCCCCAAAAGGAAGCCAACGCAACATACGACAAACGCATCAGTAAACAGGACGGCGTAATTGACTTGCAGAAACCAGCCGTGCAACTCGAACGTGAGGTCCGCGCATACATTGGGTGGCCAGGGAGCCGTACGGCCATAGCAGGAAAAGATGTAGTCATTACTGCCGCTCATGTCGCAAATAACTCCTTAGAAAACGTTGATAATAAAGCAACGTTTGTTGCCGACAAACAACTATGCCTGCAGACGGCGGACGGCATCCTTGTCGTTGACACACTCATACCTGCCGGCAAAACCGCCATGCCCGCCAGCGCGTTTTTAGCCGGTTATGGAAGACTGCTTTAACCCGAGATAAACTGCTGGTATACTGACACCGATTGGGGTATTAGCTCAGTTGGCTAGAGCGCGGCATTCGCATTGCCGAGGTCGGCGGTTCGACTCCGCCATACTCCACCAAGCAAACATTTGGTAAGCCCTACACCGGCTTGCCTCAATCTTGATTACTCTAATTAACCCAGCTCAATTAAACACCGCTGTTAGCGGCTTCAATCCCTAACGAGCGAAAACGAAGTAGTGTTCAGGGGTGGGAAGCTCGAGACATCTGGATTTACAGATTTTCTAAAGTGATTTGTAGGTGGGGTTAGAGTCAAGCGGGGCGCGGGAACGGAGCAGGCGCTGACCATTACTGTCAACGACCATCGCAACGTCTTGATAATTATTCTCAAGGTAAAGCTGGATGGTTTTTTGCTCATCTGCTGTAGGTTCGACAACGGTATAGCTTTGCGTCGTCGCTGAGGGCTGCGAAGCTTGGGCGACTTGTGGCTGTTGGTAGGGCTGCGTATAGGCCTGCTGCGAAGCATCTTGGGGCTGTCCCACGGCTGGTTGTTGCTGGGCTGTAGCTACAATTTGCGGCGCCATGCCTTTGATCTCAACTTTCAAAGCCTCAAACACATCATTTACAACCTGTTTGTAGTTAGGCAGGTTGGACTCAAGCCACTGAAGCGCTTGCGCTTGATTTTGGTCGCCGCCAGCATCTATAAAGCGCTCGAACTCTTCAAGTTGTTTATCAGTCATTTGGTTTGCCAGCTGGGTGCCGACACGAAGCTCAAGAGTTTCATAAATGTGCTGTAGCATAGCCTTCTTCTGATCTTCAGGCAAGCTACCCAGACCAAGTTCTGCTAAGAGATTGTTATCAAGCTTTAACATGACTGTATTATAACGTCCTTTCCTTCGTCTCTACAACGTAAAATTCAAGTTTATCGCCAAGTTGTAATTCAACACGACTAGTGGTTTCTAGTTCAAGCCCGCCTAATTCACCTTCTACCAGATCGTTCGCTGCATTGGGTCCGCGCTTTAAACCTTTCAAAGTGGCCAAGCCAATCTGTTCTTTACCCCTTTTCAAACGTACTAAAGCCGGCACAGTAAGCTTACCGCTTTGTACTTCGCCGCCGCATATAATCTCTGTTTTGGTTGTCTTAAAGACGCCTTTTAGCAGTAATGTTCCCATTTCTTTTTCGGTAACTTCGGGGGCAAGCAGCTTACTCAGTTCATCCTTTACGTCGTCTATCAGCTCGTATATGACGTTGTAAAGGCGTATTGAAACCTTGTCACGGTTTGCGAGGCGTTTGATATTATTGGCCACACTGGTATTGAAACCGTAAAGAATTGCCCCTGTGCTGCGAGCAAGATGAATGTCATTGTCGTTTACAACGCCCACACTGGAGCTTGCGACTCTAACGGCGACTTCTTCCGTACCAATACTCTTCAGGCTGTCCGCAACAGATGTGAGCGACCCCTGAACGTCTGCTTTAATGATAATAGGCAGTTCCTGGAGCTTGTCGGTGCGGCTTATGATGCGTAGAAGCTCGCTACTGCTCATGTCGCTTCGATTTGTACCATGCGCGCGCTCCGTAGCAACCACTGCGGATCGTTCCCGAGCTTCACGCTCTTGAGTCACTGTCTCAAACTTATCGCCAAACTCAGGCAATGTTTTGAAACCACTTATGACAACTGGCGTAGAGGGGCCGGCGGATTTGATAGGTATGCCACTGGTCGATTCGAGGTTTCTAACTTTAGCATACGTACCACCCGCAAGAACAAATTGGCCGGCTTGGAGTGTCCCCTCCTCAACCAGCGCGTGAGCTATTGGGCCACGGCCGTGTTCGATGTGTGCCTCGATAATTAAGCCCTGGGCGGGAACGGTCGGGTCGGCCTTCAGCTCATCTATATCGGCCACAAGCAAAACTGTATCAAGCAGATTTTCGAGCCCACTACCTGTTTTGGCACTAACCTCAACCATCGGCACATCACCGCCCCACGCTTTATCGTCTGCCACTACACCATGTTCGGCCAACTGACCCATAACAAGCCCGGTGTTTGCACCCTCTTTGTCCATTTTATTTATAGCTACTACAATTTTCGTCCCAGCATTTTTCGCATAGCGTATTGCCTCAACAGTTTGGGGCTTCACACCATCGTCCGCGGCGACGACAATTATGACAATATCTGTCAAATCAGCGCCATGCTGGCGGATGGCGGCAAATGCTTCGTGGCCAGGCGTGTCGAGAAATGTGATGGCACGGTTTTTATGTTCAATCTGGTAGGCTGAAATGTGCTGAGTGATCCCACCGGCCTCTCCCTTTGCAACCTGCGCGCCACGAATGGCATCGAGTAGACTGGTTTTGCCATGGTCAACATGCCCCATAACCGCAACAACGGGTGGGCGATCAACAGAACTGGCGGTAGGCGCATATTTTTTACGCTGCGGCAAGTCAGCCTCAACGACTTTGCGCACAAGGACTACATCAAGACCAAGTTCTCCAACAATTATTTGTGCCGTATCAAAATCAAGCCGTTCATTTATGGTAGCGATGATGCCGTTCTTAAAAAGCTCGCCTATAAGTCGGGTCGCGGGCAGCTGAAGCACTTCCGCCAATTCGCCGACGGTAACGTTTTCTGGCAATTCAATTTGTGCTGCCATTTCGGTATGCTCCTTTCTGACCACTCTCGCTTAGCGTGCGGACTTATTTAACACTTTTAAGACTCAAGGAAATCTTGCGTGCTTCAGTGTCTATATCAAGAACTTTGAACGTTTTCTTTTCGTTAAGCTGGAAAATTTTCTCGGGATCAACACTTTCGTCGTCGCCCATTTCGCTTACATGTACTAGCGCTTCCACACTGGAGCTTAGCTGTACGAAAGCACCAAACGGTGTTATGCGCGTAATCTTGCCTTCGACTTTATCGCCCTTCTTGAAAGATTTAACTTCCTTCAGCCAAGGGTCTTCACTCATTTGCTTGAGGCTAAGGCTAAGACGATCTTTGTCGATAGCAATAATTTTTGCCTTTACGGTTGCACCCACTTTTACGTAGTCACGTGGATTCTCAACGCGCTCCCAGCTGATTTCGCTGATGTGAATGAGCCCTTCTATGCCGTCCACGTTCATAAATGCACCAAAGTCAATCACTCCAGTCACAATACCTTCAACCTCATCACCAACTTTCAGTTCAGCAAACCTAGCTTGCATGTCATCTTTGACGGCTTCTTTTTCGGAAAAAATGAGCTTGTTGTCTTTACGACTAACGTCCAAAATACGAACTCTTAGCGGTTGAGCGGTGAGCGAGTTGAGCTTCTGTAAGATTTCATCCTTATCTGCCCCACTTACACGAGGATAATGCCCTGCTGCCAACTGAGAAACTGGCAAAAAGCCGCGAATACCTTCCAGTTCCACCAGAAGACCCCCACGATTAGCATCGTAGGCTTGAACCTCAATAATCTCGCCGGCTTCAAACACGCGCTGGAGTTCATCCCAGCCGCGATCTTTGGCCGCTCGGCGCATACTGAGCAAGGCGTAGCCTTCGTCCATTTCGGGGTCGATTATACTAACGGTGACCGGCGATCCTTCTTCGAGCGACTGGCCATGCCCAACCTCTCGGCGCATGACAATCCCGACACCGCGCGGCCCCAAGTCTATCCAGACCTGATGTTTACGGACAGAACTAATTGTTCCTTCAACCACGTCTCCAGTTTCAAGCTGTTTTAGCTCAGAACCTGCCAGCAGGTCGTCCATTGTTATTGTTGAATTGTTTGGCATTTTCTTACGATGCCTCCTTTGAAAGTGTATTTCCTACAGAATCAGTAGCTAGCGCTTACGTACTTGGACCACTCCATCTGGAAGATTACTGCTCATTATAGCTGTTTTTACTCTTTAGGTAAAGAGTTGGGTTAGTAACTGCTCACACCCCTAGCTAGCCGAGCGCAGCGAGGCTAGAAAAGTAGCTGTTCGGGTTAGTGCGCCACGTAGTGGTGCACAAGGATAGAACCGTAGCTAATGCTTGGGCACCTTTTTCAGTCTTGCTACCAAAGGATCGCTTGCGCTTCAGAACGAGCTGTCTTAGGTCTCGTTCGGCTCGGTTATTGTCACAGGGCGTATCCTTGGGCAAACAGACGAATAGTTTGTCTTGGCCTGCTCGCAGGAGTTGGGCTTTGAGCTTACGCAGCTTGTCTGGTTCACCAATGGTTGGGGCTGGCTGTTCTGCTAAGGCTTTTGTGCGTTGCCAAAGCTCATCTGCCTGGGAGCCCGTATGACTTCGTCGTACGGCTCATCTAGATACAACCGTAGATCCTGGTAAATGGCGACGAATTGTTCGTACCACCAAGTGACAGTAGGTAGCTGGTCATTCGGGAGGTTGGCATTGTAGCGGAGGTCTCGAATCACTCGGTACAGATGCACCCAGCACAGTTGCTGGAACCCGGGTAGTGTGCGGTAGGCTGGGTAGTCATCGGAGATATGGACGGCATTGCCGTCCATGCCGTGCAGCTTCTGGGCATGGGCCGCACCCCGGCTGGTGGCTAAGTGAAACAACGTCTCGGGGCTGTTTGCTGCACTCATGACCCAAGCGTAGCCGGCATTGTCTGTTGCTTGGATCTTCCAAGGCGTTTCATCGTAGTGACGAATCGGTGCGGCTCGGATGTCTGCTTTGAGTTGGTTGTAGGCTGGCAGCCAAGTCTGGTGTTGCTTGCGCAAGATGTTGGTAATCTCGCCGTCCGTGACGGTGAGTCCATACAAACTCAAGATGAGACTTGCCGCCTGAGCGTAGCTGAGACCAACACCAGCAATGAGGTGCGACACAAGGAGTCGGACATTGGGACCAAGAGCAACCTGGGCTCCGCCCAGGTCAGTGTCGTTGCCAGTGGTGACCTTGCCACAACGGTTGCACTGACCTTTGCTAATAACGTATTTGGTTACCAGTAGTGCTTGGTAGTCCGAAGTCAGCTCAGGTAGTGGAATGTCTTCCACGAATCGGTCGTGGGTTGTCACTGACTTTGGATCGAAGCTGCCACCGCAAGCACAGGCTTCAGGAA